>NZ_QFFJ01000001.1:1854152-2163177 GCF_003308995.1 Chitinophaga flava | reverse complement strand
GCGATAGTGCCGGGTATGTGGCCGTATTGGGAAAAATCGGTGCACTCTATGCCAGTATACACCTGGATAGCTCCTTCTATTATGCCCGGCAGATGCTGGAAATAGCAACACGACTGCATGATGTAAGCGGCATGGCCGATGCCAACAACATGCTGGGATGGTATTATACGGCTAAAACGGATTATAATGTAGGCATCACCTATGCATACAAAGCACTGCTGCAGAATGAACAGCTCGGCGACTCTGCACAGATGATAAGATCATTGAATATTATCTACGGGTGTTATAAGAACTCCGGGCATCCGGTGGAAGCCAACAATTATTTTTACAGGGCTTTCCATATGGCCAACAGGCTACCGCCGGAAAAAGATTCTATAGCGGCCACTATGCTGGTAAATTATGCCTGGCGCTTTTTCAATGACAGCACGCGTACTGATTCTGTGAGACTGGTATTACGAAAGGCGGCGAAAATACTAAAAAAATATCCCGACAGCAGAGCTACTTTTTATGTAGCGGCTTTTGAGGCCGATCTGCTGGTCAGAGAGGGCAGAGGCAGAGAGGCAGAACACCGTATCTACGAACTCGCTAATCTGGCACAACAAAAGGGTATGCCTTACGTGGCGATGGACATGTATGGCCGTTTATATGATTTTCAGCAACTGGGCTATTTTACAGATTCTACCAACTATCAGGACCAGGCGTATCGGGTGGCCGCACAATCCGGCAGTATGGAACTTAACCTGTACTGGCTGGGCAGACTATACGACTATTACCGTAGCCGGCAACAGCCCGAAAAAGTAGTGTATTATGGCAATGAAATCATGCGGTTGGCCACCCTGGACCGTTACAGGATTAACGCTCGGGTATCCCGGCAGGAAGCCAATTACATCGATTTTTTTCTGAAAGAGAAAGCGTTACAGTCTCTCTCCCTTGCCAACAGGATACAGCAGCAGCAGCTGGAAAAGGAGCTTGCGGAGAAAAAAAACAGGACACTGGTAGCAGTAGGATTACTCATCATTATTCTGTTGCTCATCACCCTGTTTACCGGCCGGTATCTGCATTACCGGCGCTGGAAGCAGCAAGAAAACGCACTGGCCCTGAGTTATGTGCAACTGGCCAGGACCCACGCCGCCCTTACGGAAAACGATCTTTTCAAGAATAAACTGATCAGTATGCTGGCCAGCGATTTCCGGACACCGCTGCATCATATCATTGCAGTAGCCACGCAGTTAAAAACAGGTACGCTTACACAGCCGGAGGTAATAAGCCTGTTGAAACAGATCGGTAACGCATCCCGCAAAACCCTGGGCGCATTTAATAATATCCTGAAATGGCTCCGGATGCAGCTGTCGGGCTTTACTTACACGCCGGTCACCTGTAAACTGCTGCCACTGATAGTAGATGCGGTGGAATCTCTGCAGGAAGAAATGAACGACAAACAACTCACGCTGGTGAACCGTATTGCGCCTGCGCTGACGGTTATGGCAGATGAAGAAATATTGCGGCTGGTGAATATCCAGCTGTTTCAGGTAGCTGTTGCCACTGCCAAAGCAGGTAGTGTGCTGGTAGTATCAGCACATGGGGAAGACGGGAAGATAACAGTCCGTATTATGGCTGATGGTGGGCCGGCTACCAGGAAGTTATTGGAAGAACTCAAGGATAAGGAACATAATATTTTTGCTTTAGGGATTATTATCAGCCGGGATTTTATGCATAAGATGAAAGGCGGACTTATTGTACAGGAAGAAGCTGAAGGTTTTTTGATGTTGGAGTATACGATTTAGTCGTACATGCGTAAACGTTATATTGCCACTATTTGCTGTCTATTATCACTGAAGATGGTTGCTCAGTCTCCGCAATTGCCGGAGTTGCAGCACGACCTTGCCCGGCAGCGCGACAGTGCGGGCTACATATCTGTATTGGGAAAAATCGCCACCTTGTATATTGTTATCGACTTGGACAGCTGTTTCTATTATGCACTGAAAGTGCGGGATATGGCTATCCGGCAACATAACGCCAGGGGATTGGCAGATGCTGATGATATACTTAGTTCTTACTACGCGCTTAAAACCGATTTTGATGTAGCCAGCGTGTATGCCTACCGGGCGTTGAAAGTACATGAGCAGCTGGGCGACTCTGCACGTATGGCCAAAACAATGGGCAACATCTATCTCTACTATTATAATATGGGAAGGGCCGCAGATGCCAATACCTATTTCTATAAGGCCTTTCATCTGGCTGGTAGGTTACCACGCGGGCAGGACTCTGTATATGGTTTTTTGCTCATCAATTATGTCATGCGTTTTTATAAAGACAGTACCCATGCCGATTCGGTGCATTGGGCCTTGAAAACAGCCCGCAAGGTAGTATCCCGCTATCCGCGTTCCAAGATAATTTTTTATGTGGATGCCTATGAGCTGAACGATCTGATATTGAAGGGAGAGGGCCGGAAAGCAGAAGCAGCCATCTATCAGCTGGCTGATAAGGCGATGCGCAGCGGAATGCCTTATGTGGCCATGGATATGTACGGCCGGTTGGATGATTTTCCGCGGATGGGTTATCATGCAGATACAGCAAAGTATCAGGAAAAAGCATATCAGTTAGGAGTGCAAACTGGTAGCATTGCCATTAATCTGTATTGGCTGGCACGGCTATACGATTTTTACAGCAGGAAAAACGATGCTGCCAGGGTGGCGCAATACAGTCAGGAAATCATGCGCCTGGCCGGAGAGCCACGTTATCAACCTAATGCAGGATCTTATGATTATATAGCTTTTTTCAGGAAAGAGAAAACTTTGCAGTCGCTGGTCCGGCAAAACCGGATACAACAGCTGATACTGGATAAAGAGGAGGCAGAATCCATCAATCGTAAGTTGTTGATCATAGGGATGCTGATTGTATTTATACTGTTGATGGTGCTGATGTGGGAACGTTACTGGCATTATCAGCGGCTGAAACAGCAGGATGAAGCGCTTTTACAGGGATATAGGGAGATGGAGCACATTCACCTGACATTGAAGGAAAATGAAGCGTTTAAAAACAAGTTGATCAGCCTGCTGGCGAGGGATTTTAAAGGGCCGCTTGTACATCTTACAGAGGTGGCGGCGCGGTTCCGGTCGGGGACCTTGTCGAAGGCCGAAATGACTGCATGGCTAAAGCAGATCAGTACTACTTCTGTAGGGATTCTGGATCTTTTTGATAATATTCTGAAATGGCTGCGGTTGCAGCTGCAGGGCTATACTTACCAGCCTGTCTCCGGTACGCTGCTGTCCCTGGTGAAGAGTGCGACAGGGCCGCTGGAGGCGGAAATAGCGCAGAAGCAACTGAAGATAGCTTATTATATACCGGAGGGTATGCAGGTGCTTGCGGATGAGGAGTTACTAAAACTGGTAAACATACAGTTATTACAGATAGCCGTTACCGTGGCAATGGTGGGCAGCACACTGATGATTGCTGCCGGGGAAAATCCGGAGCAGGTGGAGGTGAGGATATTGGCGGAAACGGGTAAGGATGCCCGTTTTGTACTGGCAGGCCTGGAGAACTGGCAGGACAATGGGCTGGCGCTGGGGCTGGTGATTAGCAGGGATCTGATGAAGATGATGCATGGGCATATAATAACAGAAGGCCAGGGGCAAACGCGCCTGGCCTTCGGGTATATCTTGCCTTAAAGGTTATTTACCAAATTTGTCACCGTCGTACGCCCATTTAATGTAGCTGGCGCCCCAGGTGAAACCTCCGCCAAATGCGGCCATGATAAGGTTATCTCCTTTTTTCAGTTGTTTTTCGTAGTCCCACAGGCACAATGGAATAGTACCGGCGGTAGTGTTGCCATAGCGCTGTATGTTCATCATGATCTTCTCTTCAGGTAAGTTGATGTACTGAGCGGTGGCAGCAATGATACGTTTGTTAGCCTGGTGAGGAACGAGCCATGCAATGTTGTCTGCAGTCAGATTGTTGCGTTCCAGTACGTTGTTGGCTGCTTCAGACATGTTGGACACTGCATATTTAAACACCATTTTACCTTCCTGGTATACATAGTGTTCGCGGTTCTGCACTGTTTCGATGGAAGCAGGTTTTACGGAGCCACCGGCTTTCATGTGCAGGTATTCACGGCCATGACCATCACTTTTCAGGATGCTGTCAATAACGCCGTAACCTTCGGTATTGGGCTCGAGCAGTACACCACCGGCGCCATCACCGAAGATGATGCAGGTAGTCCTGTCGGTATAGTCAATGATAGAGCTCATTTTGTCTGCACCAATCACCATCACTTTCTGATAACGGCCACTTTCAATAAACCGGGCGCCAGTGTCCAGAGCATACAGGAAACCAGAGCAGGCAGCACTGATGTCGAAACCGAATGCGTTTTTAGCACCGATTTTATCTGTTACAACATTGGCAGTGGCGGGGAATGTCATGTCGGGAGTTACAGTGGCTACGATGAGCAGGTCTATTTCTTCAGGAGAAATACCTCTTTTTTTGCAAATCTCGAGCGCTACAGGTACGCATAAATCGGAGGTGCCTTTCCCTTCTCCTTTAAGAATCCTTCTTTCAGAGATGCCAGTCCGGGTCAATATCCATTCGTCTGTTGTGTCAACCAGTTTTTCAAGTTCCTGATTGGTCAGCACATAGTCAGGAACATATCCACCCACCGCTGTAATAGCGGCCGTTATTTTATTCATATAAACTAAATATGTGTTTAAATCGAGGCGTAAAAATACGATATAAACGAATATTTCCTAAAAAAGTCGCATATGAACCCGTTAATGGCTTGTCAATCCATTAAAAGTTAGCATCTTTGCCCTTTATTGCAGGGAATGCTTTATTCCTCATTTTTTCGTAAGTTTTAGTTAAATTACCGAACCTTTACCTTCTATGATCGCTTATTTGGATGGAAAATTGGCATATAAGTCACCGGCATTTGTTCATATGGATGTGAACGGAATAGGATACGAAGTCCAGATCAGTCTTAATACCTATTCACGGATACAGGCCCTGGAAAGTTGTAAATTGTTAACCTATTTACAGATCAAGGAAGACGCACATACCCTGTATGGTTTTTTTGAAGAAACAGAAAGGAGCCTTTTTCTGTTATTGCTCAGCGTATCAGGAGTAGGTGCCAGTACGGCCAGAATGATGTTGTCTTCTCTTCAACCGGAAGATATCCAGCGGGCCATTATGATGGAAAATGAAAAAATGCTGGAAGGTGTCAAAGGAATAGGGGCCAAAACAGCCAAAAGAATTATTCTGGAACTGAAAGACAAGATAAAGAAACAAAAGGATACAGGCAGCTTACAATTATCTGCAGCATTAAACAATACAATCCATGAAGATGCGTTAAATGCTCTGGTAACTCTTGGCATAGCCCGGAACATGGCAGATACGGCAATTCAGAGAGTTATGAAGAACGAACCAACATTGCAAAACTTGGAAGAGCTGATCAAAAAAGCCCTGAAAAGTTTATAATTAATAAAGACCTCTATAAAAACCTATTTTTCTTGGCAAGAAAGACTTACTATGGTGCTTTTGCAGTAATAGGAATTGTATCTTTTATCATTGTTGACACTGCCGCAAGGGAACGATCCGGGAATATTAAATTTTTGAGCAGGGCGAGTTGGAAGTCGGACACCACAACTACTGGTAATACCAAAATCGATACTACCGGGAAGAAAGATACCCTGAAATACCCCCTTAAGGACAGACGCGGCCCCACTATATCGGACCCGACGTCCAGGAATGCTATTGACCTGAATGATCCGGCCAATATCAACAAAACTGTAGAATACGATCCCATTACCAAACAATACACCGTCACAGAGAAAATCGGCAACCAAAATTACCGGAACCCGACTTATATGAACTTCGATGAGTTCTATAAACTTCAGTCGGCACAGAGTGAAAAAAATTACTGGCAGAAAAGAGCCAGCGCTCTCGGTAATCTCAACCAGCGTGGCAATGGCCCGCAGCTGTACAACGGTAATAACCTCTTTGACCGCATCTTTGGCGGCAGTAAAGTGGATATCCGGCCGCAGGGAAGCCTCGACCTGACATTCGGCTACCAGGGCCAGAATATCAAAAACCCTGTACTGGTGGAGCAGGCCCGTAAAAACGGGGGCTTCAACTTCGACATGGGTATCAACATGAACGTTACCGGAAGAATCGGTGATAAACTGAAACTGATCACCAACTACAATACCCAGTCTACCTTCGATTTCGAAAACCAGGTAAAACTGGAGTATACCGGCTATAATGACGAAATTATCAAGAAGATAGAAGCCGGTAACGTGAGTTTCCCCCTCCGTAGTTCCCTGATCTCCGGTATCCAGTCTCTCTTCGGTGTGAAAACCCAACTGCAGTTTGGCCGCCTCACGGTAACGAGTGTACTCTCTAACCAGAAATCACAGAAACAGAACCTCATGCTCAAAGGCGGTACCATGGTACAGGATTATAATATCCGCGCCGATGAATATGAAGACAACCGACACTTCCTCCTGGCGCAGTTTTACCGCGATACGTTTAACTACGCCATGTCCAATCTGCCTATTATCCGCTCTCTCTCCAATATCACCAGGATAGAGGTGTGGGTAACCAATAAAACCGGGGCCACCACTCAAACCCGTGATATCGTAGGTTTGATGGACCTTGGTGAATACAAACCTTACAACGACCAGATCAAGGTAAACACTTCGTCTCATTTGCCGGACAGGGCTACCAACAGCCTGTACGCCAGCCTGGTAGGTGATCCCGCCAGTCGTAACACCAGTATCGTAGTAAGTCGCCTGCTGGCCCTGGGCCTGAAACCGGTGTCGGAGTTTGAAAAAACATTCGCCCGTAAACTGGACTCCACAGAATATACGGTTAACAAACAACTGGGCTTCATCTCCCTTAATCAACAGCTGCAACCAGACGAAGTGCTGGCAGTAGCTTATCAATACACCTATAACGGCCGGACATATCAGGTGGGTGAATTCTCCCAGGATATCCCACCAGACCAGAACAACAGCGCCAACTCACCGGTGCTGTTCCTGAAATTGCTGAAAGCCACTTCTGCCCGGCCTACACTGCCTATCTGGAAACTGATGATGAAAAACATCTACGCCACCGGCGCCTTCCAGGTGAATAAGCAGGACTTCAAAATGGATGTTTTCTATAAAGACCCCGGTGCAGAAAACAGACCACCCAGCGATAAACGTTACCTCCCCGATGCAAAAGGCGATTACGCCGGCGCACCAATTATTACTATCTTAAACCTCGATCGCCTCAACAACCAGCTCGACCCGCAGCCGGATGGAGTGTTCGACTACGTAGAAGGATACACGATAAATTCCCTTAACGGGAAAATCATGTTCCCCATGCTGGAACCTTTCGGGGACGGACTGAAAAAAGCTTTCGGCGGAGATGCTACCCTGGAAAAACAATACATGTACCGCGTACTGTACGACTCCATCAAGGTGGTAGCACAACAGTTCCCGCAGCTCAACCGCTACGTGATACGCGGCTCCTATAAATCAGCCAACTCTTCGGAAATCAATCTGGGAGGTGGTATCACCATTCCTCCCGGCTCCGTAACCGTAACAGCCGGTGGCCAGGTACTGCGTGAAAACGTGGACTATATTATTGACTATAACCTCGGCAGGCTTAAAATTATCAACGGCGGTGTGCTCAACTCCGGCGTACCGATCAATGTACAGTTTGAAAACAATGCACTGTTCGGCCAGCAGGTCCGCAACTATTTCGGTACCCGACTCGATTACCTCGTAAATGATAAACTGAGCATCGGTGGTACCATCGTCCGTATGAGTGAAAGACCTTACTACCAGAAAGTAAACTATGGCGAAGATCCTATCAAGAACACCATGGTAGGCCTCGACCTTAACTACGCTTCTGAATGGAAAGGACTGACACGTTTCCTGGACAAACTGCCTAACTACAGCACTACCACACCTTCCCACGTCCTGTTTACCGGTGAAGTAGCCCGACTGTTCCCTGGCCACAGTAAACTGATCAATCAGCCCGGCAGCAAACAGGGTACAGCTTATATCGACGATTTCGAAGGTGTAAAGAGTGGATATGACCTTAAATTCCCTGCTACCAGCTGGGCACTGGCTTCTACGCCGAAAGGCGCTACCAATGCCAGCGGTACCGTGCTTTTCCCGGAAGCAGAGGTGAATAACATGCTCGACTATGGTAAAAACAGAGCGAAACTAGCCTGGTATATCCTGGAGCCAACACTCCAGTTGCCCAAGTCACCCAACCTGCCTCCCGGTATATCTGTTGATGATCAGTCAGATCCCCGTGTAAGGTTGGTATACCAGAAAGAGGTGTTCCGTAACAGATCTACCGATTTCGGACAAAGCCAGCTGAGTACCCTCGATCTGGCCTACTACCCTACAGAAAGAGGCCCGTATAACTTTACCAGCAGTCCGATGGCTATGGACAGGAATGGTAAACTGGCGAATCCCAGAGCAAAATGGGGTGGTATCATGCGTGCCATCGACAACAGCGACTTCGAAACTGCGAATATCGAATACATCGAATTCTGGATACAGGACCCCTTCATTAAATCACCCAACAGTGCAGGTGGTTCGCTCTACTTCAACCTGGGTAACGTTTCTGAAGACATTCTCAAAGACGGTAAAAAGTTCTTTGAAAATGGTATGCCGGACCCGAATCAGGACCCTAACAAGATCGATTCTTCCAACTGGGGCCGCCAGCCTAAGTTCCAGCAGCAGATCACCCAGGCTTTTGACAATGATCCCAATATCCGGGCTTATCAGGACGTGGGTTATGATGGTCTGAAATCTTCTGATGAGGCAGCGTTCTTTAAAACCTATATGAACGAAATGGCCATGAACTTCGGTGGTTCCCCTGTATATCAGCAGGCACAGAAAGACCCGGCCAACGACGACTATAAACATTACCGCAGTGCCGATTATGATGCCAGCAAGGCCAGCATTCTGGAACGTTATAAAAACTATAGCAATCCGGAAGGCAACTCCCCGGTATCTGATCCTAAATCATCATTCTCTACTGCGGCTACCAATATCCCCGAGTCGGAAGACCTGAACAGGGATAATACCATGAACGAAACGGAAGAGTACTTCCAGTACAGGGTAGATCTGAAACCCGGTATGACGGTAGGTTCCAACTTCATTGTGGATAAAATTGATGCGCCGGTAGATCTGCCCAACGGACAGAAAACCACCGAGACCTGGTATCAGTTTAAAGTGCCGTTAAACCAGTTCAACGCTAAGGTGGGCAGCATACCCGACTTTAAGTCCATCCGCTTTATGCGTATGTTCATGACTGATTTCAGCGAGCCGGTAGTGGTACGTTTTGCGAAACTGGAACTGGTGCGCAACCAATGGCGCCGTTATATGTACGAGTTAAGACCAGGCGATCCTATACCGTTAAATCAGACCACCACCTTTAACTCTTCTGCTGTAAATATTGAAGAAAACTCTTCCCGCAGCCCTATTCCTTATGTGCTGCCACCAGGAGTAGTAAGACAGAATACAATCAGTACCAACAATACCACACTGCAGCTGAACGAACAATCCCTGTCTGTTCAGGTATGTAATCTGCAGGACGGAGAGATCCGCGCACTGTACAAAACCCTGAACATGGACATGCGCCAGTATAAAAAACTGGAGATGTACATGCACGCAGAAGCTATGGGATCAGCCAGTGCACTGAAAGACGGACAGGTACAGGCAGTGATACGTATCGGTAGCGACTTTGTGAGCAACTACTACGAATACCGTATTCCGCTGAAGGTGACTGCCTGGAACTCCAAATCACCTACAGAGATATGGCCGGAAGGAAATAACCTGCAGCTGGTCATGGACCGGTTAAGTCAGCTCAAACAGAAAAGGAATATGTGTGATTCCTGCTCTCCGCTGCTGCCATACCCCATGACACCGGTGACTGATGAATACGGCAACTATATGTCAGTAGTGGGTAACCCCAGCCTGGGAGATGCACGTACCATGATGATCGGTATCCTTAACCCCAAAGACGATGGATTGCCCCGTTGTGCGGAAGTGTGGTTCGATGAACTGCGCCTGTCTGACTTTGATGAGAAAGGTGGTTATGCTGCTCTCGCCAGGGCTGACTTTCAGCTGGCCGATCTGGGTACCATATCCGTTTCCGGAAATATGCACACTGCCGGCTTCGGAAATATTGACCAGCGCGTGAATGAACGTTTCCGTGATAACTTCCTGCAGTACGATGCCGCTGCCAATCTGGACCTAGGTAAACTGTTACCTAAAAAGGTAGGTATGTCTATCCCCGTATATGCCGGATATTCACAATCCGCCAGCAATCCGGAATATGATCCGTACGATCTCGATATTAAACTGAAGGATAAAATGGCGCTGGCCCGGTCAGCACGGGAGAAGGACTCCATCCGCAAAAATGCGCAGGACTTCACCTCTATCACCAGCCTGAACTTTACCAACGTCCGGAAACTCAATCTGAAACAGGGAAAACGACATTTGTGGGATATCGAAAACTTTGACATCAGTTATTCGTTCTCACAGATCAACAGGCATAATCCGCTGATTCAAAGCGACCTGCTGACCAAACACCGCGGTGGACTCGGGTATAACTATGCTGGTCAGCCACGTTATATCGAGCCGTTTAAAAAGCTGCTGAAGACTAAAACACACTGGCTGGACCTGATACGGGACTTCAATGTTAACTATGTGCCTTCTATCATCAGTTTCCGCGCAGATATTATCCGGCAGTTTGGCGCATCCCGTATCCGCAACGTGGGCGGTGATGTGAAATATCAGCTGCCTGAGACTTATGATAAATACTTTACATTCGATCGCTATTATACACTTAAATGGGATCTCACCCGCAGTATCAACATCGAGTTTAATGCGGTGAATAATTCCCGTGTAGACGAACCGTCAGGTAGAATAAACACTTCCGCGAAGAAGGATTCTGTATGGGGTAACTTCTTCAAAGGTGGTCGTTCTGTAAACTACATGCACAACGCTAACTTCACGTACACCCTGCCTACAGCCAAGTTCCCGGCCTTAAGCTGGACCAACGTAGCAGTGGGGTATAGTACCGAATACCGCTGGACCGGCGCTTCCAGGCTGGCACTTTATCTGGGTAACGCCATCGAAAACAGTCAGCAGCGCACCGTAACAGCAGAATTCAAATTTGTGGAACTGTACAACAAATCCAAGTTCCTGCGTAAAATCAATGCGCGCAAACAACCCTCCAACAATAACAACAATAACAATCAGAACAACAAAAACAATACAGGCAATAACAATCAGTCATCTCAGCAACAACCAAATGCTGATGATATTTCACCATGGGTGAAAGGTGTGCTGAAACCATTGATGGCACTGAAGCGTATCGGCATCAACTACAATGAAAATGCCGGAACACGCCTGCCAGGTTATCTGGACAGTACCAAAGTGCTGGGTATGAACTGGCAATCTATGGCACCAGGTATTGGGTTTGTATTGGGCAAACAGCCGGATAAAAAATGGCTGGACGATTTCGCCAAAAAAGGACTGATTACGCCGGACCCTTCACTGAACATACAGTTCCAGCAGCAGTTTACCCAACGTTGGGACGCTCAGGCACAGCTGGAGCCGTTCAACGATCTGCGTATAGATCTTAACATGACCAAGTCGTTTACCAAAACGCATACAGAACTGTATAAGAACCTGCAGGATTCTACCGGCGCCAACCTCGGCTTCCAGCACCTCAGCCCTTATGATGCCGGTGGTTTTGAGATTACCTATATCGCCATCAAAACCATGTTTGGCAGAATCAACACAGCAAATGGGGTTTCTGAGACGTTCCGTAATTTCGAGGCATACCGTAATATCATTTCCCAAAGACTGGGCGCAGCTAACCCGTACAACAAAGATCCGGGAGTACCTGCCGGCGATCCGAAAGATCCGTCTTATGCCTACGGTTATACCCGATATGCACAGGATGTGCTGATACCAGCCTTCCTGGCTGCCTACACCGGCAAGTCGCCCGACAAGATCGGACTGCTGCAGGGACCTGGTAGCTCTGTAAGAAGCAATCCGTTCAAAAACTTCATACCTAAACCTAACTGGCGTATAACGTATAATGGTCTGACCAAGCTGGAACCATTCCGCAGCTTCCTCACCAACTTTACGCTGACGCATGGTTACACTGGTACGCTGTCGATGAACTCCTATAATACTTCCATGTATTATGAAGATCCAAGACTGGCAGGTTATCCTGCCTTCAGGGATACCGTATCGGGCAACTACTTCCCGTACTTCCTGGTACCTAACCTGACACTGACAGAACAGTTCTCGCCGCTGCTGGGTGTGGACCTCACCTTTACCAACAGCCTCAATGCACGTATCGAATTCCGTAAGAGCCGTTCACTCAGTCTCAGTCTGATCGATTACCAGCTGACAGAACTGCGTTCCAGCGAAATCGTGATCGGCGCCGGCTATCGTATCAGAGGGCTGCAGCTGCCATTTGCGATCAGTAAAAACGGAGGAAAGCGTTTGCAGAATGACCTTAACTTCCGTCTGGATATGAGCTTCCGTGATGATAAAACAGCTAACAACCGACTGGATGCCGATCTGGTGATTCCCACAAGTGGTCAGAAAGTGGTGGGCTTTGCTCCTTCTATCGACTACATCGTAAACAATCGTCTGAATCTTCGTTTCTTCTATGATCGCAGGCAGACCATACCGGTTATTTCCACTGCTTATCCGATCACCAATACCAGAGGTGGTATTACTTTCCGCTTTGTATTGTCACAATAGTGACCGAAATAAATAGCTTAAAAAAGAAGCGGCCGTCTCAACAAGAGATGGCCGCTTCTTTTTATTTTAGTCAGGAAATTTATTGTCTAGAGGATAATTATAAATTCTTGCTTACAGATAATATATCCTGATTCCAAGTTGAAAACCAAAACAATGTGTCTTCATCACTTACTCAATGAAGACACATTGTTATCATGACAATTGTTTTATCTGTAAAGGGTTTATGCCAAATTGTGATTTGAATGAGCGGGAAAAATGCGACAGGTTCTCAAAGCCGGATTCATAACAGGCATCACTCACGTTCATTTCCGTATGCATGAGCAGTTTACGGGAGTGATCCAGACGCCTTTTCAGCAGCCATTTTCCAGGAGAGATGTTGAACACCTGCTGAAACTCACGCTTAAAGGCTGATAAACTTTTGCCGGTTATATATGCAAATTCTTCCAGGCTCAGATTCTTTGTAAAATGCTCCTCCATTACTTTTCTGAGATCGTTTTTATAGGGCAACGAAAAATCGATCAGATGGGGTACAAGATCATGATGAATAGCGATGAGCCCAAATAACAGCTCCTGCATTTTCAATCGCAGCAAGGCTTCCTGAAATATGAATGACTCATTGAAGTATGGTTTAATTGATTGGACGTATCCCATTAAGGCCTCATTCATCGGAAGTTTGATTATACTGGTAGCTCTTACTGGTAATGGTTTTACGGCATCATTAATCTGCAACACTTCGCGAATAAAGTCATCTTTGATAAAGAAAAAAATGCATTCAAATCCCTGCATGTTCTCTGCCGCAAATTTCTGATATTTGAGCATATTGGATCTTCGCATCAGCACACATTCACCGGACCCGATATTCATCTTTACTCCGTCGACTTGAGGTTTGTAAGTTCCGTTCAACACAAAGGCGAACACATGATCCTGCAGAAAAAGTTCTTTTTCTGTGCGTATTTCACTATGGCAAGACTCTACTAAAGTGAAATCGTCAAGCTTAAGATACCTGCGCGTAGTACCTGGTATGGTAAAGCATTCAGGTGCTTTTGAGAATAGCATCAAATAAAACTACTGATTCTTCTGACAATATGGAAACAGTTCCAGGAGAAAATCGGAAATTCCTTCTGCTATAGGGGTAGAAACGTATTGACGCCATGCCGTTTCATTTTCCCAACGCGTATATAATACAAAAGTGGATGGTTCATTTTCTACACTATGTAGATGAAAGGCAACACAGCCTGGTATGGCCCTGTTCTTTTCCACAAGCGTTGACCAGGTGTTGATAAACATCTCCCGTTCGCTTTCAGGTACTGTAAAGGTAATCAAGTGATCTATAGATTTGGTGGTGTCCGCCGGAAGCCGATATGTGGCCTGATCGACAGGAGATAAATCCGTCAACCGCCTGATATTAATTGGCTCAAATAATGCATCGGGCGCTAATTCAAACACCGTTTGCGTATAATCATACTGTAGGTGCAGATCCAATACAAAGTTGTCCTGCCAGCGTTCATAAAAATAGAGCAGATCTCTATCTTTCTTAGACTGGAATAAGTGCATAGACCAATTGCCGGGTTCATTTCTGGCACCCAACAGATCATCGATGAGTGCGGCCTCGAATCTTTCTCTTTCGGTTGGTTTGATACGGAAGGTAACAAGTAAAGTTGTTTCTTGTGTGTTCATAATTTCCATTTTTATTAGTAGCAAAATTATGAGGAGTAAGAGAAATGTATTTTGCTTTACAGTCCAGTGTTTTTGCTGTGGAGGTCAGAAAGAAACAAACGGAGCATAGAACAGGCAATTGGTCGGTCAGGGAAATAATAGCTTTCAGCCGGCATTAAAAGTATTACATGATATTACCATAGTCGTTAACATTAGTATCCGCGAATTATTAATTGATTCCGGAAAAGAGAAGAAATAAAAGATAGGTGGCTTAATAGCAAACAGGAAGGAAGTGACAACGAAATCGCCAACGGTCAAAAACAAAAAAGCCTCAAACACTTTATTGAAAAGGTTAGAGGATTTAAAACTGCGGAGAGAGAGGTTGCCCCGTAAATCTGGTGCGCCCCGTTTGGTAGATGATCTGCCAGGGTAGGGAAAATAAACCAAAGGAGGAGGCTCAGATTGCTATTGAGATACCTCCTTTTGTTTTAAGGCCCGGCCCTTCGGGCGATGCATAACAAAACGTCCTGATAAAAATCATGATATTTTTAATGATTGTTATTTAAGTTTGCAGTGTGAAATATTTTCTCATCATATGCATTTCATTAGGACTTTTGCTGCAGAACTTCAGCAAAAGTCTTATCGTTCTGCAGTTTGACGCACAGCAGTCCTACATTGCGCGGGTGTTGTGTGAAAACAGGAACAAACCGGAGATGCATTGTGATGGTAAATGTTATCTGAAAAAAGAACTGGACCGTGACGCCCGTCAGGACAAAAACACTGGTAGTAACAAGGAACGTTATGAAGTGATGTTTGTGAATGCTTTGCCGGTATATATTCAGGTACCGGTAGCTGCACAGGTAGTACATGTAGCTTTTTACACATCTCCATCCCTGGAAACCCCCGTCTCCGCTATTTTCCGTCCACCGCAGCCATTGATCGGCTAAGTCTTTGTGTGTTGGTTTGATGACCTAACGATGATGATATCGTTGGAGTTGTTATACTGATATGCTCCATCCTTATTATTCCTGATAAACCAGGTGTATGCTTTTCATGCTTACACCCCATTAATGATGTAATGAGAATTTTTTATATACTTTTCATTGCCTGTATGGCGATGCAGGCGAGCTATGCCCAGCAACTGGAAGGACGCATAGCAGATGCCCGGACCAGAGAAGCCTTACCAGGCGTAAGTATCAACCTGACAGCAGCCGGTAAAGGCTGCACCAGTAATGCGCAGGGACATTATGTATTGCCCGCGCCCGCTGCAAACGATTCGCTGAAGATTTCCTATGTAGGATACATCACACTTAAAATACCTGCCTCAGCAGCAGTACAAACGCCAGTCATCTACCTGGAAGCCAGTTCCACCAACCTGAATGAGATCGTCGTTTCTTCTTCCAGAGAAAAACAATATCGCACAGAAGTACCTGTGGCCATCAGCACCATTTCTCCACAAACATTACAGGAAACCAAAGCCACTACTCTGGACAAAGTGTTGAATAAAGTAAGCGGGGTATACATGGTAGATCTGGGTAATGAACAGCATACAATGGCCATCCGTCAGCCTATAGGCTATAAAAGTCTTTTCCTATATCTGGAAGATGGTATTCCCATCCGTACAGTAGGAGACTTTAACCATAATGCGCTGATAGAAATCAATATGGCTGCACTGCGTAATATCGAAGTGATCCGTGGACCGGCCTCTTCCCTGTATGGCAGTGAAGCAGTGGGTGGAGCTGTCAATTTTATCACAGCAGTTCCTACGCTGGTACCTACCGCCAAAGTGCAGTTGGAAGCCAGCAACTGGGGATATAAACGTACCGACTTCAGTGTTTCTGATACCAAAGGGAAAGTCGGTTTTCTGGTAGGCGGTTATTATGCTGATCAACGCAATGGTTATATGGACCACAGCGACTTTCATAAACTGGCGCTGACTGCGAGAGCGGATGTACAGCTCAACGAAAAAAACAAATGGACCACCGCCGCCACACTGGTGAATTATAAAACAGACCAGACGGGTGGTTTGGACAGTGCACATTTTTTTGCGAAAGATTATCGGAACTTCCAGACTTTCAGTTACAGAGAAGTGAAAGCCCTGCGTATCCGCAGTACACTCGACCATGAATGGGATAGCCGCAACCATACGAGTGTGACCGCTTTTTTCCGTCACAGTACCATCGGGCAGAATCCTTTTTATGCTATCAGGGATGTGCGTAATACCTTAAAGGCAAGAGGAGAAATCAATAGTGATGCTTTTTATAGTTATGGCATTATTGCGCAGCATAAAAAAGATTTCGACTGGAAGAACGCTTCGTTGATAGCCGGTGTGAGCGCGGATTACAGCCCAGCTACCTATAACGCCAATTATATTGATATTGATAAAGATGCCGCTGGTTATTATGTCGGCTATCGGCTCACCGATTCAGTGCTCACCAATTATCGCGTAGGGCTGCTGAATACGGCTGCATATACACAGTTTTCCTTTATGCCGCTGGCTAACATGCGGATAGTAGCTGCACTGCGTTATGACAGGATGGACTATGATTTTAACAATTATCTGCCTCCTTCTGCATTTACCGGTGCACCCAGCGAACGTAATAACTTCAATGCGCTCACTCCCAAACTGGGATTGACCTATAACCTTCAGCACAACAGAGGGCTGTATGCCAATTACAGTAAGGGTTTTGCCCCTCCTAATATTTCAGAACTGTACAGAGGGGTGAAAGTGCCGGTGTTGAAATCTGCTAACTACAATAACTATGAAGCCGGCGGCTGGTTTGGTTTCGCGCAAAATAAAGGATATGTGGATGTCAGTGTGTATCTGATGAAAGGAAGCAATGAAATTGTGAGTGTCCGTACTGCGGATGGTTCTTATGAAAACCAGAATGCAGGTGCTACTACTCATCGCGGTATTGAATGGAATGCCCGCTACACACCACTTCGTTCTGTATTTATACGGACCAGCGGCACTTATGCGTCTCATATCTTTGACGCCTATACGGAGAATGGAAAAACATACGATCACAATGCTATGAATGGCGCTCCCAAATGGATCACCAATACGGAACTGACCTGGAAACCTTCTCTGTTGAGGGGTTTCAGGATAGGAGGAGAGTGGCAGCATATCAGCGGATATTATATGGATGCCGCCAATACGGCCTGGTATGATGGATATGATCTGTTTAATATCAGAGCTGGTTATCAGTGGAAAGGCTTTGAATGCTGGCTCAACTGTATGAATGCAGGTGACCGCCTGTATGCTACCACTGCAGAGAAATCTGCTTATGGTAAGAGTTACCGGGTAGGCCCAAGGCAAACATTCAACTTTGGCGTAGCATATACTTTTACCGGAAAAAGATAATTATGAAGAGGATAGTTATAATGATTACAGCGGGATTACTGGGGTTATGGTCGTGTAAGCCGCAACAGCAGGAGGGGGCAGTAGTGTTGTCGCACAGGGGCATGGATGCTTCCTGTCCTTACATTACCGGGGATGCATCGGGGAATACGGTGATTAGTTGGGTGGAGAAAGATAGTACTGCAGATACCGGTGTTATGTTATATGCGGTATCTAACGATAACGGACATACGTTTTCTGAGCCTGTAAAAATTGCTGCTACCACTGGTGTATACCCACATGCGGAAAACCTGCCCAAACTGCTTTTTAAACCCGATGGTAGTGCGATCGCCCTGTTTGGGGTGGAGCAGCATGATCCCCGGAATAAGTATGCGGGAAAAGTGATGTACACGCTTTCTGCTGATGGTGGTAAAACCTGGGGGGCTGCGCATCCTTTAGTGACAGATACGGCAGGTTATGATCAGCGGTATTTTGATATGGCGTTGTTACCTGGCGGAGAAGCGGCGGCGATCTGGCTCGACAACCGTAAGGATACCAAAGCAGAAGGGTCTACGCTGTATTGGGCTGTGACAGCGGGGCCGCAAGGCTTCCAGGCCGCAAAGCCGGTGGCGCAGACTGTCTGCCAGTGCTGCCGTACCCGTTTATATGTAGCCAGCAATGGCGATGTACACCTGGCTTATCGTGATATCATTAATGATTCTATCCGGGATATGGTGCATCAGGTGTCTTTAGATGGCGGAAAGTCTTTCAGTGAGCCGGTACGTATCAGTGCAGACAACTGGGTGGTGAAAGGGTGTCCGCATACTGGCCCGGCGCTGACGGCCAACCGTAAGGGGTTGCATTTTGCCTGGTTCACGATGGGTGGTGGACAAGGTGTTTTTTACGCAGGATCCGAAGATAACGGTAAAACCTATACGCAGAAAGAATCACTGAGTAAAGCACCTATGGCCAAACATCCGCAGATCGTAACAGCGGCCGGCGATAAGGTGGTAGTGGTATGGGATGAACCGGTGAAGTGGCAGGGAGATTTCCGCAGCAGGGTAGGTATGGTGGTCAAATCGCCCGAAGGGCAAACAATCAGCAGTCGTTCACTCACGGCTGACAGCCTCTATGCTACCTATCCGGTAGTGAGTGCTTTGGCCGGTAAATCAGTGCTGGTGGCTTATACAAGGAAAGGAGAGGTGGTGTACGAAGTAGTATCTATTTGATTGTAGATAATAAATAACGGCTTAAAACAAAAAGGGTGACCAGTATCTGGTCACCCTTTTCATTGATAATTTCTTTGGTCAGCTATAGCTCCAGCTGTAACCCTCACTCCAGTCTTTGCGCGAAGCCCAGCGGCCATAGTTGCCTCGGCGGGACTTGCCGAAATAAAGGCGCCAAAATTCTTTCCACCTTGGATAGTACAGGCGCAATACGTACATAGTTAAGAATGTAAGCATAGGGATATGGTTTTCATTAAATGGATAGAGTCTGTTCTCGGCTTGTTTTAGTTAGATGTCATTGGTATATATTTTTTTGAGCATAGGGACTCCAAAAGATATATAAATGTTTTCAAATATAGAAAAATACCCTTAACTATATACTCACATAAACGTGTTAATTTTTATCAATATAATAGGCATTGGCCTGTTGTAATGGTGTTAATACGAGGTCATTGATACAAACATGTGGCGGCAGGGTAGTGCAATAGTATACCACGTCAGCCACATCTTTGGCGCTCATCGGAATAAAGCCTTTGTATACATCTTTGGCTTTGTCTTCGTCGCCTTTGAAGCGTACCAGGGAGAACTCGGTTTCGGCAGCACCCGGGTGGATGGCGGTTACTTTTATCCGGTAGGGCAGCAGGTCTATGCGCATACCTTCGGAAATGGCATCCACAGCAGCTTTGGTGGCACAGTACACGTTGCCTTTGGCATATACGGTTTTGGCGGCGGTAGAGCCGATGTTGATGATATGGCCACGGGTACGGGAACGCATCCACGGAATCACAGTACGGGAAACATACAACAGCCCTTTGACGTTGGTGTCTATCATACTATTCCAGTCTTCGGTATCTCCTTCATCGATGGTGCTAAGGCCTGCTGCCAGTCCGGCGTTGTTGATGAGGATATCCACCGCTTTCCATTCTTCGGGGATACTGTTCAGTGCTGCCTGTACGGCCTGTTCATCTCTGACATCAAAATTCAGGGCCAGTACATTGGCACCATACTCCTGAGAAAGTTGTGTTTTGAGTGTTTCCAGCCTTTCCTTGCGACGACCAGTGATGATCACGTCATGGCCTTTTGCTGCAAATATTTCTGCACATGCCTGGCCAAATCCTGCCGTAGCGCCTGTAATAAGAACGATTCCCATAATAACATGATTGGTGGCCCTCCCTGTTGGTTGGTGCCTGTTGAAACAATACTGTAAAATTAGGATGATATCACCTAAAAAAGGATACTTTTTACATGAACTAACGGATGAGTGTAACAGTCCCCTTTTTGAAGATCTCCTTACCGTTGAAGTCGGTGCCCTTCAGTATCCACAGATAAGTGTCTACAGGTGCCGGCATGCCTTTGTAGGTACCGTCCCATCCGTTTCTGAAATCTGTGGAGGAATAGATCTCCTGGCCCCAGCGATTGTAAATCCGGAAGAACTGGTAATGAACAATGCCTACCGGTATAAAGCGAAACCGGTCATTTACGCCGTCACCATTGGGTGTAAAAGCATTGGGGATATACATTTCCGGGCCGGTGAAATACTTAACGCTGATGCTATCATACCCAACACAACCCTGTAGATCAGATACCTTCAGCACATAGGTGATGTCTTTATTGTAGGTAAGCACCGGATGGGCGATATGAGGATCGCTGAGCCCGTCGGGAGGCTGCCAGGTGTAAACATTTCCGCCGCTGCCCTGCATCACCATGGTTTGCCCTTTGGCCAGAATAGTGTCATTACCGGCGAAAGGTAACACCTGGTAAATACGCACGTTTTGTGTAACAGTTTTTTCACATTGTTTGTCGGTATGAAGGGTGAGCGTCACCGTATATACGTTCCCTTTAGGAAAGGTATACTGAACGCTGCGGTCTCCGGCTGGCAGCCTTACGCTGTCATTGGTACCAAAATTCCAGGTACGGCTGGTGATCTGGCCGTATAGGTAGGAGGAGGTGTCATTGAAACTAATGGGGTCTTCCTTGCAGAAACCGGCAGTGGTAAAACCGGCTTTCAGCCCGGGATAGTTGTGTACTTCTCCGTTGACGCTGTCCCGGCAGGCGAGATGCGGATTGACCACCAGTTTTACTTTATAGATACCGGTATCGGGGTATTGATGATAGAAGAGGGTTCTGTCGTCTGTTAGTGTATCCGTTCCATCACCAAAGGTCCAGTAGTAGGTGGAGCCGTACCCGGAATTACTGTAGTTGGGTATGGGCACCTTTAATTCCGGCGTTTCCGAGCAATTGTTGAGTACGGAAGGAAATCGGGCGACTATTTTGGTAGTGCAGTCAAATACTGTAAGCAGAATATCTTTGCTATGTATGCCGAGGAATCGTTTGGTGGTTCGGTCGTATTCATTTACGCATACCGTGATTACATACTTGCCTGGTTTATTGGGTGTACAGGTGATCAGCCCTTTATTATCGATAGAGATGCCCGGGCTTCCGCCCATGGGATTAGTGCCCGAGTAAGGGGGAATGTAGCGTACTGTAGAATTATACGGAGGAGGAGTGGAGGAATTGATATCATTGTTGGCAGTACCATCCGTGAGGGCACTGCAAAGGCTGTAGGTCAAACTATCCCCGTCTTCATCAAATGCAGCATAATCTATTTTAAAGGGCATACTATTGCAGATAACGATGGCGGTGTCTTTGTTGAAATAAGCGCTGTTATTATAAGGTTTGGATTCAACACCGGGAATGATGGTGTAGTAGGTAGAACCTTCATGTTCTGAATCATAGATATTGGCGAGTTTTTCGCCGCGGCAACATCGTTGGGAGGCTACATAATAGCCGCCGAAGACTGGCGCCAGATCAATGGTAGCGGTATAAAAGGCTACTTCCAGGTGTTGCGCCTGTGGTGCAAGACAGGGGTTTTTCAGTGTATCGATGAGCGGGACAACCTGACTCATGTAAAGATATACGGAAGACAATACAATGGTACCATTGGCCGTATATACGTTTGCCACGACCGGGTTTTCGAACTTGTCGATACAACCTTGCCGGTCGCCACAGGTAAAGTCTGCGTCGCGGTATAGCTTGAGGGTGATGAGATAACGGTAGCGGGTATTATCTCCATTCAGTCCTATCGTCTTATAATATATTTCGCCACCAATGATGTGGTATGCAGCTGCGATGAGGTTAAACAAACAGCAGCTTATAACCAGTAGTAAGACTCTCTTCATGATTGGGGTACTGCTCTCTGAATTTAACAAAAAAAAAGCAGACCCGGTTCAGTCAGTACCAGTATTATTTGCAGGAACAGCAGGGCATTTCAGGTGAGGGATTTATATGCAAACAAATATCGGCATACCTAAATCTTTACATTTCAGAATCTTTAACGGATAAGTGTTACCGTGCCTTTACGAAGCACAGTTTTATTGTTGATGTCCAGGCCTTGTACTACCCAAACATAAGTGCCTATAGGAGCGAGTTGGCCGTTTACTTTTCCATCCCATCCTTTCAAATAGGCGGTATTGTCGTACATCAGTTTTCCCCAGCGGTCAAATACCCGGAAGAAGTCCAGTTTCACCATGCCTACGGGCAAGGGACGGAAAACATCATTAAGACCATCACCATTGGGAGAGAAGGCATTAGGAATATAGATTTCCGGACCTATAATAAAGCGTACAAAGATATCGTCTTTGCCACTACAACCTTCCTGCGTATAGGCGGTAACGGTATAGGTGACGTCGCGGTTGATAGTGGTGACAGGATTGTCAATATTGGGATTGTTCAACCCGATGACAGGAGACCAGGTATACCTTACACCGCCGGTGGCATGCAGCTGAAATGGCTGGTTGAGCATCACGATGGTATCGTTGCCGGCAAAAGCAGGAACCGGTGGTACTACTTTGACCAATACGCTGGCAGTAACAGGTTTGGGGCATCCCAGTGTATCCGTTACCGTTACAGTGAAGCGGGTTGTGTCTTTGGGATGGCCTATGGTAATGGCTTTGGTAGCACTGTCTACGTAATAGGCCGGTGACCAGCGGTAATAAGTGCCACCGGTAGCCCTTAGGGTGACCGGTATCCCGAAGCAAACCGTAGTGTCAGGTGAGGCCGTAGGTTTCGGTGGATCTACCACTTTGAGAGTAACGGTATCGGCTGTATGACATTTTCCCAGGCTGGCCATTATTTCATAGGTCTGACTGGGCGGATCGGGTGTTACAAAGGCATCGCCCAGATTGCTGACTACCTGATTGTTGCCCAGGTTTGTCCAGCGGTAGTTGTAAGCACCATCTGTAGTTACACTCAGATGTATTTCATCACCGGTGCAGATCGTACTGTCTGGCTGGGTATGAATATAGAGGGAGTCACGGACGTTTATGTGTATCTTTTTATCGTTGGTACATCCCTGCAGGTCGGTAAAGGTGACGGTGTATGTGGTGTCTTTCGCTGGGAAGACAATAGGGGCGGGACTGTTAGGGTTTAGTATTTTGTAGTCGGGAGGCGACCATTTATAGGAGCCCGGCTGACCGCTGGCAGTCCACATCTGCAGACTGTCTTTAAAACACAGCAGGGTATCGCCGGTGGCGCTGAAAGGTGGCCGGTCGTAGATGGTAAGCGGATGGGTAATGGTTTTTTCACAGCCTACAGTGGAATGCAGAAACAGCTGAACATTATAGGTGCCGGGCTGCCGGTATTGATACTGCGGGGATCTGACATTGGAAGTATCTCCGGCTACACCGGTCCCGAAATCCCATTTGTAGTAGTCTACGCTGCCTCTGTCTATCCGGGTGATATCGGGTGAGAACGCAGTAGCTCTTTCGATACACATCCCTGCTGCTGAAAAATCAGGGTCGAATTTCGGGTAGGCGTATACGGTAGCGAAGGCGCTGTCGCCGCAGTTGCTTTCTTTATCCACATAGAGTTTTACATGGTAGGTGCCTTCCTGGGCATAGGTATGTGGCAGGGGATCGGTGGTCGTTACTGTAGTGGTGGTACCATCACCAAAGTCCCAGTAGTAGGGTTTGCCGAGGGTACTGGTGTTGAGGAAAGTGATCGTGAGACTGCTGCAATCGGCATATTTATCCGGCATGGCGGCGGTCACCTGTTTTACACAGGTGGTCACGTTGATGTGGAAATCTTTTCGCAGCGTGCCTATCTTCTTGTTGTTACGGTATTCATTTACACAAACGGTCACTACATATTTGCCTGCAGCTGGGGCGACACCGGAGATAATACCTGTTTTGGGATCAATCTTAACATTGGGCCCCAGAGGCGATCCTCCGGAGAAAGGAGAGTAATATTGTACAAAGCTATAAGGCGGGGCAATGGCTGCCGGTGGGATTCCTCCCTGTGGCGTAAGCTGACCGCCTTTATAGGCGTCACAGAATTCATACACCAGTTCGTCACCATCAGGGTCGGAGGCAGAGAAATCGTAGGTGAACTTTTTATCTGCGCATACCAGGGTGGCTTCTTCCTTGTTAAATTCAGGGCTGGAATTTTTGACAACACCATTGGCGTCTACTGCGCCGCTGTTGGTACCCGGAATTTCTGCAAAATAGGTGGCGCCGGTACCCCGGTCGGGGGTGCCGGGAATGGGATCAGATATAATATTCACCATAAAGGGATCGCGGCAGCAGCTCTGAAAAGCAATCGTGTATCCGTCTGCGTTATTGGGCAGGGTGATCTCTGTTTCAAAGGTGCCCACCTGAAAACATACCGGCGGTGGATTGACAATACAGGGATCCACCTGGGCAAGATTCTTGACTTCGAAGTTGGTTCGATCGATGGGATACTTGGCAACCAGACTGTTATCTGTTTTATCGAAGGAGGCGAGAATGATGGAGGTGGGCATCTCCGCTATCCGGTCACCCCGTTCGCAGATGCGGTATAACTTCATGGTGACCAGGTAGGTGTTCAACCTGCCGGTGGACCTCACTAGTTTGTAATAGATCTGGCCGCCGATAATATGGCTGGCATACGCCGGAAGGGCGTATATCATACATATCAGGAGAAGAATAAATTGTTTCTTCAAAGGGGGCGATTTTGGTTGTGGTGATCAGTAATATCAAAGCTGACAGAAATCCGCAAACTGATGCAGGATCACATTAGCAGCTTCAAATACTTCCCACATGCCCATATGTCCCACTTCATCAAAAATATGAATACTGCTTACGCGAGGCAGCGTAATCTGCGGTAATATAATATCTGCCGGTACGGCGTTATCATCTTTTCCGATGATAAACAGTACGGGCATTGTTGCATCTTTCAGAATGACTGTCCGGTCAGGCCTTTGCATCATGGCCTCATAATAGGCTATCATGGATTGCTGGGGGCATTGCATACCCATCTGCACATAAGCTTCTACACGGGCTGGCTGAACGGCTTTAAAAGTGGGGCTGAACATATTGGGCAATGTTTGCCGCACAAAGGTTTCAGCACCATATTCCTGTATGAGTTTGATAGACTTGCGGCGTACTTCTTTTTTCTCTTCACTATCGGCAGTGGCGGTGGAATGGAACAGTCCCAGTCCTTGTACCAGCTGCGGATATTTCTCGGTGAGGGCGAGCGCCACATATCCACCCATGGAGTGTCCTATGATAATAGCTTTGTCTATGCTTTCAGCTAACAGGATGGCATAAACGTAGTCTGCCATTGATTCCATTGTCAACGGATCAGTCAGCGGAACCTCACTAGTGCCGGGGAGCTCAGGGGTAATAATCCGGAAACGGTCTTTGAGATAGGCTTGTTGTATTTCCCATAAACTACCATTTTCAGAAAAGCCGTGAATGAGCACTATTACCGGGCCTTGTCCCTGATCGTCGTACTGATGGGTTCCGTTATTGATTGTTTTCCGCATGTCTTAAGCCGGGAATAAATCGTGAAATAAAAGCATGTACGAGCAACAAGATACAAAATATTACCGCTCCTTTAGACACAAGATCTCCATTTCTTACATAGAACGTAATATCCTGTCTGGGTGTTACAGTTGCTTTGATAACTGCTTCCTGCCAGTAGGGCTGAGGTTGGGACACATTGCCGGCAGGATCTATCACTGCAGAGGTGCCGGTATTGGCGCTTCTCAGTACCCAGCGTCTGGTTTCGATAGCGCGGAGGCGGGCATATTGCAGGTGTTGCCGGTGTCCTTCGGTATTGCCCCACCACCCATCATTGGTAATGATAGCCAACAGGTTGGCACCTGGTTTTACACCACCGGCCACGTAATCGCTGAAAACGGATTCATAGCAGATAGTGGGGAATATGTTGATGCTGTCTGCAGGGCTGGTCAGCATCGTTGCTCCTGGTGTACGGCCATAGCTGCCGGTAATACCGCCGAAGTCGAGTGCCAGCGTTTTCATAAAGGAGATATACCGGACATAGGGAACGAGTTCCACACCGGGCACCAGTTCATATTTATGATAGATCTGTATGCTTTGTGAAGTGTCTATCTGCAGGGCTGCATTAAACGGTTCCCAGTAGGTACCGTCTTCCATCATGCGGGCGGTGGCGGGTATCTCGTCTGTGCTGCGGTATTGTTTCATGGTCACGGCACCGGTTACCACCCTGGCTTTGGGATAACGTTGCAGCATCTGCCGGATAGCCTGAACTTCCGGCTGATAGTTGAGCTGATGCTCCCAGGCGCCGCCAGGGAAGAGCGCTGTTTCCGGCCATATGAAATAACGGGTATCACTATCCGCTTTTTCTTCGGAGAGGCGGATAAATTTATGCAGTTGTTCTATGGCAGAACTGGCGCTGAATTTTTCATCGTAAGGATTGATGTTGGGTTGTACGATCACCACGCCTGTTTTGCGGGCGGGGTCAGGGGCGGGATGGATGAAGGCTGACAGTAGCAGCGGAGCTGCTATTACCATTGCAGGCTTCCATATTTCCCGGCGCAGCAGCTGTGCCCAACTGAGATCGTATATGCGTGCCCGTTTCCACACCTGATAAATGGTGATGTTGGTGAGCAGTACCCACAGGGTGCCGCCGCTGGCGCCGGTGATTTCATACCATTGTACCCATCCTGGCCGCATGGCAAAGGCGTTGCCCAGTACCAGCCAGGGCCAGCTCAGTTCCCAGGTCTGGTGTACCCATTCAAATGTCAGCCAGTATACGATCAGCGCAAAATAAGCCATGGTTTCGGGCAGGCGCCTGCGGCTGCTTTTATAGGCCAGCCAGGGAATGCTCATCAGGAGTGCATTAAAGCTGTTGGCAAATACGCCGCTGGCAGGCACTGGTGTGTTACCCACCCACCAGGTAGTAGCCACGTTCCATATCAGTAACGAAAAAAAGATCCACCCGAAATATTTCCCGCGGTGGTGTATTTTCTCGGTGAGATACAACAACGGAGTAAAGCCGATAAAAACCAGCGGTGTGAATGGCATGGTGGGCCAGGCCAGCCACAGTAGCAGGGCGGCGAATATGCTGAGAAAAAAAGCAGATAATTTCATGATCTGGTATAAACGAAACAGCAGCGAAGATAAGGAATGCACCCACGCTATTTTAAGTAGATTTTAATGATTTAATCCAATATTAAAACAGACATTTATTACAACGTGTCAAGATAAATATATAATTAAAAATCATATATGATGTATCTTGAAAAGTTTAACATTTTTTTCATAATTTGGACACTCAATGATACATAACGGGGCTGTCACATAAAGAGTATGTAATTCCCGGATCGCGCTATAGAAAAGTCAACTTGAAGAGCCACTGAAGAACGATGAAAAATAAGCTGCTGGAAGACGCAGCTGATCAACCGAAGAACACTTGTTAGGAGCAATGAAAAAACGCAGGCTGAGCGTTCTTGTTTATCAGCCGGATTTTAAAATTACGTGTGAGAGAATAATTTGATCACAACACTTGTTATGGGAAGTATCACCTTTCTTAAAAAGGTTTTTGCATCATCTAAATCTAAAAAACGCATCATCTAAATCTAAAAGCTAGACAACGACCATTTATCTGAACAATTAAGCTACCGCTTAACAACAATCATCTTTCCCGGATCATTACTGCCGCCAACTGGAAGTATATCCCGGATCAGGAATTTATTGCCTGTTAAATCCTTTTAGCCTGTGTAACGCTGACGTATACACGGAGAAGGAAGCGGCATGCCATTCCCGGAGGTATCAGAATCATCTATCAAAATCTAAATTGCTCATGAAGAAAGGATTAATCCTTTGGCTGTTCGTGGCCTTCAGTATGCTACATGCTTATGCCCAAACACGAACTATTACAGGTAAAGTAACCGACGCCAGAGATGGTACGACTTTACCAGGGGTGAACATTGTTATCAAAGGTTCTTCCAAAGGAACTGTATCCGGGGCCGACGGCGCCTTTAAGCTGGAAGCACCATCAGGAGCCACACTCCTGTTCTCCTTTGTAGGATATGCCAACCAGACAGTCACCACAGATGCCAGCGGTACCCCGCTTGTTATTAAGTTACAGGGAAGCAACCAGTCTCTCAACGAACTGGTGGTAACTGCATTGGGTATTAAAAGAGATAAACGTACACTCACCTATGCCACCCAGGAAGTGAAAGGTGCCTCCATCGTGGAAGCCAAACAAAACAACCTGGTCAATGCATTGTCCGGTAAAGTCGCCGGTGTACAAATCACCAACTCCAGCGGTATGCCCGGCAGCTCCGCCAGGATCGTGATCCGCGGCAACAGCTCTCTCACCGGCGAAAATCAGGCGCTCATGGTCATCGATGGTATCCCCATGGACAACCAGGAAGCCGGCAACCCGGATGGCTCCCTCAGTGGTGGCGGTACTTCCAACCGTGCTGCTGACATCGACCCTAACATCATTGAAAGCATCAACGTATTGAAAGGTGCTGCTGCTACCGCCCTCTACGGATCTGCCGCTGCCAAAGGTGCTGTGATCATCACCACCAAAAACGGTATGGGCGCCAAATCCGGCAGACCTACCGTGTCAGTAAGCTCCAGCTACTCCTTCGAAAACCCCATCCTGCCTCAGTTTCAGGATAAATATGCACAAGGTACCGGTGGTAAATATGTAGACGGTAATAATGGTAAACAAGGCTCTGCCTCCTGGGGACCACTCATGGATACGCTGAAAGTAAACGGTGTGCCCGTTCCCAAGAGAAACAACCAGAAAGACTTCTTCAAAACAGGACATACAAAAGACAACAACGTGTCTGTCAGCGGTTATACAGATCGGTCCAATTACCTGGTGTCTTATTCTTATATAAAGACTGATGGTACTATGCCTAACACCGATTATTCCCGCCATTCCCTGTTTGCCAAATACAGTGTGGAACTCACTAAAAATCTGCGTCTCACTACTCAGTTCAACTATATCAACTCAGACAACCACCGCCTCCTGGAAGGTAACAGCCTCGCCAGTCCGCTGTGGACGGTATACGCTGCGCCCATCTCCTGGAATCCTTTCCCTACTACCAAACCAGATGGAAGTCAGCAGGTATACCGCGCTGCCCGTAACAACCCTTACTGGCTCGTAGACAATACCGGACTGCGCGATCGTACCAACCGTATCATTCCGGTGATCAACCTGTCTTATTCTCCGCTCTCCTGGCTCACCATCACCGAAAGATTCGGTGCCGATATGTATGTAAACAATACCGATTATCATGAAAATATGGGTATCATCGGCTCTAAATCCGTAGATGGCAGACTGTATAAAAGAGACATACAATACCAGCAGTTCAACCATGATCTGATCGTACAAGCCAGAAAAACCTTTGGTGACTGGACCACAGACGTGATCGTAGGTAATAACATCCTCTCCAACTACAACAACAATAACTATGTAGAAGGTGTGGGATTGTCTGTTCCCGGCTTATATAATATCTCCAATACGAGCAATGTCAGTTCTTCCTACTATCTCTATAAAAGCAGAAAAGTAGGTTTTTATGCACAGGCTAACGTGGAGTGGAAAAAAATGCTGACACTGGCCATGACCGGTCGTTACGACGGAACTTCCGTATTGTCTAAAGATAAACAGTTCTATCCCTACGGATCTATAAGCGGTGGCTTTATCTTCACAGAACCACTGGGCCTTGCTTCCAGCAAAATATTCAACTTCGGTAAATTGAGACTGTCTTATTCTGCAGTAGGTAACGACAACGTGGGTCCTTACTCGCTGACCACCCCATATGTGAAAGCTTCTGTAGGTAATGTCAATTTCCCCTTTGGTGGACAAAATGGTTATCTGCAGTCAACTACCTATGCTTATCCGCTCAAAAACGAAAGTGTGAAAGAGTTTGAAATTGGTCTGGAAACCAAATTCTTCCAGAACAGGGCCGGCCTCGAAGTGAGCTACTTCGATAAAAAGAGTCTGGACCTGCTCACTACTTCCCCGATTTCCGGCTCTACCGGCTACTCTTCAGCCAGCCTCAATGCCGGCGATATGCGTAACAAAGGTGTGGAAGTAGTGCTGAACATCACACCGATAAAAACCAAAAACATGACATGGGATATCGGTGTCAACTATACGAAAATCAATAACAGTGTTACCCGTCTGGCACCTGGTCTGAACAGCATTTTCCTGGCCGGTTTCACTACACCAGGTATCTATGCTTTTGCCGGACAGCCTTATGGTGTGATCATGGGTTCTCACTTCAAACGTAATGATGCCGGTCAGCTGCTGCTGGGCGACGATGGTTATCCGCAACTGGCTGATAATACCGCTCCTATCGGTTATGTAACACCCAAATGGCTGGGCGGTATCACCAGTACCTTCACCTGGAAAGCACTGACTTTCTCCTTTGTGCTGGACCACAAACATGGTGGAGATATCCTCAACCTCGACAACCACTACCTGCTTTTCTATGGTACACCTAAGGTTACCGAAAACCGTGGTACTACCACTATATTCCCTGGTATCATAGAAAGTACCGGAAAACAGAATACTACTCCGGTTGCGCTGACACAGGACTATTACACCAATCTTTATTCTTCTGTGGATGAAAGCTCCATCGAAGACGGCTCTTTCCTGAAATTAAGACAGGTATCCCTGGCCTATAATTTCGGTGCATTCCTGAAAGGCACACCTTTTAAATCACTGGCGCTGAATGTTACCGGCACCAACTTCATCCTGCATAAAAACTATACGGGTTCAGATCCTGAAGTAAGTCTTAATGGTAGTGGTAACGGACAAGGTTTTGCCAACTTTATGGCGCCATCCAACCATACCATAATCATCGGTTTAAAAGCAACCTTTTAGTAGTATTAAAAAGTAAATTATCATGAAAAGATTATATATAGCCACCATATTTTTAAGCACGGTGCTATTGGGTAGCGGCTGTAAAAAATACCTGGACGTCAACGATGATCCCAACCATCCGATGCAGGTATCGGAAAAATTGATCCTGTCTCCCGTAGAGGTCACCACCTCTACATCGGTAGTAGGCGGATTCAATGGAACCAATGCTGCTTACTGGATGCAGCAGTTGTCTCTCAATCAGCCTTCGCCGGATGAAGAAACTTATCGCATTTTTCCGGTGGATGTGGACAATACCTGGACTTTTTACATTTATCCCAATATCCTCAACAACCTGCGGTTGATGATGCAACAGGCGAAAGCCGCCGGCCACAATGAATACATGGCCATCGGTAAAACACTGTATGCCTACAACCTGGCTATTGCTACCGACTTATGGAATAATGTGCCATACAGCGAAGCGATGAAGCTGCCTGCCATCTCCAATCCTAAATATGACAGCCAGGAGTCTGTTTATCAGCAGCTGCAGATCATGCTGGACAGCGCTATTTATTATGCCAGCCAGCCTAAAAGTGCGGTGGCTCCTGGTTCAGATGATTATATCTATCAGGGCAGTATGAACAAATGGAAAAAACTGGCCTACATGCTGAAAGCCCGCTACTATCTGCGACTCACCAAAGCACCTGGTCGCACTGCTTCTCTGCAGGCCGACAGTGCTTTAACAGCCATTGCCAACGCATTTGCAGATAACAGCGACAACGCAGCTATGACGTATCCCGGTACTGCACAGGCAGAAAGCCCCTGGTTTAAGAATACAGAACCCGGCGCTGGTGGCGTAGTAATGTCTAAAACTTTCATAGACTTCCTGCAGGGCAACAGCGATCCCAGGCTACCCATCATCGCTACAAAAGATGCTGATGGCGGTTATAGCGGCCGTGTTCCTGGTTCCACTCCGCTTCCTGACCCGACTGTTTTATCACTGGTAAATTCTTTCTATGCAGACGCTGCTTCTCCGCTGTATCTCGCTACTTACAGTGAAGCACTGTTTATCAAGGCAGAAGCTACTTTCATTAAATCCGGTGCCACTGCTGCCACACCTGTTTTCCAGGCCGCGATCCAGGCACATATGGATATGCTGAAAGTCGCTCCGGCTGCTGCACAGGCTTATATCAACAGCAGGCCGGTACTCACCGCAGCTAACGCATTGCAACAGATTATTTATGAAAAATATGTGGCCAACTTCCTGTCTATTGAAACCTACAATGACTGGAGACGTACCGGTTTCCCGCAGTTACAGTTGCCACAGAATGCGTTCGTAAACTACATCCCCAGAAGATGGCCTTATCCTTCCAATGAAGTACTGGCCAATCCTCAGCCCGATCAGAGCGCTACCAGCGCAGATCGCGTATGGTGGGACACTAAGTAAATTAGCAATTACGAATTATAAAAGCGAAGACCGAAGCAAGTATTTCTGCTTCGGTCTTCGCTTTTATAATTTCTAAATTTCTAAATTTTCAAATTTAAAAATTGTGACTATCTGCTGTAGTTAGGAGCTTCTTTGGTGATCACTACATCGTGTGGGTGGTTTTCTTTCACAGTGGCAGCGGTGATTTTCACGAACTGCGCTCCTTGCAAAGTTTTCACGTCTTTGGAACCGGTGAGGCCCATACCTGCACGCAAGCCACCTACAAATTGCTGGATCACTTCAGACAGGTAACCTTTGTAAGGTACACGTCCTACGATACCTTCCGGTACCAGCTTTTTGATATCATCTTCATCCTGGAAGTAACGGTCTTTACTACCTTCCTGCATGGCTTCGATAGAGCCCATACCACGGTAGGATTTAAATTTACGGCCTTCGTAGATGATGGTCTCTCCGGGGCTTTCTTCCACACCAGCGAAGATAGAACCAGCCATGATACAAGTTGCGCCGGCAGCCAGTGCTTTTACCATGTCACCGGTGTAACGGATACCACCATCTGCAATGACAGGAATACCCATTTTTTTCAGTGCTTCAGCTGCATCCAGAATAGCAGACAGCTGAGGGAAACCAGCACCGGTTACGATACGGGTAGTACAGATAGAACCTGGCCCTACACCTACTTTAACAGCGTCGGCGCCTGCCTGTGCCAGTGCCAGTGCACCTTCGGCGGTAGCTACGTTACCGGCGATCACCTGCAGTTTAGGGAAGGTTTTCTTTAATTTTTTCAGTGTATTGATCACCGCGATAGAGTGACCATGAGAGCTGTCCAGACAAACTACGTCAACACCTACATTGATGAGTGCCTGAGCACGGTCCAGCACATCAGGAGTGATACCCAGTGCAGCACCTACCAGCAAACGGCCAAACTCATCTTTAACAGCGTTAGGATAGCTGGTCAGCTGAAGAATATCACGGTAAGTGATCAATCCTACCAGTTTGCCCTGTTTGTTAACAACCGGCAGCTTCTCAATTTTATATTGCTGGAGGATTTTCTCCGCTTTCTTAAGGTCGGTACCTTCCGGTGCAGTGATCAGCTTTTCGCTGGTCATCACTTCAGAAACGAGGCGTTTCTTGTTTTTCTCAAAACGAAGATCTCTGTTGGTGAGAATACCAACCAGCTTGTTGCTGTCGTCGATAATAGGAATACCACCAATGCCGTTTTCTTTCATGAGTTTCAGCGCTTGTCCGATGGTAGCGTCTGGCTTCAGCGTAACAGGGTCCATGATCAGACCGCTTTCACTACGCTTCACCCTTCTTACCATTTCGGCTTGCCTTTCAATGCTCATGTTTTTGTGGAGAATACCTATACCGCCTTCTCTCGCCAGCGCAATAGCCAGATTGGCCTCTGTAACAGTGTCCATAGCGGCTGATACCATTGGCATGTTCAGGCGGATGGTTTTTGTCAGTTGCGTTGAGATATTTACGTCTTTCGGATGTATTTCGCTGTAGGCCGGCACAAGGAGAACATCGTCAAATGTAAGTCCGTCAGCTACAAATTTGGGTTTAGATTTTCCCGCAGGCATGATGCAATTATTAATCAGTTATAAAAATAATTGCACGCAAATGTAGCTCTATTTTGGCAATAAATAAAATATTCACCAACGGATGATGCCGTATTCTCTGTTAATATTACGTTATTGCCCACGGTTCATCACTCATTGTACCAGCTCGTAACGCTGTCCCGGTAAGCTTTTGAGTAAACTTTGCATTTCCAGGTTAAACACTGCTGTTGCCACTTGGCTGCCCGAAAGGCCGGTATGCAGGTACAGCTCTTCCAGGTGCCGTTGCGGCTTATCCTGAAAAAGTTGCAGTATCTGTTGTTCATTGTCTGATAATTGTAAAAACAATTCCCGCTGTAGCGGAACAGCCCGCCTGGCGCTGTTTTCCCAGCCCATCATCTTCAATATATCGGTGGCTCCTGTGATCAGCATGGCTTTATTATCTTTTATAAGATGATTACAGCCCGCCGCATGCGGATCATCTACCTGCCCCGGAATACAGAATACATCCCGGTTGTAGCCTGTCGCGAGGTCTGCCGTAATCAGTGAACCACCCTGAAGCCCGCTCTCTACTACAATAGTAGCATCGCAGAGACCTGCCACAATTCGGTTACGCTTTGGGAAATTTTGTTTGTCGGGTAGTTGTCCACTCATAAAGTCGGTCAACAGTCCGCCTTGTTCTATCATGGCGGTAGCGGTTTGTTTATGGGCTGCCGGGTAAATACGATCCAGTCCATGCGCCAGCACCCCGATAGTGGGTATACCCGCCTGTAAAGCCGTTTGATGGGCCAGTATATCAATACCATAGGCGAGACCGCTCACCAGCGTTATCTGTGCTGCCGCCAGCTCTTCTGTCAGTTGCCGGCATATTTTTTTACCATAAGCTGAAGGCCGTCTTGTACCCACTACACTGACGATACGCCCCGCATTCAGAGAGGCGCTGCCTTTATAATATAGCATGACAGGGCCGTCATAACAATACTGCAGGCGCTGCGGATAATCAGGATCTGTACAGAACAAGGGTCGTATCCGGTATTTCTCTATAAAAATCATCTCTTTCTCTACTGCATCAAAGTCCCTGAAACCGCGGATGGCATTGGCTCTTACGCTGCCTACAGTTTCTATGCGTTCCAGCTCCTGTTTTTTAGCTTTGAAAATATTACCGGCGGTACCGAAAGTCTCCAGCAGCTTTCTGATAATCACATCGCCAATTAAAGGAATACGGGTTAATGCAATCTGGTACATCAATTCCTGGGGCATAACAAACATATTTCCATTTAAATTACGATTTTCCATCAGCACTTATGTTGGAAGAAGAGATTATTTTTGCGTGTCAAACAACAGCAAATTTTATGATGATGAAAAGGGTATGGGCTGGCGCATTGCTACTGGGAATGCTGGCCTGCAAAACAACAAGGCCGGTACAAACATCCACAACAACACAAACAACATCTGCTACTCAACTGATACCTTACGGCCAGGCCTGGGCCGCTCTCTGGCAACAACAATCCGGCGAGTACAAGGCGCTCTGTCTGCAAGCCTATCAGCTGGCTGCCTGGCGCCTCGATCAATATCTGGCGCAGCCACATAATAAACCACTGGCCGTTGTTACAGATATCGATGAAACCGTGCTGGACAACAGTCCTTACTCTGTACACCAGGCCCTCGAAGGCAAAGGATATGACGAAAAAAGCTGGATGGAATGGACCGCCAAAGCGATCGCGGATACAGTGCCAGGTGCACCTTCCTTCTTTAAATATGCTGCCTCCAAAGGCGTAAAAGTATTTTATATTACCAACAGGCTGGAAGCAGAAAGGACTGCCACCCTTAAAAACCTGCAGCGTTACGGTTTCCCGGATGCCGACGATCAGCACCTGTTGCTGAAGACAGCCGGTTCAGGCAAGGAACCCCGCCGCCAGCAAGTGTTACAGCAGTACGATATTGTACTCCTGTTTGGAGATAACCTCAGCGACTTCGCTGAACGCTTTGATAAAAAACCTTACAACGAAAGAAATGCAGAAGCCCTCAAGTCCGCATCCAGCTTTGGAAGCCGCTTTATCGTGTTACCCAATCCGATGTATGGCGACTGGGAAGGCGCTTTGTACAACTTCCAGTACAAACTTACACCACAGCAAAAAGACAGCGTGATGAAAACGCGGTTGAAAAATTACTAAGCACAGCTATTATATTAAAATGCAAAAGGAGCGAAGATCAACAGGTCTTCGCTCCTTTTGTGTTTTGTGAGAATATTGTGCTAGTTGATGCTGACGATGCGGAATACGGTTCTTCTGTTGGCAGCACGGCCTTCTTCGGTATCGTTGGTTGCGATAGGCTGTGACTCACCATAACCTTTGAAAGTAAGCCTGCTGATGTTGATACCTTTATCGGTCAGATATTTAACGACAGCCTTGGCTCTGTTGGAAGACAGCACCAGGTTATCTTTATCGCTGCCCACGTTATCGGTATGGCCTGCAATTTCAATTTTGACGGATGGGTTATCCTGCAGCAATTTCACCAGCTTATCCAGTTCGGTGACGGACGCCGGTTCCAGGTTATACTGTTTGCTCTGGAAGAAGATATTATGCAGGATGATGCTGGCATTGGCTGCCAATGGTTGTAATGGGATATTCTTTTCAAAGGGTACGCCTGGATGATGATCTTTCAGGGAGAAGTTATCTGAATAAAAGAGATACCCCTTTTTATTGACATGGAAGGCGTAATCCTTGCCTACGGGTAGGGGAGCAAGGAAGTCGCCGTTTTCATCCGTTTTTACGGCTGCTATCGGGTAACCGCCCTGCAGGTCGATCACGTCTATATTAGCGGTGAGTCTTTGATGAGTGGTGGTGTCGTACACAAAACCTTTCACGTAAAGTGTTTGCAGTGGTCTGGCTTCGGGGTACAGCTCAAAGCTGTAGATATCGAGACCGCCGCGGGTGTCGGAGCGGTCGGAGGCGAAATAGGCTGTTTTGCCGTTGGCTTCCACTACGAGGGAGGCATCTTCATCGATGGTGTTGATAGGATAGCCCAGGTTGATGGCTGGTCCCCAGCTACCATCAGGCTGGCGGCGGGAATAGAAGATGTCGAGGCCGCCATATCCGGGATGACCGTTGGAGGCAAAGTAAAGTGTCTGGCCGTCGGCGTGGATGAAGGGAGTAGTTTCCCTGCCGCTGGTGTTGATATTGGGACCCAGTCGTTCAGGTACGCTCCAGCGGCCGTTTTCCAGGCGGTGGCTGGTAAATATATCAGCGCCGTTGTCGGATGTTTCCCGGGCAAAATAAAGCGTTTGTTTATCCGCTGTGAGGCTGGGCTGTGATTCCCAGTCGCGGGTGTTAATGGGAGCGCCTATGTTTTGAGGCGCACTCCATCCATTAGGCGTTTTCATGGAATAATAGATATCGCAGCTGCCTTTGCCTTCGGGGAATTCGCAGCCGGTGAAAACGAGCATGGTGCCATCCTGGGAGATGTTCTGAGCGCCTTCGTTGAAGGAGCTGTTCACAGGTTCGCCCATGTTCTGTGCGGGTTGCCAACCAGTGGAATCCCGGTGTGTGATATAAAAATCTTCGTTCCTACCATTCACACGACGGGTATATATAAGCGTTTTACTGTCTATGGTAAGAGATGGAAAATACTCCGGGTCTTTGCTGTTGATATGATCACCGAGGTTTTCAGGATGAAAGGGGACCTGTTGTTTCTGGCTGACAGCGAAAGTATAATTGGCTTTCAGTTTTTCTGCGTTGGCATTTTTTGTTTTGGTATTGGCGAGGTATTGATTGATCACCTGCAGGGCACCCTGAAAATCGCCGGTACCGGCCAGTGCGCGGGAATAGGGGACCATCACCGGGCGCAGCCCGCTGCTATCCAGCTGTTTCAGTTTCCCGAAAGTAGCGGCCGCAGCAGCATAGTCTTTCAGTTCTACATAACAAAGCCCCATCTGTCCATACGCATCTGTAAAGCCTGGTGCGGCTTTCAGCGCTTCCTGCAAGAGGCCCACGGCCTCCTTGCTTTTGTACAGGCGTACTGCTTCTATCGCTTTGTCAAAAATAGCTTTGGCTTTCTTAGGTGCTGTTTCGTAGGTGACTACCTGGGCCTGTAATTGCAGCCCGAGGAATAGTAGACAGCCGGATAATAACAAAGAAGGTTTCATGGAATTGTGATTAGTTTGATGAATACTGATGCTTCTGATGAGCGGAGATATCAGCAATGACGAAGATAAATGATAAAAGCGAACGATGATTAGCGTGATAACTGCTGATGCTCCTGATAAACGAAAGAATAAAGCGAAGAAGCTACTGGTTCAGATCAGTAGCTTCTTCGCTTTATTCTTTTCGTGTTTCGTCAATATCCGCTTTTGTCTTCGCTTATCAGGAACATCAGCCGTATCAGCATTCATCACCGTTTATGGGACGTGAATATATTTATGGCTCTGCAAAGACAGGGTCCATTCGGGATGGTCCTTGATATAATCTACGATGAGCGGAGTCATTTCAGCACCGCGTTCCCATTCTGTCTGCAGATAGAGTCTGCAGTCTTTGCCAACGAGGGCAGCATATTTCTCAGCCCAGGCGAAGTCGGATTTGTTGAAGATAACCACTTTCAGTTCGTGGGCTACCTTACAGATTTCCGGCAGGGGGGCTTTGAATTTTTTGGGAGACAGGGTGATCCAGTCCCAACTGCCGCTGAGGGGGGAGGAACCGGATGTTTCCATGTGGGTATGGAAGCCTTTTTTGTGCAGGGCTTTGGTGAGTGCGTCGAGGTTGTGCAGGAGTGGTTCGCCGCCGGTGATGACAGCGATGCGGCCCGGGTGGGCAGCAGCTTCTTCCACGATATCGGCTACTTCACGTTGTGGGTGCCTGGAAGCGTCCCAACTGTCTTTTACGTCGCACCAGTGGCAGCCTACGTCGCAGCCGCCCAGTCTTATAAAGTAAGCAGCCCTGCCCTGATGAAAGCCTTCTCCCTGGAGGGTATAGAAGCTTTCCATCACCGGCAGGGTGGTGGTTTTAATATTCGTTGTTGTTGTTAATACAGACATGATCTACGGCACAAAGTTCCGGTTTTTGCGGAACTTTTTAGTTCATACTTCCTTTCAGGCCGATGTTGGCATGATAGGTATTTTTCAGCAATGCGGCGATGGTCATAGGACCTACACCACCGGGCACAGGCGTGATAAAGCTGCATTTAGGTGCTACTTCATCAAATTTAACATCTCCTTTGAGGCGGAAACCGCTCTTTTTAGATGCGTCAGCAACACGGTTGATACCTACGTCCACTACTACAGCTCCTTCTTTTACCATGTCGGCGGTCACGAAGTCCGGTTTACCGATGGCGGCGATGATGATATCGGCCTGGCGGCAGATTTCGGGCAGGTTTTGTGTCTGGGAGTGGGTAAGGGTAACGGTGCAGTTGCCAGGGTAGGTATTACGGCTCAGCAGTATGCTGACAGGTGTACCTACGATATGGCTGCGACCTATTACCACGGCATGTTTGCCTTTGGTTGGAATGTTATAGTGTTCCAGCATCAGCATGATACCATAAGGAGTGGCAGGAATGAAAGCCGGTAAACCGCTTACCATTTTACCTACGTTCATCGGATGGAAGCCATCTACGTCTTTGCTGGGATCGATGGTGTTGATCACCAGTTCTTCGTTGATATGCTTAGGCAGCGGCAGCTGTACCAGGATACCGTCTACATCTGCGTTTTCATTGAGCAGGATAATCTGGTCCAGCAGGTGTTTTTCGGAGATCTGTTCGTCAAAGCGGAGCAGGGTGGAGTTGTAACCGCATTCTGCGCAGGATTTGACTTTTGATGCCACATATGTTTCACTGGCAGGGTTGTTGCCAACCAGGATCGCCGCGAGATGAGGTACTTTTTTACCAGCAGCCTTTAATTCAGCCACCTGAGCGGCTAATTGGGCTTTAATAGCCTCAGAAACTAGTTTACCGTCTAAAATTTGCATGTGCAAAGGTAATGAAAATGGGGAATTGGGGAAATAATTGAATTTCCGGAGAGTGTGTAATTACAGGTTAAACGGGGAAACGAAGTGGTGGTTTTTCGCTGGCATTCAGCAAAACAAGCGTTAGGGAGCGCTTGTTTTGCTCGGGCATTGCGCCCGTCAGAATGCGCGATAGTGGAAATTATAAGGCAAAACTACATACAAATCTTCCTGCTGCTGTTATCAGTAGCAGGAAGATTTCAGATCACAAGTATAAAATCAGATTTTTGGTGCGGCTGCGAGTATTTCGGCTTCTGCGGCGGCAGCATATTTTTCGAAGTTGCGGATGAACTGGTTGGCCAGATCTTTCGCTTTTTCGTCATAGGCTGCTTTGTCTTCCCAGGTATTGCGTGGGTCCAGGATGTTGTCCGGAACGCCGGGGCAGGCTGATGGGATGGCAAAACCGAATACAGGATGTTGATGGAAGGTGGCGTTGTCCAGCTCGCCTTTGAGGGCGGCAGAGATCATGGCGCGGGTGTAGGCCAGTTTGATACGGCTGCCGGTGCCATAGGCGCCGCCGGTCCAGCCGGTGTTGATCAGCCATACATTTACCTTGTGCTCACGCATCTTTTCACCGAGCATCTGTGCATACTGTGCAGGATGCAGCGGGATAAACGGAGCACCGAAGCAGGCGCTGAAGGTAGATTTAGGCTCTGTAACGCCAGCTTCTGTACCAGCTACTTTAGCGGTGTAGCCGGAAATGAACTGGTACATAGCCTGACCGGGTGTCAGCCTGGAAACAGGCGGTAATACGCCATAGGCGTCGCAGGTCAGGAAGAATATGTTTTTAGGAATACCTCCTACAGAAGGTTCCAGTGCATTGTCGATGTAAGACAGCGGATAAGATACACGGGTATTCTCGGTGATAGTACAATCGGTGTAGTTCACCTTGTTAGTGCCTGGGAAAAACTGAATGTTCTCCAGCAGGGCACCCGGACGTACCGCACGGAATATCTGTGGCTCTTTTTCTTCAGAGAGGTCGATACATTTAGCATAACAACCGCCTTCGAAGTTAAATACGCCGGTGGCGGTCCAGCCGTGTTCATCGTCACCGATGAGTTTACGGGAAGGATCTGCGCTGAGGGTAGTTTTACCGGTACCGCTCAAACCAAAGAAAACGGCGGTGTCGCCTTCTGCACCCTGGTTGGCGGAGCAGTGCATGCTCAAAACCTTTTTATCGTGTGGCAGCACATAGTTGAGAATGGTGAAAATACCTTTTTTGATTTCACCGGTATAAGCACTGCCACCGATAATGATCATTTTGCGGGAAAAGCTCACCATGGAGAAGTTAGCCTGGCGTGTGCCATCCACGGCAGGATCTGCCAGGAAGCCGGGCGCCTGGATAACGGTCCAGTCGGTGTGTATGTAGTCCAGTTCGTCTTCGTTGGGACGAAGGAACATATTATAGGCAAACAGATTTGACCAGGGAAGTTCAGTAACCACTTTAATGTTTACACGGTAATCTTCGTCTGCACAGGCATAACAGTCGCGCACCCAAACATCTTTACCAGTAAAATAAGCAGTGATTTTTGTGTATAAACGGTCAAAAACTTCTGGAGATACAGGGATATTAAAATCGTTCCAGTTGACAGTGTCGGCAGTGATAGTGTCTTTGACAATAAACTTGTCTTTGGGAGATCTTCCGGTGAATTGGCCCGTGTTAACGGCCAGCGCTCCTGTGTCGGACAATACGCCCTGTTTTCTGGCGATTGTCTGCTCTACCAGTTTTTCTGGTGCAAGTTGATAGTATACATTCGACACATTCTCTATGCCCAGTTCCCGTAAGTCAGCAACAGGGTTCCTTACGCTACTCATTTGCATAAAAAGCAAGATTGTTTTGGTGTAAAAGCAAAACTAGGCATTTTTTGATATTGTCAAATTTTATCGGTGTTGTACCATTAAAATTTAGATAAGAGGCGTGGTACCAGCCGTAATTGTTGCGATTTTTTCAATTTGCTCGCATTTCCTTGCAGTATTTCAAAAGCCCGATGTGTTAATATAACATTAAGTAATTGTAAGAGAGTATCAGTTTTTAACAGGTTTTGCCAGCTTTTTAACAGGTTTTGCTGAATTTAAATTTATCCCCTGCAGGATTCATGAAATCACAAAATTTTGCCCTAGGTTTGGAGCCTCATTTGAAATATAGACGATATGAAGAATTTGCCCTTGGATTCGCAGCTGTTTGTCAATAACCGCGCGCGTTTCGTGGCCAAAATGCAGCCACAGTCAATAGCCATTATTAACTCTAATGATGAATTGCCTACTAACGGCGATGCGTTGTATAAGTTCAAACAAAACTCCGATCTGTACTGGCTTACAGGCATAGATCAGGAAGAAACCATGATCGTATTGTTTCCAGACAACCCGGACCCGAAATACCGGGAAGTACTGGTACTGGTACGTCCTAACGAGCTGAAGGAAAAGTGGGATGGACACCGCCTCCGTAAAGACGAAGCTTTTGCTGTTTCCGGCATCTCTACTGTAGTATGGCTCGACAGCCTCGACGCCCTGCTCCAGCAATGGATCAACGATGCCTCCAATATCTACCTGAATTCCAACGAAAATAACCGCAAAGCAAACCTGGTACCGGTAAAAGATTACCGTTATGCCCAGGAGATGAAAGTGCGCTACCCGCTGCACAATTATCTGCGCGCGGCACAGATCTTTAAAGAACTGCGTGCCGTTAAAACAGCTGAAGAGGTAAAAGTGATGCAGGAAGCCATGGATATCACAGAAAAAGCTTTCCGCCGCCTGCTGAAATTTATCAAGCCTGGTGTGTGGGAACATGAAATTCATGCCGAGATCCTGCACGAATTCCTCCGCAACCGCTCTGCTGGTGAGGCTTACGGCTCTATCATCGCCTCCGGTGACCGTGCTCGTACCCTGCATTATATCTCCAACAACCAGGAGTGTAAAGATGGCGAGCTGATACTGATGGACTTCGGTGCTGAATATGGTGGCTACAATGCCGACCTCACCCGTACCGTGCCGGTGAATGGTAAGTTCACTGCCCGCCAGCGCCAGGTTTATGATGCCTGCCTGCACCTGCACAACTACGCTAAAAGCATACTCCGTCCGGGTATCACCATCGCTAAATACCACGAAATGGTAGGCGAAGAAGCCGGTAAGGAATTTATCAAACTGGGCTTGCTCACCGAAGCAGATATCAAAAATCAGGACCCGGAAACACCTGCTTACCGTAAATACCTCTACCATGGTATCTCTCACCACCTCGGTGTGGATGTACATGACCTGGGACCGTCTTTCCACAAGCCTATCCCCGAAGGTGCTGTTATGACCATCGAACCTGGTATTTATATCGAAGAAGAACAAATGGGTATCCGTATCGAAAACAATATCTGGCTCACGGCCAGCGGTAATGTGGACCTGATGAAGAATATTCCTATCACCGCCGACGAGATCGAAGCGCTGATGAAATAATTACCAGAAAAAATAAAACGAATGATGAATCATCAGACACTTGCCTGATGATTCATCATTTCGTAGTTTTATATCTCAAGCCATCTGAATGCGACAACTTCCTAACATTATTACCCTATGTAACCTTTTTTGCGGTGCACTGGCCATCATTTGTGTGTTGCATGCACCGGAATATCATGTCGATCTTAACGGTAACGACTATACGGTGACCAATCCCGAGCCTATTTACTGGGCTTCTGCACTGGTAGTACTGGCAGCCATATTCGACTTCTTCGACGGGCTGGTAGCCCGCCTGTTGCGCGTACAGTCACCGATGGGCAAGGAGCTCGACTCTCTGGCTGATGCAGTTACTTTCGGGGTGGTACCCGGTATGATGCTGTACCGACTGTTGCGCAGCGCCTATTATCAGTTGCCGGACGCTTTCGAAGTGTCTATGGTCAACCTGGCCCCGGCCTTGCTGGTACCCTGTTTCGCTGCATACCGCCTGGCCAAGTTTAACCTGGATACCCGGCAGACCGAAAATTTCATTGGGGTGCCCACTCCGGCAGTAGGCTTGCTGGTGGCTTCTTTCCCGATGATCGTGCTGTACAATCCCTACAACCTGGCTCACTGGCTGCAGAACATATGGGTATTGTACGCCATTATTGCAGTGCTCTGTTACCTGATGGTGGCTGAGATTCCCATGCTGAGCCTTAAAGTCAAAGAGAAATCACTCAAGGCAAACTGGACACGTCTGCTACTGGTAGTATTAGTACTGGTAAGTGTGCCATTCCTGAATTTTGCCACTGTTCCGTTTATATTTATCTGTTACGTGATACTTTCACTGGCAATACCCCCAAAAGTAACGCCCGCCTGATTTTTCAAACACTAACAAGAATCAGCAAAGGAGCAGAAATGAAAGTTTCTGCTCCTTTGCTGTATGATAACCTTACCGTTTCCTTGCTGTGGATCTTTGCGCCTTTGCAAGACATTCGCTTTGAGAGAGTAATAATTTTCCGTAGGTTTGCGGCAAATTTTTAGCACAATGACTTTTACTGCAGATATCAATGTGATGCCACTGAAGGAATTACTGGACCCGCAAGGTAAAGCGGTGATGAGTGGTCTCAAAAACCTTGGCATGGGCCAGGTACAAGATGTACGGATTGGAAAACACATTACCCTGCAAATTGAAGCCGCCAGCAAGGAAGAAGCACATCAGATCGCTGAAAGTGCCTGCCAGAAACTGTTGGCAAACCAGGTAATGGAATACTTTGAAGTACACATACAATAAAAAAATTACGAATTATCAATTACGGATTACGAATTACACCGATCGGTATTCATTCGTAATTCGTAATTGATAATCGATCGTTCTATATGAAATTATTCCTCATTCCATCTCCTATCGGCAACCTGGCCGATATTACTTACCGGGCTGTCAAAGTACTGGAGGAGGCGGAATTAGTGCTGGCAGAAGATACCCGTACCTCCAGCGTACTCCTCAAACATTACCAGATTAACAAACCGGTAACTCCCTACCATCAGCATAACGAACACAAGATTGTTCAACATCTGCTGCAACAGCTGCAGTCTGGCAAAACCATGGCCATGCTCACTGACGCAGGGACACCCGGCATCTCCGATCCCGGTTTCCTGCTGGTCCGTGAATGTATCCGTGCCGGTGTGCCGGTAGAATGCCTGCCAGGCGCTACAGCCTTTGTGCCTGCTCTTGTCAACAGTGGCATCCCTATGAACCGCTTCACCTTCGAAGGTTTCCTGCCGCTGAAGAAAGGCCGCCATACACTGTTTACACAGCTGAGCACCGAAGAACGTACTATCGTTTTTTATGAATCTCCCATGCGGCTGGTAAAAACACTGGCCGACCTGATCCAGTATTTCGGACCAGACCGCCCCTGCTGCGTAAGCCGCGAACTGACTAAAATGTTCGAGGAAAACAAACGCGGCACCCTGCAGGAAGTACACGACTATTTCCAGGGGAAAGGAGTGAAAGGTGAGATCGTAGTAGTAGTGCAGGGCGCCAGTTAATCATTTCCCTTCATAAAATACAGCAACATCTTCCAGTGGTTTCCGGTGAATGTCCGGTACCCAGCATGTTTCAGCGGGATAGCCTACCGGCACCAGCAGAAAAGGCTTTTCATTTTCCGGCCTTTGCAGAATGTCGGCCAGGAAATTCATTGGGCTGGGCGTATGCGTAAGCGCCACCAGGCCCGCATGATGAATGGCCGCCAGCATAAAACCGGCAGCAATACCGATGCTTTCCTGTACATAGTAGTTGTTGTGCTTTTTGCCACCCTCATCTGTTTCATAAATCCGTTTAAACATCACGATCAGCCAGGGAGCTACTTCCAGAAAGGGTTTCTGCCAGTCGGTCTGCAATGGTTTCAGATCATTGAGCCATTCCTGCGGCATGCGCCCGTTATAACTCCGGTATTCTTCTTTTTCGGCCTCTTCACGGATGATCTTTTTGAGAGCCGGGTCAGAGATGGCACAAAAAGTCCAGGGCTGTTTGTGTGCGCCTGAAGGCGCTGTGCTGGCGGTACGGATGATATTTGCTATCACCTCCCTGGGGACTGGTGTGTCGGCAAAATCCCGTACTGTCCTGCGTTTGTCCATCCATTGCTGAAAAGAAGCGGCTTGGGCTTTCATCTGAGGTGGGTCAAAACTGTCGTGGGTGTAACTGATGAAGGGATAACCATCAATGAGTTTTTGGGCTGACATATGGTGTATAATTTTGCTGAATTTACAAAATACCAATGATGAATTGTTTATTTTAGCCACGGAATCAAAATAAAACTGAATGAAAGTGGTACTAGGAAGCTGTCTGGCCCTCACTATGCTGGCTGGCAGTTGGTTACAACTAAATGCACAGTCAGATCGCTGGCAGCAAAGGGTGAAATACACCATGGACGTAGCAATGGATGCTCCCGCCAATAAATTTACCGGTAAGCAGCATCTGGAGTATTTCAATAACTCTCCCGACACACTGAAAAAAGTATTCTATCACCTGTACTGGAACGCATTTCAACCGGGTAGCATGATGGACGTGCGCAGCCGTGAGCTGGGCAAAATTGTCATTGGAAAAGACAAAAGCGGTAATAACCGTCTGGACTGGGACAACCGGGTACGTGACCGTATTTCCAAACTGAAACCCGATGAAATCGGCTACCAGAAAATCATCTCCCTCAAAAGAGATGGGAAACCACAATCATTCAAAGTAGTGGAAACCATCCTGGAAGTGCCGTTGGACAAGCCTATCCTGCCAAATTCAAAAGCTGTGTTTGACATGGAATTTGAAGCCCAGGTACCTGTACAAATCCGCAGAAGTGGCCGCCACAACGCAGAAGGAGTAGACTTCTCCATGGCACAGTGGTATCCCAAAATGTGCGAATATGACTACGAAGGATGGCATCCAACCCCTTACATCGCCCGTGAATTCTACGGCGTATGGGGCGACTACGATGTGAAAATCACCATCGATAAAAAATATATCCTGGGTGGTACCGGTTATCTCCAGAACCCTAACCAGATCGGTTATGGCTACGAAACACCCGGTGCAAAGGTTACCCGCCCTGCAGGCAACACACTTACCTGGCATTTTATTGCTCCTAATGTACATGACTTCATGTGGGCCGCAGATCCGAATTACAAGCACATTACCCAGAAAGTAGATGGCTTTACTGCCCACTTCCTTTACCTGGAAAATGAAAATACCCGCGAAACATGGCCCCGGCTGGCTAAAATGATACCCGCCGCTTACGACTATATCAAAGCACATTACGGCGCTTATCCTTATCAGCAGTATTCCTTCATCCAGGGTGGTGATGGTGGTATGGAATATCCAATGTCCACACTGATACTGGGTAATGGTAAGATGGATGGCCTCTATGGCGTGGCGATCCACGAATGGATGCACAGCTGGTACCAGGGTATGCTGGCTACTAACGAAAGCCTCTACCCTTGGATGGACGAAGGTTTCACCACTTTCGGCCAGGATAATACCATCTACAATACAGTAGATTCCCTGAAAGGAAAAAATCCGCATGAAGATTCTTATGCCGGCTACTTTGCACTTGCAAGAAGTCCGTTTGAGGAACCAGCTACTACCCATTCTGACCACTACAACACCAACTATGGCTACAGCCTCACTGCTTATTCCAAAGGAGCCGTGTTCCTGGAACAGTTAGGTTACGTGATCGGTGCTGCCAACCGCGATGCCGGTCTGCTGCGTTATTACAACGAATGGCGTTTCAAACATCCGAATGCAAACGACTTTATCCGTGTAATGGAAAAAGAAAGCGGTATTGAACTGGACTGGTACAAACAGTACTTTATCAATTCTACCAAACATATCGATTATGGTATCGACAGCATATACAGCAATGGCAACAAAACAATGGTACGCCTGCGCCGCATCGGCCAGTTCCCTATGCCGATTGACTTTATGGTCACCGACAAAAAAGGCAACCAGGTAATGCACTATATTCCGCTGTCTATTATGTTTGGAGAAAAGCCAAACGAACAACCGGCTATAAAACGTATAGTCGAGCCCGCATGGTACTGGACCAACCCTACTTACGAAGTAGAAATAGACCTGCCACTGTCTGAGATCAAAGAACTGGAAATAGATCCCAGCCAGCGTTTGGCAGATGTGGACAGACGCAATAACAAAGCAGTATCCTGATACCTTCAGGATGATCTGAAAAAATAAATAAAAGCCCCGGGCCGGTATATCGGCCCGGGGCTTTTATTTTATCTCTGTTCCATTGCCTGAGCAGCTTTCCATTCTCCGGCCTGTATCATCAGTTTAACAGCGCGGTTAATGAATTCCATGCCGCCCATACCAGCGTCAAGCGGAGTATCCGGGCGCAGCACCCTGATATTGATGACTTTTTTGCCTTCAAATGGGCGTGCCTCGGGAATATTGAAACAGGCAGCTATGGTATCAGGGGATACACCTGCTGCTGCCAGTTTAAGTTTGATCGCTTCCAGGTATTGGATTGACTGGTTATATACCAGCGGCAAGGCCATATCATTTACTGCCAGGTTGATGGTGCTCCAGTCCATAGTGCGTTCGAGCACATCCACCAGGTTTTTGAACTGAATCGGATATTGCTCTGGTGCGGCAGGCGTATGTAATATCACGTAGATGTCAGTAGCGCCCCGGTCGATGGCGAGTTTTACCGGTGCGTAGAGGGGGCCTCCGCCATCAATGAACTGTTGCATGGGTTGATTGGACATTGTAATTTCTACCGGCGGCATAAACGCGGGTTGCGTGAAAGAGGCCACTACGGCGTCACGCAGCTCATTCAGGTCACTAGCTTTTCTGATATCATAGGTGCTTTCGCCGGAAGCCTGATTGGAGAAATAAACGGAACGACCTGTTTGCAGGCTCCGGGTGGCAATAAACAATTCCCTTTCGGCTGTCATCAGGCGCTGAAAGCGTTCTTCGGTGATAACAGCATTCACTTTATGCAGCAGTGGAACGATGTTGTAAAGCGAAAGATTGTTGTTGGCCAGCCGTTGGATGGCGTGGGAGGTGGAGAGGAAGTCTTGTGTAACATTGGCGGTAAAGATTTTTTCAGTGAGTTCATTTTCTTCGATGGCGGTGAGGAAGGCGATAAGGGAGCCACTGCTGGTGCCGCAGAGGATGTCGAAACGCATATCCGGATGATGCTGACGGAAGTACTGGATCGCTCCGATGGCAAAGGCACAACGTGCGCCGCCGCCGCCTAAAACTAGGGCTGTTTTTGTCATGTTGGGTTCTTTCATGTATACGTTCATTACAGCTAAAGCGGCATGTGGGCTATTGAACGGTGGCAGGTGGTTGATACAAATTACAAAATCCGGGTAAAAAAAAGATCAGGACGGTAAGCGTCCTGATCCAGGTGTAGAAAATATGTTCGTGATGAGGTTGTTAAAATATCAGTTGTTGTAATTGATTTTCCCATGTATGGCTGCGTAGCTCGTGGTCTTGCAGCTTTTCGAGGTGGTGCTGATTATGGTAGGCGGTGAAGTACAACATTTCCCTGATCGTAATTTTTCCAAGCAGGGGATGAGGTAACCGATACTTATCAAGATCGTTTTCTGACCAGTTGTCCAGATGTGCCAGCAGTTTTTCCTTCTGTTTGACAAATTCCTGGATCAGCACAGGTCGTTGGGCGCTGTAGATAACGCCGGGGAGATAGGCACCGGTGGATTTGGCGCCATGGGCCAGCACCTGGTCGTATTGTTCTGCGAGCATATCGTAGGAGCGCGAAGGGAGCTGACTTACACCAAAGTAACGCAGCAATATCCTGGGATAACCCATGGCGGTGGTTACCGGCCTTACAGATTTGATAAGATGATGAAGTTGTTGTCCGGCGGACCATTTACCGTATGGTGTGGCGGTAAAACGATGATCAGGCAATGCCTGCACAAAATCAACAAAGTGATCGAAGCTTCTATTTAACAGAGAACGAATCTCATGCTGGTTCAGGTACATAGGAAATGATTTAGAGGGTTCATAAATACACAAAACCGGACGCAGCAGTATGTTATACCCGGGCCATTTGCATTCTTTCTGAAGTTACGCCGGTTTTGTGACCTGTCCAATAAATTGATAGATATAAATAAGAACAATATTTACTTTCCAGGTACCTATCTCGCTAATTTGATCATTTCTCCCTAAAAAGTTCAATTATTCCAATGGTTCACATGAAAAACCCTGTCTTTGTACAAATTCAATGATAATATTTTCAGTCACCTGAAGGTCAGCTATCCTTAATACCTTATCGCAGTCGTCGAGGTCTACATGGCAGCTGCCTACTTCAAAACGGGAAGTAATGGCGTGGATCATCTGTTGTTTGGCGTGCTGACTGTTAATATTGGTTTTGAAGATGCCTATCATAGCCGGAGGATTTAGGTTAAATGTCTTTGTTTTGCGGTTTCTCATCTGCTACATCTTTCCAGGGGGCTGTTTCTTCATCGTGCCATTCAAATCTTCCGCTGCCACAGCGGCTGCGGAAAAATGCTTTCATTTTTTCCTTTTGTTCGGGTGTCATATCGGCCATCTTTTCCTTCATCCGTTCTTTCCATTCCCGGCGCTGGCGCCATCCGCCGCCCCAGCCGCGGTTATGACCATGCCAGCCAAAGAGGAGTTTACCCAGTACCAGCAATCCGAGTGCCTGCCAGTAACTGATCACCGGCCCATGGAAAAGTTCTGGTATCAGATTATTCCACAGTACTTGTGTCAACAGAATGACAGCGGCAAAGAAGGCAATGCCCAAAATGATTAAACCGATTTTTTTTGCGGGTCGCATATTGTAAGAATTTTTTAGTTATCGAATAATTCACGGTACAGTTCTGCCAGCCGTTCACGGAGGTACAAAACAGCATAACGTTTTCTCGACAGTAGTGTATTCACACTGACACCGGTTTCTTCGCTCATTTCCTTGAACGATTTACCTTCGAGTTCATGCTGGAGGAATACCTGTTTTTGTTCTGCCGGCAGCTCATCGATGGCCTGCATGATTGTTTCAGACATGATTTTCCGAACCATGGGTGTATCAGCCTGCAGGGATTCATCGGAGAGTAATTCCGGCAGGAAAAGGACTTCTTCTCCTTCTATTTCGCGAACATAGTTAGTGAATGGCGTTTCCTTTTTCTTACGGAACCAGTCTGTAATACGGTTGCGGGTCACAGCAAACAGCCAGCCGGTAATGGAGTCTATCTGGCTGCCCAGCCGGAGATATTCCGTGAACTGGTACAGCACATCCTGCAGTATATCCTCCGCATCCGACGCGTTGTTGACACGCTGCCGGATGAAGTTCAGCAAACGCTTACGTTCCTGCTTCACAGTAGCTTGTATGCGTTCGTTTTGCTCTTGGGCCATGATGCTGTTTGTGAGGAGCAACTGTTTCATCGTAATAAGGAAGACGAAACAGAAATGCCGATATTTTATTTTTGGGAAAAAATATCAAGGGGGTAACAAAATCAGCTCCGGAGGCGGTATTCATCAGCTTTTGGCCAGCACAATATATTTGTCTTTGAAACTTTCTTCAGGGAAGATGTCATAGATGTTGAGCAGCCTGGGTTTGACACCGCTATCAGCAATTTCCTGGTTTAGGTCTCCGCCTTTGAGGCATATCAGCCCTTTTTCAAACTGTTTGCCTGGTACAGCAGACTTCTTTAATACCGGTTTGCTCCAGCGCCAGAGGTCACCCAGCGGAGCTACTGCCCTTGATACTACAATATCGAATTTACGGTTTTTTATATCCTCCACCCGGCTATGGGCGGTGGTCACGTTTTTCAGCCCCAGCGCTTCGCTGACGCCTTGTACTACCTTTATTTTTTTGCCGATGGAATCCACCAGATGAAACTGTACTTCCGGGAAAAAGATCGCCAGCGGAATGCCCGGAAAACCACCACCGGTACCGAGGTCCAGTATCTGGGTGTCCGGCTGGAAATCTGCGACGGCCGCTATACTCAGTGAATGCAACACATGTCTCTCATACAGAGAGTCAATATCTTTCCGGGATATGACGTTGATCTTCTCGTTCCATTCTTCATACAATCCTTTCAGGGCTTCAAACTGCTTTAACTGAACAGGCGAAAAATCGCTGAAATACTTTAAAATAATTTCCATGTCGCAAAAATACTGTGATTTTATTATGATTTTTACTGATAACCCTGATAAGCGGATATAAAAAATGAAGCGCCTGCAACAGGCGCTTCATTTAAACTATCTTAAAAAATAAAAAAACAATCAATAATCTCCACTCATCAGGAGCATCATAAACATCAAATACATCACCGTTACCAGCGGTTTTTTGACTTAAACATCAATGCCGGTGTAAATATGATGTAATAAAATACCATGAAGATATCCATCAGCCAGCTGAACTTAAACAGATCACTTTCATCCAGTTTACGCATGGCTGCATAGGTGATGATGGACTGGGTCAGCACTTTTATCCCGAAGATGCCCAAGGCATACCATAAAATCGGCGGCGGGAAAAACAGGGCGAGGATAAAGGCAGGGTAGAAGAGGAAATGGGTCAGGGAAAACAGGCCCAGCACAAATTTATGTCCGAAACGATAGTGTTTGCCGGTGGACATATGCCGGGTTTTTTGTCTGAACCAGCTTTTCCAGTTCTGTTTAGGCTCAGAATAGGTAAAAGCCTGTTTATCTATCACTACGCCTACGTTTTTACGGTTGGCGGCGGCATTCACAAACAGATCATCATCGCCGCTGGCCAGGTGCTGGTGGCTGGTAAAGCCCTTGTGCCGGAAAAACAGCTCTCTTTTATAGGCCAGGTTGCGGCCCACGCCCATATAGGGCATGCCGCTCATGGCAAAAGACAGGTGTTGCATGGCGCCGAAAAATGTTTCGTAACGGATCACCTTGTTCAGGAAACCGGGTTTTTTGTGGTATGCTCCGTAACCCAGTACGATCTCTTTCTCATCCGCAAATCCCTGGCTCATCAGTGATAACCAATAGGTGCTGCCCGGTTTGCAGTCGGCGTCAGTGAGCAGTACGTTTTCATACTGGGCTCCTTTGAGACCTATTGACAGCGGGTATTTTTTTCCGGGGATGAATTTGGCAGCCTGCTTGATTTCGATGTGCCGGTAGTGTGGATAACCGGGCTCTATGGAGCGGAGATAATATTTGGTGTCGTCTTCGGAGTTATCATTTACCACAATCACCTCATATTCCGGCTTGTGGTGTACATGATAACGTTGCTGCAGGACCCCCGGCAGATTTTTCTGAAGATTCAGCTCTTCGTCTTTTGCGCAGATGATCACGGAAAAAGGCCCTTCGGGCGCGAGGTCCAGGTCAAACTTACGACGGTAGAAAGCTACCCGGGAGAAAACAAACAAATAATAGATCGTTTGTATCCCTGCAACGGCAGCAAAAAAGTATAAGGCAATTTCACCCAGATTGTCAAGCATAATGCTGGCAAAAATATAATATTTTTATTATCTGTAAAATAATAAATCGTTTCGAATCCGGATTATTTATTTGATAATTTGAAAGTTGTAAAGCAGACGATCTTCCGTTCGCTCCAAATATCAAACCGTCAAATCGCCAAATATTCCGATCTTTGCAGGCTTGAAATTAAGACCGTGAATTTTGAACTGATCACAACAGATAGCGGCAGCAATGCCAGGGCGGGTAAAATTACCACTGCCCACGGGGAAATAGAAACACCGATTTTTATGCCGGTAGGTACTGTGGGTAGCGTAAAAGCTATCACACAGGAGCAGGTACGGGATGATGTGCAGGCGCAGATCATCCTCGGCAATACCTATCACCTCTATCTGAGGCCAGGCCTGGAAGTGCTGTCACTGGCAGGCGGTCTGCATAAATTTAACGGCTGGGACCGCCCTATCCTTACCGACAGTGGCGGATATCAGGTGTTTTCCCTGGCGGCTAACCGTAAAATCAAGGAAGAGGGCGTGGTGTTCCAGTCGCATATAGACGGTTCCAAACACCTCTTTACCCCCGAAAATGTGATGGACATCCAGCGCACCATCGGAGCGGATATTATCATGGCATTCGATGAATGCCCGCCATATCCGTCTGAATACCGCTATGCGCGGAAGTCGATGGAACTCACCCACCGTTGGCTGGACCGCTGTATTCAGCGCCTGGGTGATACCCAGCCGGCTTATGGCCACGAACAAACACTGTTCCCTATTGTACAGGGCAGTACCTATAAAGATCTCCGCAAAGCCTCCGCAGAATATATCGCCTCCCGTGGCGCAGCCGGTAATGCTATCGGCGGCCTGAGCGTAGGAGAGCCTGAAAATGAAATGTACGATATGTGCGGCCTGGTATGCGATATCCTGCCCAAAGACAAGCCCCGCTACCTCATGGGCGTAGGTACCCCCTGGAATATCCTGGAAAACATCGCCCTGGGCGTAGACATGTTCGATTGCGTGATGCCTACCCGCAATGGTCGTAATGGTATGCTTTTCACCTGGAACGGCGTGATGAACATCCGGAATAAAAAATGGGCTACCGACTTCAGTCCGATCGATGAAAACAGCGACTGCTTCGCTACCAGCGGCTACTCCCGTGCCTACCTGCGCCACCTGTTTGTTGCCGGAGAAATTTTAGGCATGACATTAGCGAGTATCCACAACCTCGCCTTTTACCTGGAACTGGTGAAAGAAGCCCGCCGTCAGATACTGGCAGGCACCTTTGCTACCTGGAAAACAGGAATGGTACAGCAGTTGAAAACGCGCCTGTAAAAGTTCGGACTATAAAATAAACTAATATCTTTGGGCTCATGACTAAAATAGACTGGTACATTTTACGCAAGCTCATTGGAACGTTTATTTATTCCCTGATGATATTGCTGGTCATTTCCGTAGTGATCGATATTACAGAGAAGATAGATGATTTCATTAAGTATAATATATCCCTCCACGATGTGATCGTGGATTATTACTTTGGCTTTATCCCGCATATTGCCGCCTTGCTGTTTCCCCTGTTTATCTTCATTTCCGTTATCTTTTTTACCTCCAAAATGGCGTATCGCTCGGAGATCATCGCTATCCTGAGCGCCGGCGTGAGTTTCCGCCGTTTTTTACGCCCTTACTGGGTAGGTGCCTTCCTGTTTGGTGGTATCCTCTGGCTGGCCAACTACTGGGTAGTACCCAATGCCAACCGTATCCGCACCACTTTCGAAAATACAAGGATCCGTACTCCGGATAATCAGACGTCGCAATACGATCGTACCAGCCGTATCGACAGCTTTACTTACGTTACCTTCGGTACCTACGATCCTAACTATAAGAGTGGCAGCAATTTCATACTGGAAAGAGTAAACGGACAACAACTGACTACCAAACTGAGAGCAGACAGGATCACCTGGGATTCCACCAAAAGAGCCTGGAGGCTCGATTATGTGTCTGTACGGCATATGGATGGTCTCAAGGAAAAATGGGTCAGCCTGCAGGACTCTACCCTTAAAATTCCTTTGGTGCCTAAAGATCTGCTGGAGGTGAAAAACCTGCAGGAAGCCATGACAACACCGGATCTGCGCAAATATATTAATCGCGAAGCCATCCGTGGCTCCGAAGGGCTTAATACCTACTGGGTGGAATACTACCGGAGAACAGCCGCGGCAGCGGCCGTGGTCATCCTCACCATTATCGGCGGTATTATCGCAGCCAAAAAGGTGAGAGGTGGCAGCGGGCTGCATCTGGCCGTAGGTATCGTGATCAGTGCCAGCTACATTATCCTGATGCAGTTCACTACTGTGTTCAGTACCAAAGCGGATCTCAACCCGCTGGTGGCTGTGTGGATACCCAATTTCCTCTTTGGCGGACTGGCGTTGTATCTGTACCGCCGCGCACCTAAATGATGATTTTTCCCTTTTCAACATAAGCGGGGCTGACCAGTACTGGTCAGCCCCGTTTTTTATTTTTAAAGTGCCGAAACAATGTCTGCAATTTTCACCCGGCCATAGTGGGATTGGCTGATTTAGCCTTCCTTATAGTTTCCATGTATTCCTAATCGGTCATGTATACGGAAATTGTCCAAATCAATGAATGAAAATGAAATTTCAGCGTTGCTTCTTTCAATATTTTCAATTCATTCTGAAAAAATTTACATTTCTTTAACGCTTAATGGGTGATAATATTTTACTACTTGTAAATAATTGATAATTAATAATGTTATAGTGTTTTTGCTGCGGTAGTTTTTACAGTCATGCATTGGTTGTCTGGTTGTTAAATTGACATTAAATACCATTGAATGGTGGTAACTTCGTTAACAAATCATTACTTTTGACAATTGATCGATTTTGTTTTCATTTATAAACAATAGCAGTAAAATGGGGTACATAAAAGAAAAATTCAAGGTTAAAGCAGATGATCTTAACGTTGAAGTAAAGGACCTGGTAAAAAATCATGGATCAAAAAAAATTGAGGACGTAACTATTGCGCAGGTTTACCAGGGTATGCGCGGTATTACTGGCATCGTAACGGAAACCTCCCTGCTGGACGCCAACGAAGGTATCCGCTTTCGTGGGTACTCGATTCCAGAACTGAGGGAACATTTACCAAAAGCGCCAGGTGGTGCAGAACCATTACCGGAGGGGTTGTTTTATCTGATGCTGATTGGTGAACTGCCTACTGAAGCAGATGTGCAGTATTTATCCAGCATGTGGGGCCGTCGTTCTCATGTACCCAACCACGTATTTGACGCTATTGAAGCCCTGCCGATCACTACTCACCCAATGACTATGTTTACCGTAGGTATCATGGCGCTGCAAACAGAATCTCTTTTTGCAAAAGCATATGCCGAAGGAATCAATAAAAAAGACTACTGGAGCTATATGTACGAAGACACGATGAACCTCATCGCCCGTCTCCCTCGTATCGCTGCCTACATCTATCGCCGCAAATACAAAGGCGGTCAGCATATCCAGCCTAATGGCATGCTCGACTGGGCAGGTAACTTCGCTCATATGTTGGGTTATTCTGACGAAGGATTTAAAGAACTGATGCGCCTGTACATGGTGATCCACGCCGACCACGAAGGTGGTAACGTGAGCGCACACACGACACACCTCGTAGGTTCTGCCCTCAGCGATGCTTATCTGTCATTTTCCGCTGGTATGAACGGTCTCGCAGGTCCGCTGCATGGCCTGGCCAACCAGGAAGTGATCAAATGGATACTCTCTATGCGTGAAGAACTGGGTGGTGGCATGCCTACCAAAGAACAAATCGAAGCATACGTTCGTAAAACCCTGGCGGAAGGTAAAGTAGTACCAGGTTATGGTCACGCTGTACTGCGTAAAACTGATCCCCGCTTTACTGCGCAGATGGAGTTTGCTAAAAAACACCTGCCTAATGATGAACTGGTGAAAATCGTATGGACAGTATACGAAACCGTACCACCAATCCTGCAGGAACTGGGCAAGGTGAAAAACCCATGGCCAAACGTAGACGCTCACTCCGGCGCATTGCTGGTACATTACGGAATGGTGGAATATGAATTCTACACCGTACTGTTCGGCGTTTCCCGTGCACTGGGCGTACTGGCATCTCTCTGCTGGGACAGAGGATTGGGCCTCTCTCTGGAAAGACCTAAATCTGTTACCACTGAATGGATGAAACAGTTCGTAGAAGGTAAAGTAACTGCTGACGCAGAATAATTCCGTTACGGAACAATATACTTAGCGAAGATAAAAGCTGTCATAGCTTTCATCTTCGCTAATCTTTTTAAAAAACATCCTGCTATCATTGAAATCAGTCTACGCTGATTGGTTATCTTCGTGGCTCATTAAAAAACAGTTAACTATTTCTACTTTCACTGCCATATTATCCAACCCGATTGAATACCTCAAAGGTGTAGGCCCGCAGAAGGGAGAACTGTTGCGGAAGGAAATCGGTGTGCATACCTTTGGCGATCTGCTACAGTATTTTCCTTTCCGCTATGTAGACCGTACGAAAATAGACAAGATATCTTCCCTTAGTGGATATGAAGATTTTGTGCAGATACGTGGGCGCATTCTCCGGATGGAAGTAGTGGGTGAAAACAGAGGAAAAAGACTGGTAGCTACTTTTAAAGATGAAACCGGTGTGATAGAGCTGGTGTGGTTTCAGGGATGGCAGTGGATGCAGAAAGCGCTGCGCGAAAATGTAGCTTATCTGGTGTATGGCCGCATCTCTGTATTCAATGGCGTGCCACAACTGGCGCACCCGGAGATGGACTTGCTCACAGAAGAAATAGCCTCCGGCAAACAGTTCCTGGAACCCGTATATTCCACTACCGAAAAACTGAAAGCACGCGGACTAACGGCAAAGGCTATTGGAAAACTGACGAAGGCATTGCTCGAACAGATGTCACCTATGGAAGTAAGGGAGAATATTCCGGTGGAAGTGTTACAGCAATACCGGCTGATGCCCAGATCCATGGCGTATTTCAAGATACACCTTCCTGCTGGTGAAGAGGATGCACGCCAGGCACAACGACGCCTGAAATTTGAAGAATTGTTTATTGCCCAGATACGCATATGCCGTCTGAAAATCAAAAGGCATAAGCTCTCGCAGGGTTATGTGTTTGGAGCAGTAGGAGAATCGTTCAACGAATTTTACAATCATCATCTGCCTTTTGACCTCACCGGCGCACAAAAAAGAGTGCTGAAGGAAATCCGGATGGACACCGTGCATGGCCGTCAGATGAACCGCCTGTTACAGGGTGATGTGGGCAGTGGTAAAACCATGGTGGCCCTGTTGTCTATGCTGCTGGCAAAAGATAACGGTTTCCAGGCCTGTCTGATGGCTCCTACGGAAATCCTCGCACAACAGCACTATAAAGGCCTGGCGGAGCTGCTTCAGCCTATGGATGTTAAGATTGCACTGTTGACCGGTAGTGTCAAAGGCAAGGCCCGTAAACAGATACTGGCCGGCATCGCTGATGGCAGTATTCATTTCCTGGTAGGGACACATGCCCTGTTGGAAAAAGAAGTGGTATTCCAGAACCTGGGAATGGCCATCGCAGATGAACAGCACCGTTTTGGGGTAGCCCAACGGGCACGGCTATGGGAAAAAAACGATATACCCCCTCATATACTGGTCATGACGGCCACGCCTATACCAAGAACGCTGGCCATGACCATCTACGGAGATCTTGACGTTTCCGTTATCGATGAAATGCCTCCCGGCAGAAAACCAATTACTACGGTACATCGCACTGAATTCCAGCGTCCGCAGGTGATGGACTTCATCCGGGAAGAAATCAAAAAAGGCCGCCAGGCTTATATCGTATACCCGCTGATTGAAGACAGTGAGAAAATGGATTATGAAAACCTCATGAAAGGTTATGAGGAAGTGAAAGCGTTTTTCCCTGAACCACAGTACTATATCAGCATGGTACATGGCCGCCAGCCTGCAGAGATGCGGGAAACCAACATGCAGCGCTTTGTATCCGGCGATACCAACATCATGGTGGCCACCACCGTGATTGAAGTAGGCGTGAATGTGCCCAATGCTTCCGTGATGGTGATTGAAAGTACTGAACGCTTTGGTCTGTCGCAGCTTCACCAGCTGAGAGGCCGCGTAGGCCGCGGTGCTGAACAGTCTTTCTGTATCCTGATGACAGGTAATAAGCTGGGCCAGGTTTCTAAAGAACGTATCAACGTAATGGTGCAGACCAACAACGGTTTTATTATCTCAGAAAAAGATATGGAGCTTCGTGGCCCGGGCGATATCGAAGGTACCCGCCAGAGCGGCGTACTGGATTTCAAACTGGCTGATATTCTGCAGGATAAAGCTATCCTGGATGCTGCCCGTGTAAGCGCTGAAAAAATTCTATCAGAAGATACAGACCTCGTCCTGCCTGAGAATCAAGGCTTAAAGGAATATTTAGCCCTTCAGCGCGGGAAATCTCAATGGAGTAAAATTTCCTGACGCTTTTAACGTTTATTAATTTATACAGTCTTAGTTAATAGTATAGGCCCTGAAAACTATCGTGAGGACAGCGGTATTATAGTGAGTGCCCGTAACAATTTAATGGGCTTCTGCGTTTATAGATGTATATTGGTTTTTTTAGCATTAAAATAAATTTTATCCCGTTGAAATTTACCCTCCCGAGCGGCCTTGCTGGAATGATGATTCTTCTGTTGTTTACCGGATATAAGGCCCGGGGACAACAGCAAACCAATTTCACGCCATTGAACTTTATCGAGAATAAAGGCCAGTGGGACCCGCAGGTCCTTTACAAATCAGATGTTGGTACTGCCGATATATACCTGAGAAAAACAGGGTTTACTTTCATGCTGTACAGCAAGGAGGATATGCATGATCTTTACGAGTATATGCATGGACATGGTGCAGCAACCGACTCATCTGCATCAGCTGTGATCGTTGGTAAAAACAGTGCATCAGCTGGTAAGTCTGTGAACAATCCTGCTGTCAGCAGCGGCGAAAAACCACCACCAAGACCAGGCCGTCTTCCTGATGTAAGAGGACATGCCTATAAGGTAGATTTCATCGGCGCCAACCCCAGCCCTGAAATCATCCCCGAAAAACAACAGGAAGCTATCAGCAACTACTTTATCGGTAACGACCGCACCAAATGGGCTTCCAACGTAAAATCGTATCAGGGGCTGGTGTATAAATCCATCTATCCCGGTATCGACGCCCACGTATATTCCGATGCTTCCCAGCTGAAATATGATATCATTGTGGCAGCGGGCGCCAACCCCGATAAAATACAGCTGTCGTATGAAGGGGCCGCCGGAATGGAAATCAAAAAAGGACAACTACTGGTACATACTTCTGTAGGCGATGTGCTGGAACAGCTGCCATACGCCTACCAATATGTGAATAACCAGCGTGTGCCGGTAAAAGTATCTTATCGGTTGAATGGCAACAAGGTAGGATTTAAGATCTCCGGAGAATACAATCAGGCGTATCCGTTGGTGATAGACCCGGTGTATGTGTTTTCTACCGTTTCCGGTTCCCGTGCCGATAACTGGGGCTTTACGGCTACCTATGATGATGCCGGAAACTTCTACGGTGGCGGTATCGTATTCAATAATGGTTATCCCGTTACTACCGGCGCGTTTAAAACCGCCTTCAATGGTGGTGCTTTTGATATTGCGATCTCCAAGTTCAATCCCAATGGGACCAAGCTTATTTATGCCACTTACCTGGGCGGCGACGGACAGGAGCAGCCTCACAGTCTTTTCGTAGATCAGCAGGGCAACCTCGTGATCTCCGGCAGAACAACTTCGGGTAACTATCCTTATGATAAAATTGAAGGTACCAACAGAGGCGGATGGGATATTGTAGTCACCAAACTCAATGCAACAGGCACGGGTTTGATCGGCTCACTGATCATCGCCGGCAGTGGTGATGACGGTGTAAACATGCGTGAAAACCGTGCTGGCGGCGACTGGGTATTACTTCGTAACTATGGTGATGATGCCCGCAGTGAAGTAGTGATCGATGATGCAGGATATATCTATGTGGCCAGCTGTACCCGTTCTTCTGATTTCCCGGTAACAGCCGGTGTTTTTCAGGGGACCTTTGGAGGCTCTCAGGATGGTGTGGTGATGAAGATCAACCCTATGTGCCGTGGACTGGTATGGGCCAGTTATCTGGGTGGTTCTGCGGAAGATGCCGCTTATGTGATAGCATTAAACAAACTCAATACCCTGTATGTGGCTGGTGGTACTGCCAGTGGTAATTTCCCGGTCACTCCCGGCGTCATCTATCCCGCTTACAGAGGTGGAGTATGTGATGGCTTTATTGCCCATATTACCAATGATGGTACTAAAATCCTGCAAAGTACCTTCCTGGGTTCAGATGATCCTTCGGCGGATCAGGTATATGGTATCCAGCTGGATAAAAACGGCTACATATATGCAATGGGTACTACAGAAGGTACCTGGCCCATTAAACTGCTGAACCCCGGTGATTACAATGATAACTCACTCCAGTATATTGTGAAGTTACAGCCCGATCTGAGCGCTTTTGTATACTCCACTACCTTTGGTAAAAGGAGACAAATTGCAGGGACACCTTCGATTTCACCGACCGCTTTCCTGGTAGATCGCTGCGAAAACGTATATGTGTCCGGATGGGGTGGTGGTATCAACAACTCATTGCATTACCCCAACTCGGGTACTTTCGGGCTGCCGGAGAAAAACGCCATCCAGAGTACAACAGACGGTATGGACTTTTATTTCTTTGTGCTGCAGCGGGATGCGGCCAGTCAGTTGTTTGGCAGCTGGTTTGGCGGTAATGGTTTATATGAGCATGTGGATGGTGGTACCAGCCGCTTTGATCGTAACGGTGTGATCTATCAGGGTATCTGTGCCTGGTGTAATGTAAGCCAGAACGGCGCCAAGCCCCGTTATCCCACCACACCCGGTGCTTATTCCAGTACACCGCCTCCGGGCTGTAACTATGGTGCACTGAAAATAGCCTTTAACCTCGATGGTGTTAAAGCAGGTATTAAAACGCTGAACAGAAGAGTGAACTACTGTGCACCTAAAGAAATCACTTTTGTGGATACTACCCGTCTTTCGGCAGAAAGATGGGAATGGCATTTTGGAGATGGCTCACCGGTAGTGATTGGAACTGACACAGTGAAACATACATTCCAGAACGTAGGTAGCTATACCATTATGCTGGTAAAAGTAGACCGTGCCAGCTGTAATGGTGCCGATACTGCCTATATCGACATAAAACTGGGCGATAATGAAGCGAAATTTGATTTTGATGCCCAGCGTCAGCAACCCTGTCAGGACCTGGCTTATCTATTCACCAGTAATGCAACGCCTGCCGGCCACTTTGGCGACAGCTCCTTTATCTTCGATCTGGGAGATGGTTCCAAACCGGAGTATGTAGGCCCTTCCAAGTTCCCGTATGCCCATAAGTTTAGTGCCCCTGGCATCTACAATGTGAGCCTTACGCTGGTAGACACCAACTTCTGTAATGCACCGGAAACGATTACCAAGCCACTGCGTGTGGCCGTTAACGTTACTGCACAGTTTACTATGCCGGACACCGTTTGTTTGGGCACCGAGCTGAAGCTCGATAATGGCACATTGGGTGGAGATAGCTTCCTCTGGACGTTCGAGGACGATGGTTCTACATCCAGCGATCCTTACCCTACCCATAAGTTTAATACAGCTGGTTTGTGGAATGTAAAACTGCTGGCGCTGGATGAAAACACCTGCAATAAAAAAGACAGTATTACCAAAAAGGTGTTGGTAGCCCCGCCACCTACAGCAGACTTCGACTTTACGCCGGCGAAGGCTACAGAGAATACACCTGTCACTTTCACCAACCTGTCTCAGGGAGGTGCTACCCGTGCATTGTGGAACTTTGGTGATGGAGATACCACTTCTATCTGGAACCCGGTACATCAGTACCTGAGAACGGGGACATATAACGTGTGTCTGACTTCTTCCAATCCGGAAGGTTGTACGGAAACCACCTGTAAACAGGTGAGTGCGATTGTAGTGCCTTTATTTGATGTGCCATCGGCATTTTCTCCAAACAATGACGGTGTAAATGATGTATTCTATGTGAAGGCTTTTGGTGCAACGAAATTCAATCTGAAAATATTCAATCGCTGGGGTCAGTTGGTTTTTGAAAGTTCAGACCCCAGAATTGGCTGGGATGGCCGGTATAAGGGTGAACTGCAGCCCATTGACGCATATGCCTATGTGGTAAGCCTCGAGTTTACTGATGGCACAAAAGGCAGTAAGACAGGAAATGTAACCTTGTTAAGATGATGAGCCATGAAGAAGTTGATTGTTAACATCACGGTAGTATGGATAGTTGGAATGTTGGTTTCTGTAAGTGTATCCGCTCAGGACCTGCACTTTTCCCAGTATTTCAATTCACCGTTAACCACCAATCCGGCGAACACCGGTTTTATCCCTGACGGAAACTTCCGTGTCGGTATCAATTACCGTGACCAGTGGAGTAGTGTCCCTGTTCCTTACAAGACGATGTCGGCCTATGGAGACCTGCAGTTGTTGAGGGAAAAGCTTATCTATGGCTGGGTAGGTGTAGGTGCTGTAATCCTGCGGGATGTGGCCGGAAGCGGTAATCTGACATCTACCAAAGGATACGCCTCAGTGGCTTATCATCAGCTGCTGGGCGAAAGTAGCTTGCTGTCGCTGGGCTTTCAGGCCGGATCTGCTGGTAAACGGGTAGACATTACCAAGCTTACCTTCGGTGACCAGTGGAATGGAAAGTTTTTTGATTCCCGCATGCCTACTGCTGAGCCTTTCACGCAGTCGGCCGTTAACTATTTTGATATGAATGTGGGAATGAACTACGCCTATTTCCCGACAGAAAATTTGTATATCAACACTGGTCTTGCAGTTCAACATATCAATACGCCCCGGGAAACTTTCTATGACGGTGATAACAAGATCTCACGCCGGTATACGGGCTTCCTGAATGCCAGTATCAAAACCAGTGACGTGCTGATCATCAACCCCAGTGCTTACTATTCCCAGCAGGCTAATACACATGAATTTGTGATCGGGTTGAGTGCCGCTTATAACCTTTCTGGTGACGGCGACAAACAGGTGTCTGGCGGTATTTACTACCGGGCTAAAGATGCAGCGGTGTTTTTGGTAGGATATCAGCTTAGTAATATAAAGCTGCAGTTCAGTTACGACGTGACCACCTCCAACCTGGCTACTTCCAACAGCCGTCGGGGTGCTTATGAAATCGGCCTGGTTTACAGTGGATTGTATTCCAATCGCAGCTTCAATAACGCCAAAAGGGCTACTATCTGCCCCTCTTTCTAGGTACAGTGGCCGGCAAAAGCTAAATATGGACAGCTGAGTGGTAATAGTTATTTTTGCCAGGGAAACACCTATGGGGAGACCGTTAACTATCGCCCCTTCTATTCATTAAAATAATAAACCAGGTATGAAACGTTTATTGACGGGTATTCTTTTTCTTATGACCACCCAGGTGGTAGTTGCACAGTATTATAAAACAGACACCAGTGCACACACGGGCTTTGATCGTTCCCGCCTGATCCTGGGTGGCTCGCTGGGGATGGTGTTCGGCGATTATACCAATGTGGATGTGTCTCCGCTGGTAGGTTACCGCTTCAACGATTACATAGCTGCCGGTGTGAATGTGAACGCGCAGTATGGTCAGTTTAAAAGTTATGACGGTTATGGTAATACCGCCCAGCGGGATAAATACACCATTTTCGGAGGGGGCATATGGGGCCGTGTATACCCTGTTCCTATGTTGTTTGTGCATATCCAGCCTGAGTATAACGTGATCTCCCAGAAATCCACTGTTTATTATACAGATCCGAAACGTGACTTCAGCACTAACTACAGCGTGCCCAGCCTGCTGATCGGTGCCGGTTATACCCAGAGTGTAGGCGGACGCGTAGGTGTTGGTATCTCCCTGATGTACGATGTGATCCAGGATAACCGTTCTCCTTACCGGAACAATCTTATCTACCGTGTAGGTGCGGGAATAGGTTTCTAATATCCGCCATTGTCAATGATATTGCCCGTCCGGCCCTTGCCGGACGGGTTTTTTTATGCCGGTTATTGTGTTACCTCCTTGTTAAATGTTTATAAAGGCTAAACTTATTTTTACATCTTTAATACCTTTGTGACCTGTTAATTTTAAAGAGATGGAGATACAATTAGCCGTTTTTGATATTGCCGGCACCACGCTGCACGATGAGTCGAACGTAGCAAAGGTGTTACAGCAGACCATTCTGCTGGCCGGGGTAGAAGTTACTTTGGAAGAAGTGAACGAAGTAATGGGATATGCCAAACCTTATGCGATCCGTTATCTGCTGAAACAGAAAAACGATGCACGTTTTGCAGATGAAAGCTTTATCAGGGAGCTGCATACCAGGTTCGTGGAAGACATGAAAAAACACTATGCCACCGACAGCACTGTCCGTGAAAAACAAGGCGTATCCGCCGTATTTGCGGCATTACGGCAAAAAGGTATCAAAGTGGCGCTGGATACCGGCTTTGACAGAGACATCACCAATGTGATCCTGGAGCGCACCGGCTGGCTGCAACAGGGACTGGTAGACGCAGTAGCTACTAGCGATGAAGTGCCTTATGGCCGCCCTTATCCGTATATGGTGTACCGTATCATGGAACAACTGGAAATACGCAGTATTGCCCAGGTAGCCAAAATCGGAGATACTATTTCTGATCTGGAAGAAGGTACCAACGCAGGTTGCCGTTATGTAGTAGGTGTAACCACCGGCGCCTATACCCGTGAAGAACTGGAAAAAGGACCACATACCCATCTGGTGGCCTCTTTAGATGAATTGTTATCTATATTGTAAACGCATTCTTATTAACAGCAATCATGCAACAACAACAAGCTGACGTAGCGGTAGTAGGCGCAGGCATAGTAGGACTGGCCATGGCTTACAAGCTGGCTGTCAAAGGCAAAAAAGTAGTTTTATTTGAAAGAAACAGCAAAGCTATCAGCGCTTCTATCCGCAACTTCGGGCTGGTATGGCCTATAGGTCAGCGTGCCGGTAAGATGTACGACCGTGCTATGCATAGCCGCAGCGTATGGAAGGAAATTGCTGCCGCCACTGGTCTGCAATGCCAGGAAACAGGTTCTCTGCACCTCGTATACGAAAAGGACGAACTGGCTGTACTGGAAGAATTTGCCCAGGCCGCTCCTGGCAACGGATTTAACTGTGAGCTGATCACTCCAGGCAATATTGGTAAATATACCAGCGCTATTAAAACAGACGGTCTGAAAGGCGCCCTGTGGAGCCCTACAGAAATGACGGTCAACCCCCGTGTTGCCAGCGCTACCATTGCAAAGTACCTGGAAGAAAAACTGAACGTGATCGTTCGTTTTAATACTGCTGTCAACGGTATCAGTATGCCGTATATCGAAACAAAAGACGAACGCTGGAGAGTGGATCAGGTGTATGTATGCAGCGGCGCAGATTTCGAAACATTATACCCGGCAGCCTATGCTACCGCACCGCTGACCAAATGTAAACTGCAGATGATGCGTACCATTCCGCAGCCAGGCAACTGGCAGCTGGGCCCTGCATTATGTGCCGGTCTTACCCTGGCGCACTACGCTTCTTTCAACGACTGTGCTGCATTGGTTCCTCTGAAACAACGTTTTCAGGAAGAGATGCCGGAATACGTGAAATGGGGCATCCATCTTCTTATCTCCCAGAACGGCGCAGGAGAACTGACCATCGGTGACTCTCATGAATATGGTCCGGACTTCGAACCATTTGACAAAGCATTCATCAATGATCTTATCCTGAAATACATGCATACTTTCCTGGATGCACCTACTTATACCATTCAGGAACAATGGCATGGTATCTATCCTAAACTCACCAACGGTGGCACCGAACTGGTGATGTCTCCGGAGAAAGGTGTCACAGTTGTAAATGCACTCAGCGGAGCCGGTATGACACTGTCTTTTGGTTTGGCAGAAGAACTGACAACTGCAACCGCTGATAACTTTTGATTTAGATGATGAATATGATGTATAAGAATGTGTAGGTGAGATGAATCATCATAAAATTATCAGTAATAATTTTTTATAAAGCCTGTAAAAAAGCGCCCATTGATTTTTATCAATATGGGCGCTTCTCTTTTTATGTCATTCAAAATTTCCGCTCATCACATCATCATAAAAATCAAACAAATCACAGTTGTTTTTCATCTAAATAATTAATAAATTAAATCTGATCTGATTTATTCGGGTCCTATGAAACGTTATGAAAACAATTGCCGGCAACTGCCTTTGATTTTCAGATTATTCAGTCAATATCGTATTAACCAACTTTAGCAACGTTTCTGCAGCCAGGTTTTAAACGACATGGCTGCATGTTCATAACGTGTTAAATGTAAAGCGGGTTTCTTTTAAGTTACCTGCTTTTTTGATTTATAGGGTAGAAAGCCAATAAATTCCATAAATTACAAGGGTGTCCTGTATTCGCGTGTGGAGTGGGATACCTTAAATTGTAAAAAATAGCAATGGCATGAATGATAGTTTAAAAAATCTCAAAGAAAGGGACTGGACAGAAACAAGAGCGCATTCCAGCTGGCAGATATTCAAGATCATGGCGGAATTCGTAGATGGCTTTGAGTCACTCGCTAAAATAGGACCTTGTATCTCTATATTCGGCTCTGCCCGTACCAAACCCGGCAACCGTTATTACGACCTGGCACAGGATATAGCCAAAAGACTGGCGGAAGAAGGATTTGGTATCATTACCGGTGGTGGTCCGGGTGTAATGGAGGCGGCCAACAAGGGTGCCCAGGCAGCACATGGAAAATCGGTAGGTGCCAATATCACCCTGCCGCATGAGCAGAATCCCAATGGTTTTATTGATCCCGATAAACGACTCAACTTCGATTATTTCTTTGTCCGCAAAGTAATGTTCACCAAATATTCTCAGGGTTTTGTAATGATGCCCGGTGGATTTGGTACCATGGATGAATTTTTTGAAGTAGCTACCCTTATCCAGACTAAAAAAATGGAGGAAACTCCAATGGTACTGGTAGGCCGCGAATACTGGAGCGGTTTGCTGGAGTGGATCCGTACCGTGATGATGGAAAAAGAGAGCAATATCAACCCACAGGACCTCGGATTGCTGAAACTGTTTGATACAGCTGATGAAGTAGTGGAGTATTTCCGGGTATTTTATACCACCAATAAACTCAGACCTAACTTTTAATACTGCCGTGTCCGGCTACTGGTGGCCGGACACGGATATACCTGCCCGTTACCGGAACAGAATAAATTCCGGTGCGGTAACGTTATGTGTATAACTGTTGTCCATATGCGGGTTTTTACTTGCAGGCTCATCACAACCGCTTTTTTCATAGTTTTGCAGAAATTTTTTATATGGAGCTCATATCAGCGGCAGCAGAGGCATTTTCAGAGAAGTATACTAGTCCGGAAGGTGAGGTGCTGTATAAATTAAATCGTGAAACGCATCTGAAAGTGGAGTTGCCACATATGCTCAGCGGCCATGTACAGGGCCGTTTTTTGCAGATGGTGAGTCACATGATACGTCCGCGCCGTATTCTGGAACTGGGCACTTATACCGGCTATTCCGCTATTTGTCTGGCTGCCGGCCTCCCGGAAGATGGAATGCTCCATACTGTAGATATCAATGAAGAACTGGAAACCCTTTGCCTTCAGTATTTTGAAGCATCCGGGTATTCTGATAAAATAAAAATGCATATTGGTAAAGCAGCCGAAGTGATCGATTCACTGGATGAAGTGTTTGACCTCGTGTTTATTGATGCTGACAAAGCCGGTTATGTACATTATTACGACCTGGTTTGGGAAAAATTACGCCCCGGCGGATTTATCCTGGCCGACAATGTACTGTATCACGGACAGGTATTACAGCCGGAAAATGAGCAGGGCAGTCAGGCCAAAGCCATGGTGAGATTCTGTGAAAAAGTGCTGGCCGATGACCGTGCAGAACAGGTGTTGATCACCCTGCGCGATGGCCTCCTGCTGATCAGAAAAAAATAAAATCAGCACCTAACCATGCCCATTAAATTCGACAAAACATGCAAGTAAGAAAATTTTTGTTGGTAGTCAGTTTTCTTATTGGCTGCTTGCCGCTGATGCTGAAGGCTCAGAAAATGACCACTCAGCAGTACATTGCTACCTATAAAAGCATCGCTATCGATGAAATGCGCCGCAGTGGCGTGCCCGCAGCTATCAAACTGGCACAGGGTATTCTCGAAACACAGTCCGGTAACGGTACCCTGTGTTTGCAGTCCAACAACCACTTCGGTATCAAATGTAAAAACACCTGGACCGGTAAAACCATCCGATATGATGACGATGCCGCTCAGGAATGTTTCCGCGTATACGACAATGCCAGAGACTCCTATAAGGACCACTCCGACTTTTTACGCAACAATCCCCGCTATTCTTTCCTGTTCCAGTTTGATGCCGATGATTACAAATCCTGGGCTTTCGGACTTAAACAGGCTGGTTATGCTACCAATAAAACCTATCCGCAACAGCTGATCAAGATTATTGAAGACAATAACCTGCAGTTATACACGCTGATCGCTATGGGTAAAGCTGCCCCGGAACAAGGTAGCTTTGATGAAAAAACACCCATATATGCCGGCAATAACAATAAACCAGATACCAAACCAACCTCTTCCAAAAACAACCATACGGGATATAATAAGCCGGTAGCCGGCAACTACCCCAAAGGTGTGTTTGAGATTAACGGCCGTAGAGTGGTATTCGTAAAAGCCGGTACCTCCCTGATTCAACTGGCCAGCCAGCACAGTATCCGCCTTAGCAAACTGGTGCGCTTCAACGATCTGGAAAACGATAATCCTCCCCGTAAAGACATGTTTATCTTCCTGCAAAAGAAAGGTAAAAGAGGCAGCAAGGAGTTTCACAGTGTAAGCAATGGAGAAACCATGCACGACATTGCGCAGGCTGAAGGTATGCGTTTGAGATGGTTGCGCCGCCGCAACAAGATGTATGAAGGGGAAGAGCCGGCAGCAGGCCAGCGCCTTACGCTCGACGGCTATGCCTCCAATGCTCCCCGTCTGGCTAAAAACACCCGGATATTAAAAGAAGAAGATCAGGAACCACCGGAAGATTTTTCTCCCCGCAAGGAAATCGATAAGATGAAGGAAGAAATGGGCAAACCAACCCAGGGTGGAGTGGCCGCTGTGCCGGAATCCAAACCTGCTCCCCAGCAGGGTGGTGTACCAACAGGCATGGTGGAAGACCTGAAAAAAGTAGGAGATGTGGGTACTAATGGTACGGCTAAAGCTACGCTGCCACCAGCATCTACGCCTGCACCGGCGCCTCAGCCTCCGGTGTACAAGCCTGCACCGGCACCCGCACCGGTTCCACAAGCGGGTACCCGTTATCACGATGTACAGCCCAAAGAAACGCTGTACGGTATTGCCAGGATGTACAACAAATCTGTAACCCAGTTACAGGAATGGAATAATTTGCAGGGCTTCGATATTAAAATAGGACAGCGCCTGTTAGTGAATAAGTAAGCAGTGATCCTTTTCCTGCTTATCATTGTTAAATTAGGAAATGAAGTAGTATTATGTCGGTTATTCAGGTGCATGACAAGAAGTTCCAGCCTTATATTGGCGCCACTGAACTGCAGCAACGTATCAGGGAAATGGCTGCCGAAATGAGCAGGGACCTGAAAGATGAACGCCCGCTGTTTATTGCCATCCTCAACGGCTCTTTTATGTTTGCCGGTGATCTTTTCAAATATCTCAACATTCCGGCTGAGATATCTTTTATCAAACTGGCTTCCTATAAAGGAACCAAATCTACCGGCAATGTAGTTCAGGCCATCGGACTGGATGAAGATCTCTTCGGCCGTACCGTGGTGATCGTGGAAGATATTGTGGATACCGGTAAAACGCTGAGCCAGTTCCTGCCACAGCTGGAACACCAGCAACCTAAAAAACTGCTGGTAGCATCACTGCTCACCAAACCGGAAGCCATGGTGCATCCGATTAAAATTGATTATCTGGGATTCTCGGTGCCTAATAAATTCCTGTTGGGCTATGGATTGGATTATGATGGTCTGGGCCGTAACCTGCCTGAGATCTATCAATTGGTAGAGTAGGAGAAGACCTTCGGAATACAAAGCAGCAAGGGTGCAAAGGGAATACAGATGGTTGCCTTTTGTGTCTTTGCTGCTTTGTGCTTTTACAGCAAAAACTGGTAGGAAATTACTACCTTAACATATGCGAAAGTTCCTTTTACTCTTATTGTTATGGGGTGGAAGTATACAAGCGCAAACAATATGGGTGTCGGGAGCGGTGGAGGACAGTATTACCCATCGTCCTCTTGCCGGTGTTACCGTGAGCGTTATGAACGATACGGCGAAAGTATTGACCAATGCTTTCGGCCTTTTTAAACTGGGGATTCCCGCTACTGTGGCGAAGCTGTTGCTTACCCGGGAAGGTTACCATCCCCTGCAGATCACGGTTAAAAACACGGACCGTCTGCTGATAACATTGTCGCCTATACGTAAAGCCCCTGACGCTATAGCGCTGGCTAAAGCCAGTGCCCGTACCCGACAGTACAGTAACCCCAACTACGGCAATGTAGGCATGGGCGTTAATGCTTTTTTCAATGAAACATATGGCACCACTTATGAAAACAGGTTCACCCGTGCAAAGGTGCGCCCGGTATCTGTTTTTGCGGTGGATGTGGACAGAGCCTCCTACAGTAATGTACGCCGTTTCCTGCGGCTGAAAGAGCCGGTACCGGTGGATGCTGTACGGATAGAGGAGATGGTCAATTATTTCCATTATGACTATCCGTTGCCGCCGGAAGGTAAAACCATGGCGTTATACAGCCGTTATACTACCTGTCCCTGGGAACCGTCGCATCAGCTGCTGCAGATTGCGATGAGGGCCAAAGCTTTGCAGACAGACAGTCTGCCGCCCAGCAACCTGGTATTTCTGATCGATGTTTCCGGGTCTATGGGTACACCTAACAAACTGCCTCTCCTGCAGGCCGCCTTCCGTATACTGGTCAATAACCTGCGTCCGGCTGATAAAGTAGCAATCGTTACTTATTCCAGTGAGCCTGGAGTCAAGTTACAGGCCACTTCCGGCGAGGAGAAAGAAAAAATATTAAATGCGATCGATAACCTCAGCGCAGGCGGAGCTACTGCCGGAGAAGCTGCTATTAAAATGGCTTATCAGATAGCCGCCGAGCAGTTTGTTCCTAATGGCAATAATCGCGTTATTCTGGCTACTGATGGCGATTTTAATGTAGGCCTCACCAGCGATGCTGAGATGGAAGAGCTGATCACACAAAAGAAAGAGAGCGGTGTATTACTGACTTGTCTGGGCTTTGGTATGAAGAATTATAAGGACTCCAAGCTGCAGGCTTTGTCCAGCAAGGGGAACGGCAACTTCGCCTATATCGACGATCTGGAGGAGGCGAGCAAAATTTTTGCACGTGAGTTTGGCAGCACGCTCTTTACTGTTGCCAGGGATGTGCAGACAGAAGTGACTTTTAACCCCGCTGTAGTAAAATCGTATAGGCTTGTAGGTTATGAGAACAAAGTGTTTGATGTAGATACCTCTGCTCATGAGAAATATGGCGGTGGTATTGTGGGCAGCGGACACTGTGCGGTAGCGCTCTACGAGATTATGCCACAGGATGGAGCCTTACCGGCAGATAGTCTGCTGGCAAGGGTAAAAATCTCTTACCGTAATCCGCAGGACGCTGTTTTACAATATGTCAAAACAGATATCAGCACAGCTTCTTCCTCTTTTGAGGCGGCGCCGGATGATTTCCGGTTTGCCGCCTCAGTGGCTTTGTTTGGTATGATACTGCGCAACTCTGCCTACCGGGGTTGCGGTGATGCTGATATGGTGATGGACATAGCCCGCAAGGCCCTGGGCAAAGACAGGGAAGGGTATCGCCAGGAATTCCTCAAGCTGGTGAAAATAGTACGTAAAACGAAGTACTGACACTTATTTGATCAGCCGGTAACATTTACGGATCATCTTCTGCTGGAAATCGAAGGGCAAGGTTTGATTAGTGATATCCTTGATGGAGGATGCGTTGATTTTGTCTGCTTCCAGTACAAAGCGCCGGTAGTTATTACTGAAGTATACTACACCGTCTTTTTTGGTGGCCAGCAGCACCTTGTTGAGCAGTTCGGCATGGTCCCGTTGTATATCGAGGAATTCCTTCATCCGTTTGCTGTTGGAGAAGGTGGGCGGGTCCATGATAACGAGGTCGAAGGTGTTTAATTTGAGCGAATCGAGGTATTGCAGCACATCGGCATGTACAAAAGGATGTTTGGACGGATCGAAGCCGTTAAGGCGCATATTCTCTTCAGCCCAGGCCAGGTATGTTTTGGAGAGGTCTACAGAAGTAACTTCAGCCGCGCCGCCGGCAGCGGCATATACGGAGAAGGAGCCGGTGTAGCAGAACAGGTTGAGTACTTTTTTATCTTTCACTTCATCGCGTACCATGCTCCGGGTGATGCGATGGTCGAGGAAAAGGCCGGTATCGAGGTAGTCAGACAGGTTGATTTTGAATTTCAGCCCGTTTTCGTGGACGGTCATTTCCTGGCTTTCTATGCTGAGTTTTTCGTACTGGCTTTGGCGGTTTTCCTTGCGCTGCCGCTGTTTTACCCAGATATTGGCAGGTGGGATGTTGAGTACCTTGCTGATGAGTTCCAGGCAGTTGTCGAGCCAGGCTTCGTGGGCATCTTCTTCCATTCCGTGCTTGCGATGATATTCCGCGATGTATACGTGATCTTCATATATCTCAATGCTGAAGGGGAATTCGGGGATATCATCATCATACACCCGGTAGCAGGTGATGTTTTGTCGTTTGGCCAGTTTGGAAATATGCCGGAATACTTTGGTAAGCCGGTTCTCGAACATCTGCAGTTTGGAATCCATATCAAATCCAATATAACGAAGACCATAGCGGGGGCCGCTATGGTCTTCGTTGTTTATGATAAATAGTTAAATGATCAATCAGCTGAATATATCTCTTACCTTTTCGAAGAATCCTTTTTCGGATTTTTCGGGGTTGGGTTTGAAGTTATCGGATGATTGTAATTTATCGAGCATTTCTTTTTCGTCCGCGCTCAGGTGTTGTGGCGTCCATACGTTTACCTGTATGAGCTGGTCACCTTTTTCGTAGGAGTTGACAGAGGGGAATCCTTTGCCTTTGAGGCGGAATATTTTTCCACTTTGTGTACCGGCGGGTATTTTGATTTTTGCTTTACCGTCGATGGTGGGTACTTCTACCTGGGTACCGTAAACGGCATCCGGGAAGGAGATGTGCAGATCGTAGGCTACGTTGAGGCCATCGCGCTGCAGTTCAGGGTGTGGTTCTTCTTCGATGAGGATGAGGAGGTCACCGGGAGCGCCGCCTCTTTCGCCGGCGTTACCTTTACCGCTCATGCTGAGCTGCATGCCTTCCTGTACGCCCGCCGGGATGTCGATGCTAACCATTTCTTCACCGTACATGCGTCCTTCTCCTTTACAGTGGCCGCATTTGCTGGTGATGATCTGGCCTTCGCCATGACAGGTAGGACAGGTAGTAACAGTTTGCATCTGGCCGAGGAAAGTCTGTGTTACTTTCCTTACCTGGCCGGAGCCGCCGCAGGTGCCGCAAGACTGGAACGCGTTTTTATCTTTAGCGCCCAGGCCACCGCAATGCTGACAGGGAACGTATTTCTTTACCTTGATTTTTTTGTTGGCGCCTTTGGCTATTTCTTCGTAGGTCAGACGGATCTTGACACGCAGGTTGGAACCGCGGGTACCGCGACCACGGCGGCCACCGCCGCTGCTACGTCCGCCGCCTCCAAAGAAGCTGCCGAAAATATCATCGTTGCCGAAAATGTCACCGAAATTGGAGAATATGTCGTCCATATTCATACCACCACCGCCTCCGAAGCCGCCACGGTTACCGTTCATGCCGGCATGGCCAAAGCGGTCGTATTGTGCCCGCTTATCAGCATCGCTCAATACTTCGTAAGCTTCGGCAGCTTCCTTGAACTTTTCTTCCGCCTCCTTATTGTTGGGGTTGCGGTCAGGGTGAAACTGCATGGCCACCTTACGGTATGCCTTCTTGATTTCATCCTGGGATGCGCTTTTGGCAACACTCAGTATTTCGTAATAATCTCTTTTGGTAGACATTATAAAAATCACTTATTACCGGTGCAAGGCACTGGTATTTATCAGTAAAAAATATTGTTTTACGTCAGCTTTCAGCATAGGCGATTGCAGTTTATGCCACATCGTCACTTTATTTACCTACTATTACCTTGGCATGACGGATCAATTTGTCATTCAGGTAATAGCCTTGCTGTAATACGTCTACCACTTTACCTTGTAAATCCGGAGTTGGGGCCGGAATTTCGGTGATGGCATCGTGCAGATCGGAATCAAAGGTGGTGTGCATACTTTCCATAGGTTTCAATCCTTTGGCCTGCAGGGTAGTTTTCAGCTTGTTGAATACCAGATTTACCCCGTCTTTTACGGCATTGATATCATTGGAAGTATCCAGCTGTTTTGTAGCCCGCTCGCTATCATCCAGTACATCCAGCAAAGATATGATAACTTCTTTACCCGCTGTTTGCAATAATTCCAGTCTTTCTTTTGCAGTCCGCTTACGGAAGTTATCAAACTCAGCCTGCAGACGAAGGTATTTATCACGCATTTCATTCAGCTGCTGCTCTTTTTTAACCAGTTCTTCACCCTCTTCTACTTCTAATGCATTAGTCATATGAGGTGTTTCACTGATGTTTTCTTCAGCATTGAAATCAGGCATGCCATTGTCATTGTCTCCAGCATTGTTAGCCTGTCCGTTTGTCTGCATGTCTTGGTCTTTTTCTGTCATAATTGTAATGATTATCTGCAAAGGAGGTTAGTCAATTATTTTGCCAACCCCTGTTTAGCGGACAAAAAGACAGGAACAGGGAATAATTATGAATGGCGAATACGAATTACGAATGAAGGTGACAGAAAACCAGGCTGATCCATAAATCGTAATTCGTAATTCGCAATTCGAAATTGTTCTGTGTACCTTTGCAGTTCGAAATAAAGTAAATGACCAAGGTTTTTTTAAAGAAACAGATACAAAACAGGGTATTGCTGGGCCACCCCTGGGTGTTTGGCAATGAGGTGTCAGAGATCAAGGGAGATGTGGTGCCCGGTGATATCGTGGACGTACATACCCATCAGGGCTCTTTCCTCGGAAGAGGGTACATCAATCCCCAGTCTCAGATACTGGTGCGCCTGCTGACCCGCGATAAAAGCGAAGAAATCAACGGGGAATTCTTCTACCGTCGCCTGCTCAAATGCTGGCAGTACCGTCAGAAACTGGGCTATGTGGAAAACTGCCGCCTGGTTTTCGGGGAAGCAGATGATCTGCCTGCCCTCGTTATCGATAAGTTCAATGACTATCTGGTGCTGCAAACCCTGGCGCTGGGCATGGAAAAATGGAAACATGCCATTGTAGACGCGCTCAACAGGATTTTCTCCCCCAAAGGTATCTACGAACGCAACGATGTACCAGTAAGGGAACTGGAAGGCATGGAACAACAAAAAGGCTTCCTCAGCGCCCCGTTTGATACCAATATCATCATCAATGAAAACGGCCTGAAATTCCATGTGGATATCGTAAATGGCCAGAAGACAGGCTATTTCCTCGATCAGCAGGACAATCGCCGTGAAATCAACCGTATTGTGAAAGATGCCGATGTGCTGGAAGCATTCTGCTACACTGGCACTTTCTCCTGCCACGCTGGTTACTATGGTGCTAAGAGCGTGCTGGGACTGGATATCTCCGAACATGCCGTTCAAACTGCCCGCCGTAATGCAGAACTCAACAACCTGCAGGATATCTGTAAGTTCCAGGCGGTGAATGCTTTCGACCAGCTGAAACAATACACCCGGGATGATCGCAAATTTGATGTGGTAATATTGGACCCACCTGCTTTTACCAAAAGCCGTGAGAATATTAAAAAGGCAGTAACCGGATATAAGGAAATCAACCTCAGAGGGATGAAACTGCTCAACCAGGGCGGTTTTCTGGTTACAGCTTCCTGCACCAATCTGGTTTCACCGGATCTTTTCCTGCAAACCATCGATGCGGCAGCACGGGACGCGAAAAAACGTTTGCGTCAGGTTACCTTCCAGACACAGGCAAAAGATCACCCCATTTTGAGGAATATTGAGAATACGACTTATTTGAAATTCCTGATCGTAGAGATCGTTTAAGAAGGATAAAGGAGTAGCTTTCGGGTATAGGCTTTCTTTGTTAATGGGTTTATGTTAATGAGGGATAGTCGATAGCTGAAAGCTATTTTACTACGTTGAACTTACCGGATTCTACCAGATTACCACGCTGGTCGCGCAGCTGAAAGATATAAAGACCGTTGTAGTAGTTGTCGAGATTTACAGTTGTTCTGCTACTGATGCTTTTTATCTGATCAATTTTTTTTCCCAGAAAATTGTACACAATAAGATCATACATGCGGTCGTTATTATGCTGTTGAATTTCAAAATTGATGATGTTGGTGGCAGGGTTGGGATAGAGTTTTACAATTTGCCTACCCCCCTCCGGATTGTTGCTCGGTAGGGTCCTGTCTTGAGCCTTGCCAACGAAGGATAAAAGGCTAAAAACCGTAATAAGAATGAGGGTAGAGGTTTTCCACATAGTCTTATAAAAATAAAGTTTTTTTCAAATATTTCCTAATTTTTGTTTGTTAATTCAGGCCCACAAGTCCCATTTTCCTCCATAAAAATAACAAACAATGCGCCATTTTGTTAATCACGCATTTTTTTTATGTAAAATTTAACGCTTTAATTTTTGAAATTTAAATAGCTGATTTTCAGTCATTTAGAACTTGGGGCAGTTCAAACGTTCCAGTGTACTGTTGCGGCTGTTGAGGAACCCCTTGAAAACCAATGACACTTCAAATCCACCGAAACTTTTACTGGCTGTTCTCAACTGCGAGATATTAGCATCGTAACTCATCGCTACCTCAAATTTCTCCATATCGATCTTCACAGTCGGGATAATGGCATCATTCCAACGCAAAAACAGTCCTCCGTAGATGGCACGGGTAGACTCCAAACCTTCGTTCATCAATCCATAACCGATCAGCGCTCCACCGATATATTCTGAATAGCTGCCCTGATGAAGCTGGTTATAATGCGCGATCAGCTTTACCCTTTCCTCCAACGGAATAGTAATACCGGCATTAATAGACAGTTTGGGTGCCATTTCTATGTTTTTGTCATTGTAGAAGGAGATTTTAGCCCGGTTGAAGTGGTAATAAGCCGCTCCGAGGAAATAATTCACATCTTCCCCGATTACACTGTTATAGCTGAGCCCCACGCCGGCATCCAGATAAGTATAACCTTTGAGGGCCAGTTTGCCTTCTTCTCCGGTAGGAGCTGCCGGATCAAAACGACCACCGTTATACTGGTTGTTGAAAGTCATATTGGTGAGGTCAAACTGCCGTTGTACAATACCGCCCATAAAACCCAGGGATAAAAAGCTGGTTTTGTCTTCATTCAGGGATTTATGGTAGTTGACAGCCGGAAATATCTGGGTAGACTGCAGTTTGGAAGTACCGGCCCGGTCATAGGTCAGCTGTAACCCTGTGGTAACATAGTCGTTACCGTTACCAACGGAGAACTTGATTTCACCGCTCATAGTACCGGTCTGATAAGGAATGGTAACGCTGTTCCACTGGTTGCGGTATACTGCCTGAAAACGCACATCTCCGTTGAAAATGCCGATCAGGGCAGGGTTACGGAGTATCGGCGTTTCATAAAACTGGGACAGGTGTATGTCCTGTGCATGCAGCTGTGTGCAACAGCTGATACCAATGAGCGCCAGTAATAGTTTGTATATAATTTTCATATGGTCTGCTTGTTATTATCTGAGTAATGTTACATTGCCTTTCAGCCTGAAAAATTCGTTGGCATCACAGTAGGCTTCCACGAAATAAATATAAACGTCGGCTGCCTGCGGTTTGCCGTTGAATGAGCCATTCCATCCGGCATTGATATCTTCCACATTAATATTTTCTCTATGAAAAACTTCCTGTCCGAGGCGGTTGAAAATACGGAAGGACTTCACGAGGCTGATGCCTTTGCCGCGCAGGTAAAAGACATCGTTTACACCATCTCCGTTCGGACTGAAAGTATTGGGAATAAATATCAGGTCGGTATTACATACCAGGTCTATCTTCAATACATCACTTTTCGTACAGCCAAACTGGTTAGTACCGGTAATGGCGTAGGTAATGGATTTACGCACTGCTGCATTCGTAAATGGTGAAGTCGGATTGTCGAGGTAATCAGTAGGTGACCATTGCCATTTCACGATGTCTGCGCTGCCGCTGGCCATCAGTTTTACAATATCTCCGGCTACGATAGTCTGATCATTACCTGCCTTGATGCTCGGGATGGGTTTAACGGCTACTTTCACCGACAGAGGTGCACTCATAGGACACATCGGATCGTTGGTACCGGTTACCTGATAGGTGATATCTTCAGTAGGTGTAGTGACCGGATTAGCGATGGTATTGTTGGTAAGCCCGGTGACAGGTGTCCAGTTGTAAACGGTGGCGCCGCTGGCTTTCAGTTGTACAGAAGATCCGTAGCAGGCGAAAGTATCTTTGCTGACGCTGAGGTTTACCTTAGGTACTACAGCAATATCCACAGAGTCTTTTGTCGTACAGGCGTACATGTTGGATGCTTCCACATAGTAGCGGGTATTGGTAGTGGGAGAAGCTACCGGATCGGGGCAGTATACACAACTGAGTCCTGCAGCGTTGAGCCACTGTACGTTTCCGTCTGACTGGGCGTGTAAGGTAACATTGTTGCCTTCGCAGATTTTAGGTTGCGCACTGGAGGCCCGTACAAAAGGTGTGGAATTGATATTCACATCTTTGCTGATGGAGTCCTGACAGTTGCGAGCATCGGTGATGACCAGTTTTACTGTATAGGCACCAGAGGCGGAATAGGTAGTAGCAGCGGGCGTTTGTGACGAAGACACTTTCCCGTTGCCTAAGTCCCACTGCCAGGTGGCGATGGGGATATTGGTAGAAGGTACAGACGTATTGGTAAAGGTAACCGGTTGTCCGGCGCAGGTGGCGGAAGCAGTGCCGAAATCGGCCTGCGGCGCCAGGATGTTGATATTGGCGGGTTTGGTGACAACATCATTGCAGTAGGCCGGATCTTTATAGCGGATGGTCAGCTGATCGGTGAAGGAGCCGGCGGTAGCCCATGTTTTTACGAAACGCTGATCGGTGGTGGTAAATACGGAGCCATCGCCAAACTGCCAGGTATAGTCGGCTACGAGGTTGACGGGCACGTTGAGTACTTCGTAGGTGGCTTTGCTGCCGCGGCAGATAGCACTTACCCCGGCGGAGAAATCAGCTTTAAAATAATAAACTGTCTGGAAGCTGCTATGGCTGCAGGTATTGCCATTCTCGCCAATAGTCAGGCGTACGGTATAATTGTCGGGTGTGGTATAGGAGTGCACGGCATCGCGACTGTTCACAACCGGTGTGTTATCGCCAAAGTCCCACTGAAAGGTGGAGTTGGGATTGATGCCAACAGATGTGTTGGTGAAGATAAATTTGCTTTTATCGTTGCAGTCGCGGGCAATGGTGAAGCGGGAAACAGGTCCGGTGATATTAACAGTTACTGGTGGTGCTGCGGTGTAACAGCCGTTGCTGCCGGCTTTCATATTGACGGTGAGGTTGCCATTGGCTGTAAATGCATGGCGTATATCGTTGGTAAATACTTCTTCGGTGTTGCCATCGCCATAGTCCCAGCTGTAGCTGTCGGCGTATTTGGCGCTGGCGAGCAGTCTAACGGGCTCGCCTACACAGGCAGCTGAAGGGGTAGCGGTGAAACTCACCTCTGAAGGTGGATTGCCGGTGCGCACCTGTTTGTTGAAGGTTTTGCTGATTTGACAGCCGCTGTTGGTTTTCACGGAAACAGTCACGTTGTAGGTGCCTGTTTGCGGATATGGGTGTACGGTAGATCCCGTAGCTGTAATGAGAGAAGTGCCATCGCCGAAGTCCCATTTCCATTCTGTTACAGGATCGTTGAGAGCGTTGACAGAAGTGGCATTCAGTGTGGCATTATAGGGTACGCAACCATTCACTGGCTGGTCCATGGATATTTCCGGAAGGGAAACGGTGATATAGGCTGTTTTGGTGATGGATGCCTGGCAACCGTTGCTGTTGATAACGGTGAGGCTGACGTCAAATTTACCTGCTTTCGTATAGGCGTGCGGGGTAAATGCGTTGCTGGTGGTTACCAGCGGTGTTCCATCTCCGAAATCCCAGATACGAGTGACTGCATTGGGAGTGGCATCGGTGAAATTGGCGGTATATAATTTACAGTTACTGGTCACATCGGCACTGAAAGACACCTGTGGGGTGGCTCCTACTTCGAAAGTGCGGTAATAGGTGCTGGACCCGTTGGCATAAGTGGCTACCAGGGTAACCTTCTTAGGGCCGGAGGCGGTGTAGGTGATCTGCGGGTTCGTATCATGCGAAGTCCTGCCATCGCCGAAGTCCCAGGAATAGGCGGTAGGTTTGCCAGTACTGTTGTTTTTAAATGTCAGTGTAACAGGATTGCACATATTGGCTGGTACCGCGGTATAGGAGAAATCGGCCTGCTGGGCCAGCAAAATGTTGCCCTGCACCAGGAATATCAGGAGCAATAGCGCTCTGAGACACTTAGCCGGTAGGTATTTCATAGGATACATACCACAAATTAACGAAAAATAGTATATATATAATTTTTTGATTTATGATTTTTTAATACAACTACCTGGAATGAACTGAGAATGAACCGGTTATTTCAAGCAGTTGTATCAAAAATCAGTCGTTTATCGTATCAGTGTCACATTTCCCTTCAGCAAAATCGGTTCTCCGTTATCACATACCACTTCTGCATAATAGATATAAACATCCGGGTTGAGCAATTCTCCTTTATACCGTCCATCCCATCCGAAAGTAGGATCGTCGGCATTAAAGCCAAAACGTTCAAACATCAGCTGTCCCCAGCGGTTGAATACCTTGAAGGAGCGGATGGTTTGCATACCCCTGCCGCGGATGTAGAAGATATCGTTCATACCGTCGCCATTAGGAGAGAAGGTATTGGGAACGAATACATTTCCACCGTTACACACTGTTTTGATGGTGATATCATCGGTGGCAACGCAGCCGTATTGGTTCATTACCATTACATGATAGGTAGTAGATGCTTTGGGAGTGGCCACCGGTGCCAGACAGTTGAAGCAGCTGAGGTTGGTGATGGGTGTCCATTCAATTTTAGTGATATCATTGCTGCCTACTGCCGGGATGGGTACCACCGTACCGGTAGCGACTTCCATATCAGGGCCTGCATTGATTTGTGGCGTAGGATGTACGGTCACTTTTGCCAATACAGTATCGGAGAAACAACCTATGTCATCAAAGCCCACTACCTGATAAGTGGTGGTAGCGGCAGGACTGGCCTCAGGGTTGGGAATATCAGCGCGGTTAAGGCCTGTTGCCGGTATCCATTTGTATCGTTGCGCACCTCCGGACTGAAGCTGGATGCTTCTGCCGGCGCATATCTCGGCGTCCTGCGTAAACATCCGGAAAGGTTGTATTACTGTAACACTTACTTCTGCTTTGTTTTTACAGCCAAATTCACTCAATGCATTCACCACATATACCGCGTCTTTGTCGGGTTTTACCATGGGTGTTTTGCTGGTGGGATCTGATATATTGTAAGGTGTCCAGCTGACGGTGGACGATGGATCTGTATTAGCATACAGCTGCAGGGAAGCACCTTTGCAGATGGTAGATATAGCAGGTGTGGGATTGAGGGTTGGTGGCGGATGTACAATGATATTCGTATTGGCTACACCCGGACAGGTACCATCGGCGTTGGTGATGGTGAGCCTTACCGGCGTGGTACCAATGGTGCTGATATCCAGATCTGGTGGTGCAGGGACATCAAACTGCTGGTTGTTGCCCACCAGCCATATCCATTTGGTGCCGGGCAGATTGTTGACCTCTGTGCCGCGTAACTGTACTTTCCCGCTGATACACAACTCAGGGATGGCAGATATCACAGGCATCGGCTGCGTAGGCACGACAACCGGCAATGTTTTAGTGTCTGGGCAACCATAGTTGCTGACTACTTCCAAGGTAACATTGTAGGTACCTGGCTGTGGATAAGTAAAGGAGCCATCAGTATTGGATGAGGTATTGCCTGGTGAATAAGTCCATTTACTGGTGTAATTCAGGCCCAGTAAATCTTTGGTGACAGCGGTACTGGTGTTTTTGAACTTAATGGTCCCGCCGCCGCAGGCAGCGGTGTTGTCTATGGTGAAATTAGCCACCATATTGTCTACAACGATCTGATCGGACCCATCTGCCTTTACCGAACAACCTTTTCCATCTACCAGCGATACACGCGGGGTATAAATACCAGGCTGGGTATAAGTATGGGCGGGAGCTACCGGCACCAGAGTAGTGAGTACGGTACCATCATCAAAGTCCCATTGGTAATTAGTGGTTTTATTGGCTACGGCGGTGATGGTCACGGGCAGCGGGACGCAGCCTTTTCCTGGTGTGGCAGTAAATGATCCGTCGGGGCCTTCGATGGTCACCGGGATGGTTTTCATGTTGGAGCAGTCGCCTTCTGAATATACGGTGAGTGTTACATTGAAGGTTTTGGCCTTCACATAGATATGTTCACCGGGATCGCTTTTGGTAGAAGTGCTGTTATCACCGAAGTTCCACAGTGATTTTACAAAATCGCTGGATTTATTGGTGAACAATACTTTTACCGGTGGGCAGAGTTCCAGATTAGGAGGATAAGAGAAGTCGGCTACGGGATTGGGTACACGAAGAACTTTATCTTTTGTAATCTGATCTGTACATCCTTCCCGTGTGGTGATCTTCAGTGAAACGGTATAAGTGCCGGGAGCCGCGTAGGATTTACTCGGACTAGCATCAGTGCCGGTGGTGTTATCGCCGAAGTCCCATTGATAATTGGTGATAGTACCGGTAGAAGTATTGGTGAAATTGAAACTGCTGCCTTTGCAGACAATACTGGGTGCTCTGAAATCAGCTTTCACGGTTTCTATGTACACCAGCTGTTGTGCAGGCACTATACATCCGTATTTATCGGTGGTGGTCAGTATGGCCGTATAGGCTTTGAAGTCAGTATACTTGTGAGGTGTATTGATGGGTTGGGTGGTATAATTCTCCGCAGGGGATCCATCACCGAAATCCCATTTCCAGTTGACGATCTGGTTACCGGCATCGATAGTGGATTTATCTGTAAAGGAAAGCAGATCATCTTTACATTTTTTACCGGTAACGGTAAAATCGGCCACAGCGCCATGTACATCTATTTTTACGGGAGTCGCTACACGTCTGCAACCGTTTTTGTCAACGATCGAGAGTTGTATGGTATAGGTGCCGGGTTTGAGATAAGTATGAGACAGACCTTTGGAAGGGTCGATCTCAAACCCCTGAAACCACAGCTGGGTGCCATCTCCCCAATCCCATGAATAGGAGTTGATATTGCCGGCAATGAGAGGACCCAGGCTTACATGCAGGGATTTACCCACGCATATCCAGGGTACATCAGGCAGCAGGACAGGTTTTTCGTCGATGATGTTGATGTTCGTCGTGGTAACTGATTTACAGATACCGTTGTCGATGGTGAGTTTGACGGTTTTACTACCGGTAGTGGTGTAGGTAAAGTCCGGGTTTTGCAAGGTTGAAGTAGCGCCACCTTCGCCAAATTCCCACAGCCATTCTTTTTTAGGCACCGGATCAGGACCGAAGTCTGATTGATCGATGAATTTCCGGTGATAGAAATCCACACAGTCGGGTTGGTTGGTGAACTTCGCTTTGGGTGGTAATATCTGTATGTATTTAGGCTTTAGGAGTTCGCGGACACATCCGTTGTTGTTGACGATTAGCCGTACATCATGCATCCCTATTTCATTAAAAACATGGGCGGGATTTTCCTGCGTACTGGTAGTATTGTCCTGTGGGAAGATCCAATTATACGTCACATCAGGGCCTTTGGGTGTGGAGAGGTTGTTGAACTGCACAGGTTCCATTGGACAGGACTTCAGGGGAGTAGCATCGAAATCCACCACCGGAGGTACACCTGTACGGAAAACAGCCTTAGCACTCAGGTTACAGCCGCCGGCGGTGGTCACCTGCAACGTAACAGTAAAAATCCCCTGTCCGTTAAAGACATGAGTAGGGTTGCTTAGTGTGGAAGTAGTACCATCGCCAAAATCCCACAGATAGCCGGTAATGGTTTCACCATTGGTGATACTGACGCTAAACGGTAATGTCAGTGGAGTACACGCAGTACCGCCGCTGGGCGTAATCGTGAGTATCGGCGGGGTGATCAGGATATAGTCGTATTTAGTGACTGTCACAGAACAGTTGCCGCTGCCCTTGGCTGTGAGGGTGACAGTAAAACTACCTTGTCTTGTATAGGTATGCGTGGGATTTTCTTCTGTAGAAGTAGTGCCATCACCAAAATCCCACAGCCAGGAAGTAGCGTTCTGCGACTGTGCTTTAAAAGTAGTGGTAAATGGTGCAGAGCAGGAGCTTTTGGGTGAAGCTACCGGATTGATCACAGGCCTGGTATCTATATGAACTGTCTGTGTTATTTCCTCGGAACAACCGCCAACAGTGGCTTTCATTTTCACAGTGTAGTCGCCGGGCATACCTACAATAAAGCCCGGATTAAAGCTGGTGGAGGTAGTACCATCAGGTAATACCCAGCTTATGAAATCCGGCCTGGGAGTGGTGGTACTGCTCAAAGTAGCAATTTGACCCACACAGCCATCATTAAGCACAAATCCGGGTGTCAGTTTTTTTATGATTACATAATCCTTTTTCTGTAATGGAGCCGCACAGTTGTTGGTACTGGTAGGGATCAGTGTAACCGTATAATTGCCCTCCTTCGTGTAGGTGTGGGTAGCGTTGGTGCCGGTAGTTCCATCTCCATAATCCCATACAAAAGTCATGGGATCTCCGGTAGTGTTGACAGTGGTATTCTGGAAGTTGATGGTCAGCGGTGCTGTACAGCTCTGGGTATTGTCGGCTGTAAAAGAGAGCAGGGGCGCATTCCGGACAGTGATGATTTTAGGTTCACTGCTGGTTCTGCAACCTTTGCTGTTGGTGACCAGGCTGATTACGTTGTAGCTGTTGGGGTCTGTGAAACTATGGGGGACATTAGGGCCCTGGTCGGCGCTACCATCTCCGAAATTCCATACAATACTTTCTATGGTACCATCTCCAGGGGTGGAATGGTCGGTGAAGTTCACCGTCAGCGGTGAGCAGCCGTTGTCTTTATCTACCGTAAATGACACGACGGGCCTATTGTAAACAGTGATATCTACTGTCTTCACTATTTTTTTGCCGGCATAATCTGCGGTGAGTGTCACATGGTATACACCTGGGTCGGGAAATATACGGGAGGGTGTAGGGTTGTCGATTACTTTGGCGCCTATACCAAAATCCCATTCCAGCCGGCTATAGCCAGGATCCAGCTTAGTGTTGAAGAAAACGGTAAAAGGTGGACAGTCAGCAGTTTTGTTGGGTAGTATGTCTATATTCTGTGAGAAAACATCAACTGGGTTGATCAACAGCAATAATATAGCACCGAGCAGCTGAATTACAATCCTTAAGTATTTCATGGCATAGGATAATTCCCTTACGGGGGTCAATTGGTATAAAGTATAAAAATAAACAATTATGTTTGTAATTAGTGTTTTTAAGAGATAGTCACTGATGGAGAGAACCGATCCGCAATATTGGAATAACCGTTACTTGACCGGCGATACCGGCTGGGACATGGGGCAGGTATCACCTCCCCTGAAAGCATACATTGATCAGTTGGAAGATCATGATCTTCAGATACTTATACCTGGTGCGGGGAATAGTTACGAGGCTGTTTATTTGCATCAGCAGGGGTTTCAAAACGTGACAGTGCTGGACATCGCCCCGGCACTGGTGGAGCAGCTGCGTACCGCTTTGGCCGGTACCAACATACAAGTGGTGGAAGGAGATTTTTTTAATCATGATGCCCGTTATGACCTGGTGCTCGAACAAACTTTCTTTTGTGCATTAGACCCTTCTCTGCGGAGAGATTATGTAGACCATATGCATACACTGATCAAACCAGGTGGGCATCTGACAGGGGTATTATTTAACCGTAATTTCACACATGACGGCCCGCCATTTGGGGGAAGTGAGGCCGAATACCGGGAGTTATTTGCGCCCTTGTTTCATTTTAAGACCCTGGCCAGTTGCTACAATTCTCATCGTGCGCGGCAGGGAACAGAATTGTTCATTAATTTTTTACCGAAATAATCCATTATGTACCGTTTTTTAGTAACTGCCGTTTTATTATGCACCGGCAGTGTCTTACAGGCACAGCAGTCCAACATCGAAGATGCAGCTGCTTTTTCAAAAGATATCCATCAGCCTGGTGTACAGGTTTTTGATGTGCGTACAGCCGCTGAGTACAATACAGGGCACCTGCCGAATGCTTTGCAGGCAGACTATAACAACAAAGCAGAGTTTAGTGAGCGGGTGAAATACCTCGATAAACAGAAGCCGGTTTATGTGTATTGTTTGGCCGGAGGCCGCAGCAGCAAAGCTGCGCAGTGGATGCGGGAAAATGGTTTTAATAAAGTGGTGGAACTGGAAAATGGTGTCAACGCATGGAAACTGGCCGGTTTGCCACTGGAAGGGGTATCAGAGAAAAAGGCGCAGATGACCGTGGATACTTACAACAAAGGCATCGCTAAAGGTATTGTGCTCACAGATGTAGGCGCAGCATGGTGCCCTCCCTGCAGGCAGATGGAACCTACGCTGGTGAAGTTTCTGCAAAAAAATAAAAACGTCACCTTCGTGAAGGTAGATGGCGGCAATGATATCGATGTGATGAAAGCGATCGATGCGAAAGGATTGCCTACACTGATCCTGTATAAAAATGGTAAAGAGGTTTGGAGAAAACAAGGTGTATCTACGATGGAAGAGCTGAATGCAGCCCTGAAACTGTGATGTAAGTGATTTTTTTGATGCTCCTGATGAGCGGAGATTTTATAAAAGTCAATCGCCCATTGATTAGTTTCAATGGGCGATTCGCGTTTTATTTTTTCTGATGTGTTATTTAAGTGTAATAGGTGCTATGCTGGTAACCTGCCCTATGCTTACGTTTACGCTGGCTACGATCGTATCTTTTACGAGGCCATCACCTGCGAAGGCAACGTTGTAAGCGCCTGCATTCAGTCCGGTCAACAGGAAAGCACCGGTCAGCGGATCTGGTTTGGCGGTAGCGATGGTGTCTGTGTTCTGGATAGCGAATACGCTATTGATGTGGATGGCCGGGAGTACTATACCCTTGATGGAGCCGCTGGTAGCCTGGGTATAGGTGCGGATCACCGGTTTGAGGATATACTTACCATTGCCGGTAGTAACTACAGATCGGTTGGCATCAAAGTCAATCCAGAGGCGGTATTCCACGCCTGCTGTGAGTGTGGCCTGTACATTGAGTTTGAGGCCGGATTGCTGAGCAGAAGGCGTTTCCAGTGGGTAGGCAGCACCATTGACCACTACGCTGTTTTTACTGCCCAACACCAGTCTTATCTGGGAGATTTTGCCTGCAGGCAGGCCGCTGGAGGCGAGTACAGTATCGATGCCATTTCTGAAATTCAGGAGATTGTAGACGCCTGGGCGCAACAGATGGATGGATTGCCAGCCGTTGTCTCCGGCGGATGCATTTACCAGAACATCCTGAACATCAATATTTACAGCATCATAATTAGCAGGAGCGTCTGTAAGGTATACGGTTAGTTTGGCGTTGCCGTTTCCGCCGGAGTCGTTTTTGTTACAGGCGCTGAAAAGCAGTGCAAGTGCAGGCATGGCCACTAAGAAGGCCCGGATTTGGTTTTTCATGATTCGGTTTTAATAATTGTGGTTTGATTGGCAATATTAATATATAGATATTAAATAATATAAATTTGCGTGCTCAAAGTTGTATCAGTGCTCAATAGTTGACAGTCTGTTGTGACATGGCGCTTGAATATCTGCTTATTACATTCATCCTACATTCATGCACGTGATAGCAAATGATACGCCAAAACAGGCTGTTGAGTGAAGTTTTGTTATTCACATCCGGGGATATAAGAACCATTGCATTGGGAAACAGCGAGATACGGGAATGATATCTGTTATTTAATGTTAAAAGAGGAAATTCTTTTACAAGTTTAAATAATTTGCAGGAATGAATCCTGTACTGCTATGTCTTTGATTGAAGAAATAGGATTATACAACTATCTGGTCCAAAAAAATATTCCTGCTCTGAAAGAACATGTGAAAGTGATTTCTGTGAAGAGAGGTAGCCAGTTGTATGATACTAACCAGCGTTTTACTGATATCTACGAGATTGTCAGCGGAGCAGTGAAACTTGGACGTATCTCGGACAAAGGCCGGGAGTTCATATATGAGCTGGTTGTTCCGGGAGAATTTTTTGGTAACCTGGACGTATTGAAGGAAGATGATTTTTCAGAATTCTGCAGACCGCTGGTAGCAACACAGTTAAGAGTTTACAACACTGCTTTTTTTAAACAGGTGACTACACATGATCCTGAAGTGGCGGAATGGTTTATGGCCAAAATCGTTTCCCGCTGGAATAAAACAGAATCAATACTGGCCAATATTCGCACCTATGAGCCAAGGGAAAGGATCTTGTTATTATACAAAGCATTGCAGCAGATCAGGCTCTTGATTGTTAACCGTGATATTCTTCTGGCTGCGCTTGTTACCAACCAGGACATTGCTGACCTCACTGCTACTACCCGGCAACTGGTGGCCGATACGCTCAATAGTGATACTTCTCCTGCCTGATTTCCCGCGTTTGTGGCCCTTTTACCGCTTTAAATGTAAGAATCTTACATCCTTAATGTTTTTATAACTATTTGGTGATTTTTAGATTACACCTTCTGATTTCTTCTTCATTTACTTTGCATCTTCATTTGAAAACATTTGTATCTAACGTTCTCCGGACGTTGAACCTAAATCTAAAAATGTTATGAGAGTATGCATGTCGTATTTATCCCTGTTGTTTAGTGCTATCATTTCTGTTACTGTGAATGCACAAATTCGTTCCACTCCTGTGTTTCAACAGGCAGGCCGTTAAGGGAAATATTCATACTGCGACTGAGGTAGGATAACCGATGTTATCAACATCAGAGCGCCCAACTGATGCAGGATTCAAACCCTGTACTGCTATTGCTTTGCCTATACATTATAACTAAAACGCTGTTTTTTTATGTCACTGAAGAAAGTATTATTTTATTGGCTATGGCTGTTTTTATTGCCATTGGCAATGAGCGCACAGGTCACGACCGGCGCTGTAACCGGCATCGTGAAAGGGCCGGATGGAAAAGGTACAGAAGGAGCCAGTATCACATTGGTCCATCAACCTTCCGGTACAAGGTACCAGAACCGCTCATTGAAAAATGGTTCCTTTACCTTAACAGGTGTACGTGTAGGAGGACCTTACCTGTTAAGAGTGGATTTCATCGGTTTTAAACCACAGGTAGTGGAGGGTTTTAACGTGGTGTTGGGTGAATCATACGATGTAGTGGTTACACTTGATGAAAGTGTGACTGAACTCAAAGGAGTTACTATCAATACCAACAGTGTAAAAAGAAAAGGGGCAACAGAAAAAAGTGGTGCCAGCACTGTGTTTGACTCCCGTCAGCTGGCTACGCTGCCATCATTTAACCGTAGTGTAACTGACCTCACCAAACTTACACCACAATCCAACGGCGGTAACTCATTCGCCGGAAGAAGCGGTTATTACAACAACCTGAAAGTGGATGGTGCTAACCTCAACAACAGCTTCGGACTGAACACTGATCCGCTGCCTGGTGGTGGTGCTTCTCCGATTTCCCTGGATGCCTTTGATGAGCTGTCTGTAAATATAGCTCCTGTAGATGTGCGCCAGTCCGGCTTTACAGGCGCAGGTATCAACGCCGTTACCAAAAGCGGTACCAACGAATTTCATGGTACTGTATACGGATTCTATCGCGACCAGACATTTAACGGTAGAAAAGTAGCAGATGTAAAACTGGATGAAGCAGTTGCTTCTTCCAGAAAAAATATTGGCGCCAGTTTGGGTGGCCCTATCATCAAAAATAAACTCTTCTTCTTTGTGAATGGTGAGTATGAAGTCAACTCTGGCTCAAGAATCACCAACTTCGTAGCTGATGGTAGTAAGAATGCTGGTAATGCATCTTCCACACCTATCGACTCCATGGCGAAACTCGCTACATTCCTGAAAGATAAATATAACTACGATCCGGGTGCGTATGATAATTATCCTACAGCCGGAAGATCCAATTATAAATTTCTGGTAAAAGTAGACTGGAATATCAACAACCACCATAAGCTGACTGCCAAGTACAGTGACTTTACAAGCAATGAAGATCCTTCTTCTATCAATGCTTCTTCTATCATTGGTGGTGGTGGTTTTGCGCTGCCCGGTACAACCAACAGTATCTCTTCTCTGCCTAATGGTCGTTTGAGCAATAGGTCTATGGTGTTTTCCAATTCAATGTATGGCTTTAAGCGTGTTGTTAAAACCGGTACACTTGAGCTGAACAGTACCTACGGTAAAATATCCAATAACCTGTTGCTGACTGCTACCAAGGTACAGGACACACGTATTACCAACAGTACGCCTTTCCCGTTTGTGGAAATATTTGATGGTACTACCGTTCCACACAACTACATGAGTTTTGGTTACGAGCCTTATAGTTACAATAACGATGTTCTCAATAAAACATACAGCATTACTGACAACTTTACCTACTATACCGGTAAACATACGCTGATGGCTGGTTTGTCTTATGAGTATCAACTGGTGGGCAATATGTTTATGCCCGGAGCACAGAGCTATTATATCTATAATTCACTGAATGATTTCATGACTGAAAAAGCACCACTGTATTATTCCTATGCCTATTCCATGGTGCCCGGAAAAAAAGCAGTGTACTCTGCAGAACTGAAATACGGACAGGCCGCAGCTTATTTCCAGGATGAAATCAAAGTAAATAACAAACTGAAAGTAACACTGGGTTTAAGAGCGGAAAGACCGGTTTATCTGGATAAAGCGCTGGAAAACCCTGCTATCACTGCTTTGACTTTTCCTGACAAAGAAGGTAATATGACGCATTACAATGGTCAGTGGCCTAATTCAAGAACCACCCTCTCTCCGCGTGTAGGCGCAAGATGGGATGTATTGGGCGACAAGTCACTGATTATCCGCGGAAGCACTGGTATCTTCAATGGTATGGCGCCTTTTGTATGGCTGACCAATATGCCTACCAACTCCGGTATGTATCAAAATAGTGTGTCGCTGAAAAACAACAATACCAACGAAGCAGCCAAACTGAACGATATCAAATTCAATCCTAATATTGATGCTTATGCAGACCTGTTCCCGCCGGTAGCAGGAACTTCCATTCCCAGCAATATTGTGCTGGTAGATCCTAATTTCAAGTTCCCGCAGATCTTCAGAACAGACATTGCTGTTGATAAGAATCTTGGAAAGGGGTATACCTTTACCCTGGAAGGTTTGGTGACTAAAGATATCAATGCTATCCGTATGCGTAATGCCAACCTGAAAGATCCTACCGGCATGGCCAATGGTGTAGACAACAGGCCCCGCTATATGTCTACCGCAGGTCCTGACAGATATATTTATCCTAATATCAGCTCCGCTGTAGTACTGGAGAATACCAGCAAAGGATATTCCTATGCGATGACTGCCCAGCTGTCAAAAGCCTTCTCCAAAGGATTTTACGGATCTATCGCTTACACCTATACGAAAGCCAAGGATATCTCCGGCAATACCGGTGCTCAGGCATATTCTATTTGGAATGGCAATGCTACAGTAGGTACCAGCAATGATCTGGAAATGAATCCGGCTTCATCTGTTGCACGTCATCGTATTGTGAGCATACTGTCTTATCGTTTCGAGTACCTGAACCATGCTGCTACTACTATTTCATTGGTGTATCAGGGTGCTCCTTCCGGCAATGTGACCTACAGGCTGAATGGAGATATGAACGGAGATGGTAATAACCAGGACCTGATGTTTGTGCCTAACAAAGCGAAAGACTTCAACTTCGAACAATACACTGCTACAGTAGGTGGTGTTACCTATACTTACACACCAGACCAGCAGGCTGCAGCGCTGGACAAATTCATCGACAACTCACCTTACCTGAGCAAACGCCGCGGTCAGTATGCTGAAAGAAACGGTGCGATCACCCAATGGTATAATGATATTTCTGCCCGTTTTATGCAGGAGCTTTATCTGAAAACCGGTAAGTCCAAACATACCCTGCAGTTTACAGCAGACATCAATAATCTGCCGAATCTGTTGAACCGGTTCTGGGGTATTCAGAAAGGTGTTACTACCAGCCAGCCGCTGGCATTCAGAAGTTACGATGCCAATGGAGTGCCTGTATACCGTATGCAGTACAACAATAACGGAGCGCTGTATACCACACCATTCCAGAATCTTTATAGTGCTTCCAGCACATGGTCTATGCAGCTGGGTGTTCGTTACATTTTCTAATCAATTATTGCTGTCAGTATGAAAAAGATTGTTTATTTATCAGCATATCTGCTTTTGGTGTTGACTTCCTGTACCAAAAACAATGACTTCGTTAAGGAAGAACTGGAGAAAGCATTACCTACAGTAGAAGTGACCAGTGTAGGGCTTTTGCGACAGGTAGGGCCTTTTGCTACCACAGATGTGATACAGGTGACTTTTGGAGGTGCGCTCACCAAAGCTAATCCTGGTGCGTTGGATTATGCCTGGTATGATGTACCGGTATCCGGTGCTGCCAAAATGGTGGACAGCGTGCATTTCAACAGCTGGAATGAATCGGCTGCAGCTGCAAACGGTAATAACAGTGTTGCCACTACACTGACACCTGCTTCCTATCCCAATACCAATATCTATTCCGGTAATATTAACATGAAGCTGAGCAAGTTGCCTGCGGGATCAAAATCGTATAGCCTTCGTGTTTATGTGCGTACAGAGAAAGGGGAGATGGCTATGATTTCACAGACCAGGTTTATCACGGTTAAGTAGTAGAAATAGAGAAAGAAAGGAGAGGCCCAACAGCATTGTTTGCTGTTGGGCCTCTCTGTTTTATGAATGATCATTAGTGATTGTAGATGGATGCATATTTTTTTTCTGCGTAGTCCATGAAGTAGCTGAACTGCAGTTCTTTCCCTGTTACTTTTTTACAAAGTTCGCCGGAGGTGTAGAAGCGGCCGAAGGGATGGATGTTGCTGCGCAGCCATTCGAGGAGCGGGTGGTAGTTGCCGGTGGCGATGGCATCGTCGAGGCCTGGCACCTGCTTTTGTGCAGTGGTAAAAAACTGGGCGGCGTAGAAGCTTCCCAGGGAGTAGGTAGGGAAGTATCCGAAGCTGCCATGTGACCAGTGGATATCCTGTAATACGCCGTGTACATCATCTGGCACGGTTACGTGCAGGTATTGACGGTAGTATTCGTTCCAGGTATGTTGCAGATCATTGGCAGAGATGCTGCCGTCCATGAGGCCTTTTTCGATCTCATAACGGATCATGATATGGAAATGGTAGGTCAGTTCATCGGCTTCAGTGCGGATGAGGGATGGCCTTACCTGATTGATGGCCTGATAGAAACTGTTGAGTGGTACAGCAGCGAGGTTGTCGGAGAACTGCAGCTGCAGGCGTGGGTAGTGATGTTTCCAGAATTGGAGGCTACGGCCGACGTTGTTTTCCCAGAGTCGGGACTGTGATTCGTGGATGCCCAGGCTGGTGGCTTCTCCGCAGGGGAGGCCGTATTGGTCGGTAGGCAGGCCCTGTTCGTAGAGGGCGTGTCCGCCTTCGTGGATACAGCTCCAGGTCATGTTACCAAAATCATTTTCATCGATGCGGGTAGTGACCCTTACATCGAGGGGGTTGAAGCTGGTGGTGAACGGATGTTCGGAGATGTCCTGTCTGCCGGCCTGGAGGTCGTAGCCCATGTCTCTGAGGAGGTCTATGCCCAGTTTCCATTGGTTATCGCGATCGTAGTGTTTGAGCAGGAAGTCTTTGTCCACCTGTGGGCGGGCTTCAATTTTTGCGAGTAATGGAGAGAGTGCTTTTTTCACATCTTCGAAAATGGAGTCCAGCATGGTGGTGGTGGCGCCTGTTTCGTATTCGTTGAGCAGGGCGTTGTAAGGATGGCCTTCATAGCCCAGGATGGCGGTCTCCTGTTTTTTGAGTGTTATCATTTTGGAGAGGGCAGGTGCAAAGATGGTGTAGTCATTGGCTTTGCGTGCCTTGATCCAGGCGTGATAACATTCATTGGTGGTTTGTGACATTTCGGCCACAAAAGCGGCAGGATATTTTTTATTTTTTTCGTAGTCTTCCAGGGAGAGGGCGATGTTTTTTTGCTGGAGGGCGTCGAGGTCGCTGTGGTTGTGCAGTTCATGGAGGAGGGTGCCCAGGTCTTCTTCAGTAAAGAGTTCGTGGGCGATGGTGCTGAGAGTGGTGAGCTGCTGGCCTCTGAAGGCGGCGCCTTTTTCGGGCAGGTAGGTTTCCTGGTCCCAGCCCAATACGGCCATGGCATTTTTTACGTCTGCAATTTTTTGCATCTTTAATTTGTACCGGGTATATTGTTCTGCCGTAGATTTGCTTCCTGTCATAACTGTGTTTTTTACAAATGTACAGGATGGCGTGAAGGAACAGTCAAATTCTTTGTTATGAAGATAAAAGAGATTATGCAGGTGCTGGAGGCGTATGCGCCTTTGCCGTACCAGGAAAGTTACGATAATGCGGGCCTTATTTTCGGGGATGCTTCGTGGGAGGTGACGAATGTGTTGCTGACGCTGGATGCTACCGAAGAAGTGATAGATGAGGCCATAGCCAGGGGATGTAATCTGGTGGTGGCGCATCATCCGATTGTTTTCGGGGGGCTGAAGAAGATCAACGGGCGTTCTTATGTAGAGCGGGTGGCGATCAAAGCTATCAAGCATGATATTGCGGTATATGCGGCGCATACCAACCTGGATAACGTGCGGAACGGGGTATGTGCGCAGATGGCTGATATGTTGGGATTGGAGCAGCGCCGGGTGTTGCAGCCCAAGAGTGGGTTGCTGAAAAAGTTATACACATTTGTGCCGCAGGCGGATGTGGAAAAGGTGAGGGAGGCCCTGTTTACTGCCGGTGCCGGTCATATCGGCAACTACAGTGAATGCAGCTTTAATGCAGCAGGAGAGGGCACTTTCAAGGGGGCTGCCGGTACCCATCCTTATGTAGGTACGCCCGGGGAAAGACATTTTGAGGCAGAAATAAAGTTGGAAGTGATTTTTCCGGTATATTTGGAATCCAGGATTTTGCAGGCATTATTGGCCAGCCATCCTTATGAGGAGGTGGCCTATGATGTGGTGACGCTGGATAATGCCTACCAGGAGGTAGGGTCCGGGCTGGTGGGCGAGTTGCCTGAACCGATGGATGAGCTTGAATTTCTGCAGTGGGTCAAAGGGCAGTTCCGGACAGGATGTGTACGGTATACGCCTTTGAGGGGCCGTCCGGTGAAGAAAGTGGCTTTGTGCGGGGGAGCGGGCAGTTTCCTGTTGAAGCGGGCTATTGCGGCGGGGGCGGATGCCTATATTTCCGCGGATTTTAAGTATCATGAATTTTTTGACGCTGATAATCAAATAGTTATAGCAGATATCGGACATTTTGAGAGTGAGCAGTTTACTGTTGAATTATTTTATCATATATTGACTGAAAAATTCCGTAATTTTGCGCCTCTTAAATCTACGATTAAAACAAACCCGGTAAATTATTTATAATACATGGCTACCGTAAAAGAATACTCCGTTGAGGAAAAATTAGCATCTGTGCTCAGGCTGCAGAAGATCGATTCCAAACTGGATGGAATCCAGGTGTTGAAGGGGGAGTTGCCGATTGAAGTGAAAGACCTGGAAGACGAGATCGAAGGGTTGAATACACGTCAGTCTCATATTGAAAATGAGATTAAAGGTATCCAGGACTTCGTTGCCAGCAAGAAAACTGCTATCAAGGATGCCGAAGCGCTGATCAAGAAGTATGAGAAACAGCAGGATAATGTGAAGAACAACCGCGAGTTTGAGGCGATCACCAAAGAAATGGAGATGCAGTCACTGGAAATCAAACTGGCCGAAAAGCATATCAAAGACGCAAACGAAGAAATAAAAGAGAAGTCCCGGACGCTGGAAGTAGCTAAAAAGGCTATCGCTGATAAAGAATCCAATCTGAAACATAAAAAATCAGAACTGGAAAAGATCGTTGCTGAAACTGACAAGGAAGAAAAAGCTTACCGTAAGGAGAGTGAAGACGCAAAAACCAAGGTAGACCCTCGTTTACTGGCCGCCTACGAAAAAATCCGCAAGAACTACCGTAACGGTCTGGCTGTGGTAACTGTAGAGCGTGATTCCTGCGGTGGTTGCTACAACGCTATTCCTCCTCAGCGTCAGGCAGAGATCCGTCAGCATAAAAAAATCATCGTATGTGAGCACTGTGGCCGTATCCTGGTGGATAACGACCTCGAAGCTACCGTTACGATCTGATTTTAAAGCGTATACATTATTGGAAAGGGCATCTCCGGATGCCCTTTCTTTCGTTTAGCCCTTCCCGTTATAAAAATATACTAATTTATTTAGCTTTGTTTTACTAAATATGTTAGCTTTGTCCCCAGTTACCATACGCAGTTAGTCTGCGTAGTAGTTCTTTTAATTTGTGGCAGGAAATTGGATGGGCAATGCAACTTTAAAAAATGTGAATTGTTAATTTGGGATTTGTGAAATTGTTGTGTGAGATTTGGTGATTATTCCAGGAATTTTGCCCTTATGCGTATTATTTTTTCTTTGATCCTTTTGTTGAGTACAGGGTTAACAGTTAGCGCCAGACAGAAAGTATATGATTTCAACAGCCGTTGTGAGCAGGCCTACGAAGCGATCATGCAACTACGGTTAAATGCGGGAAGAACATTACTGGAGGAAGAGAAAAAAGAAAATCCCGATAACCTGATCCCTTACTTTCTGGATAACTATGCGGATTTTTTTCCCTTGTTTTTCAATGAAGATGCAGGCGAATATGCCAGAAAAAGAGGGATGCGGGGCATCAGGCTGGACAAGATGCTGGAGGGATCGCCGGACTCTCCTTACTATCTGTATACGCAGGCAGCCATCAAGTTTCAATGGGCGATGATCAAAATCAAGTTCAATGAAAAATGGGATGCTACCTGGGAGATCCGAAAGGCGTATATGACACTCAAGGAGAATCAGCGCCGGTTCCCGGATTTTATGCCCAACAAACTGTTGCTGGGTACTATGCAAACAGTATTCGGCACCATCCCTGAAGGGTATAAGTGGATTACCAATATCCTCGGACTGAAAGGCAGTATCCGGGATGGAATGAGTAATGTGAATGCCTTTATCGAAAGCAATGCGCCGGAAGCCAGATTACTCAGAGAGGAATCCTATTATTACTATTGTTACCTGATGCTTTTTATTGTGAATAAACCGGAAGAAACCTGGGAGTTTCTGCAAAGAAAGCAGCTGGACACCAAATCAAACTATCTCTATGCACTGATGGTGGCAAATCTGTCTTTAAACAACCAGAAAGCCGCCAATGGTATCAGAGTACTGGAAGAGAAGCATGACAGCAACGAATACGCAGATATCGAATATTATAACTACGTATACGGTCTGCTGAAACTGACCCGGCTCGACAATGATGCCCATGTGTATCTCGAGCGGTTTATCAATAACTTTAAAGGCAAGTTCTATATCAAGGAGTGTCTGCAGCGGTTAAGCTGGTACTATTACCTGGAAGGCAACCAGGCACTGGCCAACAAATACCGGAACATGATCCTAACAAAAGGTGGGACAGAAACAGATGCAGACAAACAGGCCCTCAAGGAAGCGGAGAACGGCAAATGGCCCAACCCCTTCCTGCTGAAAGTCAGACTGCTGAGCGATGGTGGTTTTTTCAGTGAAGCCCTGAAATTACTGCTGACTAGAAAAGCAGCCGATTTCCCGGCCATGGAAGACAAACTGGAATACGCCTATCGCCTGGGCCGTATCTATGATGAAAGCGGACAAGACGACAAAGCGATTGTGATGTATGAAGTAACCATAAAAGTAGGAGCCAACCGGCAGGAATATTATGCTGCGAGAGCTTCCCTGCAATTAGGTTATATTTACGAAAAAAGAAAAGATAAAACCAAAGCCGTTCAATGTTACCAGCAATGTCTGGACATGAAAGGCCACGATTATAAAAACTCCCTTGACCAACGGGCAAAAGCAGGCATACAACGTGTAAACGGCAGTTGATGAGGGAGAAAAATTGTGATTCAAGTTATTTCCTGACTTATGTTACAGCGACTAATCATTAAAAACTACGCCATCATTGACCACCTGGAAGTGGACTTTTCTGGCAATCTCAATGTAATCACCGGCGAAACCGGCGCCGGTAAATCTATCCTGCTAGGCGCACTCTCCATGATTCTGGGAGAACGTGCAGACCCTGGTGTGCTGTTCGATAAAACAGGCAAATGTGTGATCGAAGGATTCTTCAAAGTGAAAAAATCACAAGTGGCCTCCTTCTTCGAACGCCATGAACTGGACCTGGAAGAACAGCTGATCATCCGCCGCGAAATCAGCGCCTCTGGCAAATCAAGAGCTTTTGTAAATGATACTCCTGTCAACATATCCCAACTGTCTGAACTGGCGGCCTGCCTGGTAGATCTCCATCAGCAGTTTGATACCCTGGAATTGGGCAACTCCGATTTCCAGCGGGAAGTAATAGATGCGCTGGTCAACAAACCCGCCATCCTCCAACAATACAACAACGTGTACCAGCAATACCTGCAGGTACAGAAAAAATATAAACAACTGGTAGACGACCGTGACCAGGCCAACAAAGAGCTGGACTATAATAAGTTCCTGCTGGATGAGCTGCTGGAAGCGGATTTCAGTCCCAACGAAGTGGAAGACCTGGATAATGAGCTGCAACTGCTTACTCATGCAGAAGAGATCAAGAACTCTCTGAACAGGGTATATTTTCAACTGAAAGAAGATGAGCAGCCGCTGTTGCAGCAGCTTAAACAATTACAGTCTTCCCTGCAAAACATTGCAGCCTTCCACAAAGACATGCCTGCTGTAGCTGAAAGAATGCTTTCTGCCTATCTTGAACTGCAGGACATCGCCGGTGATGTGGAAAGGATCAACGACCAGGTACAATACGATGCACAACGTATTGAACTGGTGAATGACCGTATGGCACTGGGATACCGCCTTTTCAAGAAACACGGGGTACAAACCACCGATGAGTTGCTGGCCATTAAAGACGCGTTGTCTGTTAAAGTAGACAGTGTATTGAATCTTGATGAACAGCTGGCTTCACTGGAAAGAGAACAAGCCCAGTTGCATGAGCTGCTGTTGAAAGATGCTGCTGTTATCACGGAAGCAAGACAGGAACAGTCGGCTCCTTTTGAGCTAAAAGTAAATGCTCTGCTGGCACAGGTGGGCATGCCCAATGCGCGCCTGAAAGTGGATATTGTACAAGGTGAACTGAATCCTTATGGTCAGGATACGATTGAGTTCCTGTTTGATGCCAACAAGAGCAATCAGTTTGCGCCGGTAGGTAAAGTAGCCTCCGGGGGTGAGCTGAGCCGTCTGATGTTGTGCATCAAATCATTGGTAGCACAGTCTGTAGCGCTGCCTACGCTTATCTTCGACGAGATCGATACCGGTATCTCCGGAGAAGCTGCAAGGCAGGTAGGTGTTATTCTGAAAGACCTGGCGAGAGCGCATCAGATCATCTGTATCACGCACCAGCCGCAGATAGCAGGTAAAGCAGATGCCCACTATTTTGTGTATAAAGATGCCAAAGCTGAAAAAGTAACAACCAGTGTAAGGCTGTTGTCTATGGAAGAAAGAATAGACAAGATCGCGCAGATGCTGAGTGGAGAAAGGCCTACCGCCGCTGCCCTCGAAAATGCCCGCGAAATGGTAAGATAACACATGCGTAACCGTTATTGCTTCCTGTCCGGGAATCCTAAAAAGCCGGGGATAGGAAGCAATAACTTTTTTTTTCAACTATAACGACTATTTTTGCCGAAATTAATTTTGACCAAATGGCTCATAACTTATTAAAAGGAAAGAAAGGTATCATCTTTGGTGCACTGGACGAAAAGTCACTGGCTTGGAGAACAGCGCTCCGTTGTGTGGAAGAAGGCGCTGAAATAGTGCTTACAAACGCACCTGTTGCTCTGCGTATGGGTGAGATCAACAAACTGGCTGAAATCTGCAAGGCCCCTGTTATTCCGGCAGACGTAACCATCACGGATGACCTGAAAAATCTTTTTACCAAATCCATGGAGCATTTTGGCGGTAAAATAGATTTTGTACTGCATTCTGTTGGCATGAGCCTGAACATGCGTAAAGGAAAGTCCTATACTGATCTGGACTATGACTTCTCGCTGAAAACGACGAATATCTCCGCCCTGTCCTTACACCGTGTACTGCAGACAGCATACCAGATGGATGCTATCAGCGAGTGGGGTTCTGTAGTAGCACTCACTTACATCGCAGCACAACGTGCCTTCCCTGACTACAGCGAAATGGCTGATGCCAAAGCTATGCTGGAATCCGTTGCCCGCAGCTTCGGCTACCACTATGGTGTGAAAAATAAAGTACGCGTGAACACCGTATCTCAGTCTCCAACCCCTACTACTGCCGGCGGTGGTGTAAAAGGTTTCGGTGGCTTTATTGGTTATGCAGACAAAATGAGTCCGCTGGGTAATGCTACTGCCGACCATTGCGCTGACTACGTGGTAACTCTGTTCTCAGACATGACCAGAATGGTGACCATGCAGAACCTCTATCATGATGGCGGATTCTCCTTCACTGGTGTATCCAGTGCTATTATGGAACAACTGGAGAAATAGTTGAAATCATTCGATATTAAAAAAGCCGTTACCTTGTGGTAACGGCTTAATTTTTTTTATCAGGCAGAACGCCGGGAGTACTATCTGTAGTACAATCAGGGTCTAATATTCATCTTCATTAAAGAAGAAGTCGTCCTGTGACGGATAGTCAGACCAGATATCTTCAATCCCCTCATAAATTTCTCCCTCATCCTCCAGCTCCTGTAAATTCTCGATTACTTCGATCGGTGCACCGGAACGAATGGCGTAATCAATAAGTTCATCTTTAGTAGCTGGCCATGGAGCGTCCTCCAGGTATGAAGCTAATTCTAATGTCCAGTACATCGTATTAAAATTTTTATTTTTTAATTTTTCGCAAAAGTATTATTTAATTTGAAATAAACAACTTTTACTATTTTATCGGTTATTTACCTTTTCTTTGGGTTATGCTAACCGCTCGCAATGTTACCAAAAATTATTCCAACTTGCCCATTCTCAAGGGAGTAGATATTACAGTCAATAAGGGTGAGATTGTGACTATCGTTGGATCTTCCGGCGCTGGCAAGAGTACGCTGCTGCATATCCTCGGAACATTGGAAACACCCACCCAGGGAGAGATCTGGCTCAATGATGTCAATCTGACGGGTTTAAGCGGTAATGCACTGGCTGATTTCCGGAACCGCCATATTGGCTTTATTTTTCAGTTCCACCACCTGCTGCCGGAATTCAATGCTCTGGAAAATGTATGTATTCCCGGTTTTATAGCCGGTACACGGAAAAACGAAGTAAAGGAAAAAGCGGCCTTCCTGCTTACCACCCTGGGCCTCGGGCATCGCCTGGAACACAAGCCCAATGCCTTATCCGGCGGCGAACAGCAGCGCGTGGCTGTAGCAAGGGCCCTGATCAATAATCCTGATGTAGTGATGGCCGATGAACCTACCGGCAACCTCGACTCCCATAATGCCAGGGAGCTTCATAATATGTTCCTTCAACTCAGGGACCAGTTTAAACAAACTTTTATCATCGTTACCCACAACGAAGAACTGGCGCCGCTCAGCGACCGTCAGCTGCTCATGAAGGATGGCAGGATCATCTAGCTGCCATAAATATCCAGTCCGGCTTTAAAGGTATTACAGTGTGCATTTACAATGTCGCTGATACGGGTAGAATAACCGCCGCCCATGGCTACGGCGCAGGGTATGCTATGCTTATACAGCAGGCTGAAAACAAATTCATCCCGCTGCAGGCAGCCTGCAGGGGTGACCTTGAGCTTACCGAACCGGTCTGTTTCCAGGATATCTACTCCTGACAGGTAAAACACAATATCGGGTTTTACCTGATCTATCAGCCGTGGCAGGGTTTCTTCCAGCAGCTGCAGATAAGGGCCGGTGGTCATTCCATCGGGCAGTGGGATATCGAGGTCTGAAGTTTCTTTGTGGAAAGGATAGTTATGAGCGCCATGCATGCTGAAGGTGAACACCTTTTCATTGCCGGTAAACAGGGCAGCGGTGCCGTTGCCCTGGTGTACGTCGAGATCTGTTACCAGTATCTTTTTGGCTTTCTTCTGCTGTAACAGATAATTGGCAGCGATGCCGAAATCGTTGAGCAGGCAGAAACCTTCACCATGGTCGGCAAAGGCGTGATGGGTACCGCCGGCCACGTTGAATCCGATACCGTGGTCCAGGGCGTGCAAGGCGATATCGATGGTGCCCTGGGCGATAACGATTTCCCGCTGGGTGAGCAGGGGCGATTGCCGGAAGCCTATATGACGCTGTTCTTTATCCGATAAGGTCTGGTCTCTGAGTTTCTCCCACCAGGAAAGGTCATGGGTGCTCAGTATAGTTTCCGCTGTGGCCGGAAGAGGCGCAAACAGCTGTTCGGCAACGATAACGCCTTCCCGCAGCAGCTGGGCGGGTATCAGCTCGTATTTCACCATCGGAAAACGATGGTCTGCCGGCAACGGATGGGTATATATGTCGTGATAAGCAATTTTCATGATGCAGCCTTAATGTGTCCGTATAATCGATTTTCCGGCGATTACAAACACGGTTTCCCCAGGAGAAGGGTTCAGGGTAGCCAGACCGGTAAAGTCGCCAAAAGCGGGTAAAATGCCGCAATGCAGACCAAAATAGAAGCAGGGTAAACGTAACCGTTGTTTGGCAGGGCCGGCCATCACCACACCAGGATGCAGGTGACCGGAAAAGGTATACCGGTAGCCATTGCTGTCTTCACAAGGCTCGTGTACAAAATGAATGTCCCGGATAGTCAGGGTGTCATATACATCCAGCTGCAATTCACTATATATCTCTTCTTCCATAATATCATGATTACCCAGCACCAGATCAAAACGAATATGGGGAAACTGACCACGCCATATCTTGAAATACTGTACCTCGTTGTTATGCCGGCTGTGGAACATATCTCCTACAATGATGATACGTACGGGCAGATAGCTGGTAATCAGCTGTTGAAGCCGGAACAGGTCTTCCTGCATAATGCCCGCCGGCACTGCAATACCAGCTTTCCGAAAATGAGCCGATTTGCCCAGGTGCAGATCTGACAGTATCAGTGTTTTTTCTTCTTCCCAGAAAATAGCCTTCTCGGGTAATAAATGCCAATGCTGCTCTTTGAACCGGAATATTTCCTTCCCCGCTGTATCCATTTGTTGCATGGGCTGCAAATTATTAATTCTTAGCCGTTGACTGCAATCAATTTTTTGATACGGTCTTCCAGTTTTTCGCTGGTCATGGTGTCACGCAGGCTGTCTACCTTGATGGGGAAGCAGAAAGGGGTGAGCTTCTCCGGCTGGGTGATAACGATTTTGCTGTCTGCAATACGTTCCAGCGTCTCCCGCAAACGGGCTTCTTCCATCTGATAAAAAAATGCTTCGTTAAAAGCCTGCTTCAGCAGAAGGTTCTCCGGGTCGTAATCCTTAAATACATTAAAGAGCAGGGAGGCAGATGCCTGTAAGTGACGGTTGGCCTTGTGTTTACCGGGGAAGCCCTGGAATATCAGCCCGGCGATGACAGCAATGTCCCGGAATTTACGGCGCGCCATTTCAGTGGCATTCACACTGGTTTGCAGCTCTGTAAGCAGGTTGTCGGTAGTGAACAGTGCTTTGGCATTGTCTTCGGTAAGCGGGATAGGCTGGTCTGATAGCAGCTCAAAGCCATAGTCATTCATGGCGATAGAGAAAGTGATAGGCTGGATACGACTGATACGATAGGCCAGCAGTGCGGCCATCACTTCATGTACCAATCGCCCTTCAAAAGGATATACAAAAAGATGGTAACCATCTTTGGTGTTGATTTTTTCTATCAGCAGTTCATTATCCTTAGGGATATGGGAAAGCTCTTCCTGCCTGTTGAACAGCGGTTGCAGGGCTATCAGTTCAGGGTCTTTTGTCCGGCGGGACAACGCCTCGTTGAACTTTCGGCGCAGCATACGGCCCAGGTTGGACGACAAAGGTATACGGCCTCCCTGATAACTGGGCACGATCGTACGTTTGGCGTTGGACTTACGTACCAGCACCGTCATATCCTTGATAAGCACAAACTCAAGGTTACGGCCAGCCAGCGTGAAACTGTCTCCCGGCGAGAGGCGTGAGATAAAACTTTCTTCAATCACACCTACATATCCACCACTCATAAACTTCACTTTCAGCATGGCATCGCTCACAATGGTACCGATATGCAGCCGGTGCCGCATGGCCAGCATACGGCTTTTGCAGTAATAGTGGTCGCCCTGTCTTTCCAGTTTTCTGAACTCGTCGTAACTGCCGAGAGCTTCACCGCCAGTAGTCAGGAAGGCGAGTATCCACTGCCATTCATCCGGTGTAAGATGTTGGTAACAGAAGGTTTGACGGACTTCTTCATATATCTCCGGTGCATTAAAACCATCCGATACGGCGAGCGTCATGAGGTATTGCAGTAGCACATCATAAGCCAGCAACACGGGCATCCTGCTTTCTATCAGTTCCTCTTCCATGGCTGTTTTTAAGGCTGCGGCCTCTACCAGTTCGAGTGCATGGGTAGGCAGAAAAAATATTTTGCTGATGGCGCCAGGCTGGTGTCCGCTACGGCCGGCCCTTTGCAGGAAGCGGGCCACACCTTTGGGGCTGCCCACCTGTATAACGCTGTCCACCGGCCGGAAGTCCACCCCCAGGTCAAGGCTGGCAGTACATACCACCGCTTTGAGAATACCGTTGTGCAGGGCTTCTTCCACCCATATGCGCAGTTCCATGTCGATGGAGCCGTGGTGCAGTGCCAGCGCGCCTGCCAGCATGGGATCATATTTCAGCAGTGACTGGTACCATATTTCCGATTGGGACCGGGTATTGGTAAAGAGCAGGGTGGTCTGGCTATCTTCTATAATCGGCAAAGCCTGTGGCAGCATACGTATGCCAAGGTGTCCGGCCCATGGATAATTTTCTATCTCATGAGGGATTACACTTTGCAGGGAGATATTTTTTTTGAGATTGGCGCGGATAATAAGCCCCTGCTGGTGATAGGGGCCCAGCAAGACTTCCAGAGCTTCGTCGAGGTTGCCGATAGTAGCGGATATGCCCCATATTTTGAGAGAGTGTTTGCCGGTGGTTTGTGATAGCCCGCGTAAGCGGCTCAGTGCGAGTTCCACCATCACGCCGCGTTTGCTGCCGATCAGCTCATGCCACTCGTCTATAACAACGGTATGCAGTTGTTTGAACACAGCGGGATATTCTTTCTGAGCCAGCAGCAGATGCAGGCTTTCGGGGGTGATGATCAGCACTTCAGGCATCTGTTTTTTCTGCTGGGCACGGGCGGCCAGGGGTGTATCACCACTGCGGATGCCTACCTGCCAGGGAAGGTCCAGTTCCCGCAATACCTCTTCCATAGCCCTTCCCAGGTCTTTGGCCAGTGCACGGAGCGGAGTTATCCACAGCAGCTGCAGTCCGTTTTTTGTTTTTTGCTGATAGTCTTTGGGATGGGCATCGATCCAGGCGATCACAGCACCCAGAAAGAGCGAGAAGGTTTTGCCAAAGCCAGTAGGTGCGTTCACTATCCCCGAAAGGCCCTGCAGATAAGCAGTCCAGGCATCTTCCTGAAATTTGAAAGGCTTCAGTTCCTTATCCGCCAGCCATCCGGTTATCACTTTCCATCCGCGCGTGTGTTGTTGCATGGAATGAAATTAGCATAAAATGATAAATCCCGAATCGCTTATTTTTGCAGCATGCTCGCAAAATTTTTCAAGCTCTCCGAAAACAATACAACTGTTAAGAAAGAAGTCCTTGCCGGATTGACCACCTTTTCCACGATGGCTTATATTCTGGCCGTCAATCCCAGTATTCTGTCGAGTACAGGAATGGATTTTCATGCTCTCATTACCGCTACCGCACTGGCGGCAGCTATCGGCACACTGGTAATGGCGCTGTATGCACGGCTGCCTATTGGTGTAGCGCCCGGTATGGGACTGAACGCTTTTTTTGCGTATACAATTGTAGCGGGGATGGGCTATAGCTGGCAGTTTGCGCTGACAGCCGTTTTCCTGGAAGGACTTATTTTTATCCTATTGTCGATGTTCCGGATACGGGAAGCGATCATCAATAGTATCCCTGAAAACCTCAAACACGCTATCTCTGTAGGGATAGGGCTGTTGATAGCATTGATAGGTATGGCCAATGCCGGTATTATCGAAACCGGTATGCGGCACGTAGGTGAAGGCAAACTGGGCGGTGTGATCCTGAAAATGGGCAATATCACCAGTATAGGGCCGTTGATTGCATTAATAGGGCTGATTGTAAGTGCTGTGCTGATGTACCGCAAGGTAAATGCGTCATTGCTGATCGGCATCCTGGCAGCGACTGTAATTGGTATCCCGCTGGGCATCACCCATCTGCCCGAAGGGCATCTGGTAAGCCTGCCACCTTCTTTAGCACCTATTGCCTTCAAACTGCAATTTGATAAAATATTCAGCCTCGATATGGTGATGATCTTATTCACCTTGCTGATGGTTAACCTCTTTGATACTGTAGGCACCCTGATTGGGTTATGTAATAAAGCCGGCTTGCTGGACGAAAAAGGACGCTTGCCCCGGGCCAAACAGGCGCTGATGGCCGATGCGGTGGGTACTACCGCTGCGGGTCTGCTGGGTACCAGTGTAGTGACAGCTTATGTAGAAAGCGCCAGTGGCATTGCTGCAGGTGGTAAAACAGGACTCACCGCTTTTACAGTGGCTATCATGTTTTTGCTGGCGCTCTTTTTTGCACCGGTGTTTGCTATGATACCACAGGCTGCTACCGCGCCGGCGTTGATTATCGTAGGCATGCTGATGATGGGCGCTGTGGTAAAAATTGATTTTAATGATGTGACAGAGGCGATACCAGCCTTTCTCGCCATAGTGATGATGCCTTATACCTACAGTATTGCAGAAGGAATTGTGTTTGGTATGTTGTCTTATGTGTTGCTGAAAGTGCTGACCGGACAGTACAAACAGATCAGCCCGGTGATGTATGTGCTGGCCTGTTTGTTTATCATTACTTTCCTGGTGAAATAGTTATTCTTTCAGTGTTACTTTATCATCGGCTACGGTAAGCGTGTGCATCATACCACATTTGAGGGCATAGTTGTTTTTCTGGTGTCCTACCGGGAAGTTGAAGCATACCGGGTATTTAAAGTTTTTGACTTTTTCCTTTACCATATCGTATACGGTACGGCCAAATTCTTCGCCCGGATCGTCGGGCTTCAGTCTGTTGAAGCCGCCGATGATCAAACCTGCGAGGTTGTCGAACTTGTGGGAACGCTGGATAGTGTTCAGCATACGGTCCAGGTTGTACAGATATTCTCCTACTTCTTCGAGGAACAGAATTTTACCGTTGGTATCTATTTCAGAGTCGGTGCCGGACACACTTTGTATGACTGACAGGTTGCCGCCAATAAGGATGCCGCGTGCAGTGCCTTTACGGTTGTTGGGATCAGGAGCTGCCGTATACTGCATCTTTTTACCGGTGAGTGCCTGATAGATAGACATGATAGTGTCTTGTACAATAGGCTCTGCCTTGCTGAAGTCGTCCGGGAAGCTGTTGCACATTTTGGAGTGGAGCGTGGCAATACCAAAGTGGCGGTTGATATGGCAGTGGAGGGCGGTAATGTCACTGAATCCGATCACCCATTTAGGATTTTTCTGAAAGCGGGAGAAGTCCAGCTGGTCTATAATCCGGGCGGCTCCATATCCTCCGCGGCCACACATGATCGCCTTTACATTGGTATCGTTCAGCATGGCCTGCATGTCTTTTGCTCTTTCGGCATCTGTGCCGCCGAAGCTGTAATCACGCGCTCCTACGGTCTGGCCTATACGAATATTGAACCCCCAGCTTTCCATGATACGCAATGAGGGTAGTATCTCTTCTTTTTTAATGTAACCGGCCGGGCAGGTAATACCGATAATATCCCCGGGTTTCAGGTAGGGAGGCACCTGGAGCTGTTTGGCAGCATCAGTGTCTGTGATGCCAACAGCAGCAAGGGTTTTCATAGCCGGTATGCCAGCACCGGCAGTTATCAGCGTGGATAGAAAATGTTTACGATTCATGGAATTAAAGTAAACATATTTTCGGGGAATTTCATGCAAAGGCGCAAAGCAGCAAAACAACGGGGAAAATTTACGCCTTTGCGTGAGTAAACAATGGAAGAAGGCCGTGCTATTTGTGGTTAATTGTATAGGTAAAACCGACTTTTCCGGTATTGTTATAGGTTATGGGTGTCTGTCCTTTGGAATGTACGCCAACGGAAAACCGTGCGTTGATACCAAATCCGTAGGGCAACTGGTAACCCCCACCCATTGAGAGATTCAGGGTTGTTCTGTCATTGTTGTAATAGTCAGCCACACCATAGCGGTGGCCATCCTGTTGCTCTGTAGATTCTATCAGGAAGTTCAGTTCAGGCCCTGCTTCTATATATAACTTAGGTATAGCGTAATATTTGATCATGATAGGAACGCTGATATAGTGCTCTTTCCGGGTGGAATTCACCAACGAGGTACTACCTGAGTGCTGGGCACGTTCGTAATTAAACAGGCCATAACCTCTGTTTTTGTAATACACTACTTCCGGTTGCATGGCCCAACGCTGGCTGATTGTTATTTCTGCAAAACCGCCGCCATAAATGCTAGTACGATATTTGTCAAAATTGCCGGTATAATTAAAGTAGTTAAGCCCTCCCTTCAGGCCATAGCTGATTTTTTTCTGGGCATAGGCTCCCAATACTGCTGTCAGGACAAACGACGGCACCAATAGAGTTTTCCTCATAGTAAGATGTTTATTAGATGATGTAAATACGACTATAGGTTGTGACAGTAATGCATTACGGTTGTAAAAGTAACCGGGCAAATGTTAAGGAAATCCTTACATTATCTTTTTTGATTTTTTTTAAGATACCTGATAAGTTGATGCTGGAATGTAGTCGTGGCAATGTTTTTGAGAGGTCTTTCTAAACCCTGCGTATATGCGTTACCTTTTTATTTTTATTGGAATGATGCTGACCGGCACAACTGTCAGCGCACAAAAAGAATCCTTTCTGATAGTGCCCGGCGTATCGATAGGAATGGTCAGCATCAACGAACCTGCTCCTCAGCTGGATGTGCTGGGAAAGCCGGATGGCGGCGATGCTGCCATGATGAAAGCGTGGCGTTTGTGGTATGGCAGGAAAAAAGACGGCTCCCTGGATTCTGCACATGTGCTGGCAGTATTTACCGCTATGCGCACACAGGACACACAGTATGTAAAAGAAATCAGAGTCACTTCACCTGAGTTTAAAACGGCAAAGGGAATGGGGGCCGGAAGTACCATGGCTGATATCCGGAAAGCTTATCCTGGCCTGCGTTTGCAGCGGGTATATGTGTCCGGCAATAAATCCCGTCGTATTGAAGTATATGACGACAAAAAGCTGGGAATCGCTTTTGAAACAAACCAATCCCGCAGCCGCCGCCCGGTGTGTAGCATGGTGGTGGTGCATACACCGGGAGAGGCTGCGGGTAGTTATCTCGACTTTCACGCAGGTTTTGACAGCATGCAGCCGCAGCAGCGCTAGTTGTGTTCGAGTGCTCTCTTACCCGGATGGATGTTGTAGGAAAGGCCGGCGCTGCCAATGCCCGATATGTCCGGGTTGAACGCATTGTTGTTGAACAGATACGTAAAATGCAGGCCAAGGGAAGTGTGGCCGATCATAAAGCGGCAGCCGGTGGTGAGCACCAAGCCAGACACGTGTACCTGATCGGTAGCGCTTTCCTCTTCATCCGAGTATTCCACATAACGCGTAGCGTTGTGAAAGCCATAACCCGCGCCGGTATAGATTCCCAGCCGGGTATGTGCACTGGTCGTTGCAAAATTACCATAGTTGTAGGTGAGCAGCAGCGGTACATCGGCCATAAAGATGCTGGTGGAGTTGCCTCCGCTATTACGGCTGTAGCCCGCGTGTAAACTGCCGCCCAACGCCAACTGCGTACCGATGGCAAAGGTGGAACGTTTGGAAATGATGCCAAAATTGAACCGCGGTGAATAAACGATGCCACCTGCAAAATGATTATTGCCGGTATATACACCGGCACCGATGGCATGAGCAAAATAGCCTGACTGACTCTTCGCAGGCATCATCGAACATACAAGGCATGCTATGCACAGCCATGTGTAAAGCTTGAACATAGGTGGTTGGTAGGTTTAGGGAAATAATTACTGTCCGCCGCTAATATACAACCTGATGTGTTTCTTTTATAACAGAGATCACAAAAATACTTTGCGTATGACTAAGGTTGTCTAATTCCCCTAGTTTATTCACATAAAATTCACGGTATTCATCCATATCCTTTACCTGTACTTTGATCATAAAATCAAATTCACCGGAGATATTAAGACATTCCGTTACTTCCTGGAAAGAGATGATTTCCTGAATAAATTTTTTACCGAATTTTTTATTGTGCTCCTTCAGGGTGATGTAACAGAGCACAGTCATGCCTTTGTTGATCTTCCGGGCATCTACGATGGCAGCGTATTGTTTGATAACGCCGGCTTGTTCCATTTTGCGGATACGTTCATAAACAGGTGTGGTGCTGAGATTCAGCTGACGGGCAATATCCCTGATCGTCATTTTGGCATCCTGCTGCAGGAGTTTAAGAATGCCCATATCTTTTTCATCCAATGACAGCGGAGGGTGTTCAGTGGTCTGTTCTTTTTTATGGTCCATTTTTATTATTTTTTAGAACAATAATCTTTTTTATATTTAAATAACAGGTATTTGTTCCAAAAATATTCAATCTGTCTGATAGATATTCTGAATTTTTATGTTTGTACCGAAAATTAGTATAATGGAAAAGCGAATTATCCTGACCGTGGCATGTATGGCCATCTTTTTTGAAGCATTGGATGTATCGGTATTAAACATGGCCTTACCAGGAATGGAACAGTATTTTCACTTTAGTCCGGATGCTATTCAGTGGGTACAAACTTTATATGTGCTGGCTTTTGCAGGTTTTGTACTGCTGGGTGGCCGGCTGGCAGATGTTATTGGAAGGAGAAAGATATTTATCACCGGCGCGTTGTTGTTTGTGATGGCTTCCCTGGGTGCAGGTTTCTCTGTCTCATTTGCGTGGCTGCTGGGCTGCCGTGCTTTGCAGGGGGTAGGTGTAGCATTGGCGATACCGGCTGCCATGGCTATTATCAGTCATACTTTTACTGAACCGGCAGAGAAGAATCGTGCTTTCGGTATTTTCGGTGCGATGGCGGGTATAGGCTTTGCTACCGGGCTGGCCATAGGTGGATTGATCAGTGCCTGGTGGGGCTGGCAATGGGTTTTCTTTATCAATGTGCCAGTGATCGGCACCGCTGTTGTTCTGGCTTTCCGGTTTATCCCCCGTGATGAAAAGACGGAGCATCCCCAACATAGCAACTGGCTGAGCGGGGCCTTGATCACGCTGCTGATGATGATGGCCGCCTGGCTGATTCACGATCTGGGACATATTGCACAACATCCGGTCTTCTTCCTGGCGCTGCTGGTATTGTTTATTATCACAGCTGTTTATTTCGTTAAAAGAGAACGCGTACATGCTTCCCCGTTAGTGGACTTCAGCCTGTTCCGGCTGAAAGGTGTCATGACCGGTAATATAGGCGCTCTGTTGCTGGGCAGCACTTTCCTGCCGTATGTTTTTTTACTGACACTGTATCTTCAGCAGGTATTGGGCTTCAGTTCTTCACAGGCTGGACTGTTGCTGTTTCCTTTCAGCATCCTGTCTGGTGTGATTTCTAAATATGTGTTGCCGCATTTGTTCCATCGGCTGGGAGTAGTGCGTACGGGCATTCTGGGAAGCAGCTTTATGCTGGCGGGCATTGTATTTTTTATCCTGAGTTATTTTACTACCTGGCAGCTGCCTTTCATATTGGGTGCGGTATTGTGTATCAATTCCCTGGGGATGTCGGTGACTTTTCCGGCTATAACGATACTGGCTATACAGGCAGTTCCGGAAACGCAGCATGGCCTTGCCTCCGGCATTAATGGTACGTGTAATTCGATGGGGGGCGGACTGGGGCTGTCTCTCGTAGGACTGATGATACAACTGGCAACTGTAAATAAATGGGACATTTACGGGGCTGGTCTGGCAGCATTGGTGATCGTGGCGGTAGTGGCCATATTGCAGTTATGTCGTTTTATGTTTCGGGAGAAAGTAGTGACGGCTGCGCGTTATGCGGAGGTACCTTCCTGACCCGGATTACGCGGAAGTGTCTCCGCTTTGTTGTAATAATGTTTTCAGGTCTTCGAGGGTATTGATTTCTGCTACAGGTTTGTCCCGGCGCCAGCGGTTGATACGGGGAAAACGTAGGGCTACGCCTGATTTGTGCCGGTTAGAAGCGGCAATACCTTCGAAGGCTATCTCAAATACCTGCAGGGGCTGTACGGTTCGTACCGGCCCGAATTTCTCCAGCGAATGTCGCTTGATCCAGTTATCTACTTCCGCTATTTCCTTGTCTGTTAACCCCGAATAAGCTTTGGTAAAAGGTACCAGCTGATCGCCATCTCTGACAGCAAAAGTGTAGTCAGTATAGAGGTTGGAGCGGCGCCCATGTCCTTTCTGTGCATAGATCATGACTGCATCAATAGTATACGGATCTATTTTCCATTTCCACCAGTCCCCGCGTTTGCGGCCTACCTGATAGGGGGCACTTCTTTTTTTGAGCATGAGTCCTTCGCTGTTGTTTTCGCGTGATTGTTGCCGGATGGTGGTCAGCTCATCCCAGGAGGAGGCTGTCACTTCGGGGGATAACAGTAGTGCGGGTTGTTGTTGTGTGCCGACCAGCTGTTCGAGCAGGTGGCGTCTTTCTATCAGCGGTAGTTCGCGTATGTCGGCACCTTCCCATTCCAGCATGTCGTAGCTGAGGAAGGCTACAGGCGCTTCCTGTAATTGTTTGCGGGTAACATTTTTCCGGCCTATCCGTGTTTGCAGTGTCTGGAAGGGCAATGGCCGGCCATCGGCATAGGTGAGTATTTCACCGTCTATCACGGTACCATCCGGCAAAGTGCCGGCCAGCGGGGCAAATTCAGGAAATTTATCGGTGATCAGCTCTTCACCACGTGACCATACAAACAGCTGTCCTTCCCTTTTGATGATCTGACCACGTATGCCGTCCCATTTCCATTCTGCCTGCCATTCGGCTATGGGCCCCAGTCCGCCGGGCTCTCCTTCGAGGGCGTAGGCGAGGTAAAAAGGATAGGGGCGGGAAGCGTCTGCGCCGCTGGTGCCCTGATGAAGCAGCTCTTCTATGGAGACAGTGCCAGGGTTCCAGGAGCCGCTGATCATGTGCGACAAAGTAGCGGCGGGGATGTCGTAGGTTTTGGCCAGTGCATTGACCATCATTTTCTGGGAAACGCCTATACGAAAACCACCGGTGATCAGTTTGTTGAAAACGAAACGTTCTCCGTTGTCGAGCGCATCCCAGGTATGCAGGATAAACTGTTGTTTGTCTGTTTCCGTGGCTTTTTCCAGTTGCTGCAGCTGTTGCATCCAGTAGTGAAGCGGCGCGCTGGTGGCCTGGGTACAAGGTGGAAGCAACAGGGCGATGGTTTCAGCAAGATCACCTACTGTGAGATAACATTCGTTGAACAGCCATTCAGGCAGGCTGGTAGCTTGTATGCACCAGTTTTTCAGCTGGGTACTGTTGACAGTGCGCTTGGGCCTCCGGCCCGAGAAGAGGGCGAGCACCCAGGTTTTGTCTTTGGGATGGGCGGTGGCAAAGTAATGGCTGAGCGCCTCCAGCTTTTCGTTGGTTTTGGTGCTGTTGCTGAGTAATCTGACGAGTTGGGCGAACTGTTGCACGGTGTTAGGTTTCCGGATTAGGAATTATTTCTTCATCATCATCACTATAGCTGGTGCTGACTTCAGTGGCAGCGATGCCTTTTTCGGTGAGATAACGGGCAAATACGCTACTGAAGCCATGTGTAACATATACCTGTGAGGCCCCCGTAGCGGTAACAGCGTCCAGCAGCCCGTTCCAGTCTGCATGGTCTGAGAGTGCAAAACCTGCGTCAGCATTACGTCTGCGCATATGTCCTCTTACCTGCATCCAGCCGCTGCAAACACCCAGCGAAAAAGGTGTAAAGCGGCGCATCCAGGTGGAATCATCTGCGGATGGTGGTGCTATGACTACCGCGTTTTTTAAAGCAGTTTTGGGTGTTTCCGGTGTCACTCTTTCTATGGAGGGCAGGGGATATCCCTGTTGTATCAGTAATTCGTTGACCTGTGAGATGGCTCCGTGCGCCATAATACGGGGGACTTTATCTTTCAGGTAATATAACAACCGCTGGGCTTTGCCCAGGCTGTAAGCTGTGATGACCGATGTTTTGCCGGCCTGCTGATTTTCGTATATCCAGTTGCTGATACGAGCGAGGAGCTGCTGTTGAGGTTCCCACCGGTAGATAGGCAGTCCGAATGTAGATTCGGTGATAAAAGTATGGCAGGGCACGGGTTCAAAAGGAGTACAGATACCGTCGTTTTCCAGTTTGTAATCGCCGCTGGCCACCCATACTTCGCCGGCATGTTCCACTCTTACCTGTGCTGAGCCGATCATATGACCAGCAGGGTGCAGAGATATTTTTACACCGTTCAGATAGATAGTTTCGCCATAAGGAATGCCTTGCACATCAATATCGGCACCCAGCCGCATCTGCAGCAGCGGGATACCGGACTGTTGGCAGAGGTAGTGCTGGTTGCCCGGGCGTGCATGATCGGAGTGCGCATGTGTGATCACCGCCCGTTTGACGGGTTTCCAGGGATCGATGTAAAAATCACCAGCTGCACACCAGATGCCTTTATCGGTAAATTGAAGCAGTTCCATATGTTATGAATATACATAAAAAAAGCGGGCCATGGCTGCTGCCATGGCCCGCTGATATCGTTGGTAGAATCGTTATTGATTCATTTTTACATCTGCATTTTCACCTTTCTGGATGATGAAGATTTTTTTGTTTTCAAAGTAGGAAGGTGTTTGTTCTCCTTCTTTGACATACACCGGCTGGAAGTCGAAGCGGGTGATGACGGTTGGTGATGACGCTACCGCGCTGTTGAAATAAACACCGTTGTTGTGCAACAGGCGTACAAAGTAATAGGTCATATCAAAACCTTTGTAGGCCATGTCGGAAGGACGGGCTTTGTAGGTTCTGCGGAAACTATCGAAAATATAACGGCTGAAGTTATCTGTTTTTTCGTTGAAATAAGGAGAGGAGTAGAACACCTGTAGTCCTTTGAACTCAGGTTCTTTGAGTTTGAACACGTCCCAGGTAGGCATGCCGAATATCTGCATGGGGTAGTTGGCGTGTGCTATGCTGAGTTTTCGCAGCAGGTTTTTGGCACCGGCTTCATCGAGGGCGGTCACGATGATGATGTTGGGCCTGTCGGCGAGCAGATATTTGGAGATTTCTTCCGGTGTGGTGGCATCATTCCAGATAGCTTCGCGGATCCTGGTTTTTTTAGGATTGTTCATTTTGTCGTAAGAGGCTTTGAAATCAGCGGCGAGGCGGCTTTCGAAAGCGGTATTACGGCGAAGCAGCACAATGTTTTTAGAGGAGAAGGCATCCTGGATATAGTTCTGGATGGCTTCACAGTGTGTTTTCAGGGTGCTGTTGGAGATGAACAGGAAAGGGTTGTCGGTGATACCGGCATCATTTGGGAAGGTGGCAGAAACGAGGTTGATTTCTTTCTTTTTGGCGAAATCGCTCAGTTCTTTCAGTTCCGGGTTGCTGACAGCGCCGATGATGAGGTCGGTAGCATCAAGAGCTTTGCTGTTGATGACAGCGGCAACGCTCTGGCGGCCTTTGCTGTCGTACACATTTACTTTCAGGCTGTAGCCTTGTTGTTGAAGACTGTCCAGTGCCAGCTGGGCGCCTTCATAGAATTCGAGGCCTGGCAGCACATAACGTGGCATGGTGCGGCCGGGAATATCGTTGGAGTTGGCAAATACGGAGTCGAGGTACAATGGCGCAAAAAAGGCGATATTATAAGTGGATTTTTTCACTTCCCTGGCAAAAGCCGGTACATTGAAAGGAATGGCCTTTTCTTCTTTTTTGGGTTCCGGTTTCTTTTCCGGTGTAGGTTTACTCAGTGATGGGGGCGGGCCATCAACGCGGCTCGTCGACTTCCGGGAAGATGAACAGGCAGAGATCAGCAGACACAGTGCCAGCCCGGATAGCAGGTTTTTTACAGATATTATTTGGCTCATAATGGGCGCTAATTTACAAAAATCATTCCGTGTAAAGTCAAGTAAGGGAACACTGGCGTATTCCATAACGAAGATTTTTTATGGAGATGAGGAGAAGGATATAAGGAGAAAGGCGCAGGGAGGATTAGTCCGCTGCGCCTTTCTGCGATAATATCGATCAGTAGTGTTATACTACTTCGTGTTCTTTGTATGCAACTACTCCCATTCGATGGTAGCAGGTGGTTTGGAGCTGATATCGTACACCACGCGGTTGATACCTTTTACCCGGTTGATGATGTCGTTGGACATTTTAGCCAGGAATTCATAAGGCAGATGTGCCCAGTCGGCGGTCATACCATCGGTGGAGGTAACGGCCCTTAAAGCTATGGTGAACTCATAAGTACGTTCGTCACCCATAACACCTACGCTCTGTACAGGGAGGAGGATGGTGCCTGCCTGCCATACTTTGTCGTAGAGACCAGCTTCGCGCAGTCCTTCGATGTAGATAGCGTCTGCTTCCTGGAGCATAGCCACTTTTTCGGGGGTGATAGCACCGAGGATACGGATAGCCAGACCTGGTCCGGGGAAAGGATGGCGTCCGAGGAAGATTTCGCTAATGCCTATTTCGCGGCCTACACGACGTACTTCATCTTTAAAGAGGAAACGCAGTGGCTCAACCAGCTGCATATTCATCTTTTCTGGCAGTCCGCCTACGTTGTGGTGTGACTTGATGGTTACGGAAGGACCATTAACAGATACAGACTCAATTACGTCAGGGTAGATGGTACCTTGTCCGAGGAAAGCGATGTCTGTCAGCTGTGCAGCCTCATGCTGGAATACCTCGATGAAGAGGCGGCCGATGATCTTGCGTTTTTTCTCCGGATCGCTTACATCGTTGAGCTGGCTGTAGAAGAGATCTTTTGCATTAACACCTTTTACGTTAAGGCCCATATGTTTGTAAGACTCCAGTACTGTTTCGTATTCATCTTTACGCAACAGTCCGTTATCTACGAAGATACAGAAGAGATTTTTGCCGATGGCTTTGTGTACCAGTTCAGCAGCTACGGTAGAGTCTACGCCACCGCTCAGTGCCATTACCACTCTTTTATCGCCTACCTGTGCTTTGATTTTTTCTATAGTTTCCTGTACGAAAGCAGCCGGAGTCCAGTCCTGCAGGCAGTTGCAGATATGTACGAGGAAGTTGCGGATGATCTGTTTACCTTCCAGGGAGTGAGTCACTTCCGGGTGGAACTGTAAACCGAAGATAGGATTAGCGGCCAGGGTGGTGCTTTTGAAGGCTGCTACCGGGATGTTTTCGGTGGTAGCGATCACCTGGAAGTTCTCAGGGATACGTTTGATGGTATCTGAGTGGCTCATCCATACCTGGCTGCGGGTAGAGACGTCGTATAATAATTTTTCCTCTTTGTCATTGTGCTCCATAAAGGCACGGCCGTATTCGCGGATATTGCTTTTGGCTACTTCACCACCGAAGTTTTTAGCCATCAGCTGGGCGCCGTAGCAGATGCCCAGTACCGGTACTTTCGCAGCAATGGCAGCGATATCCAGGGTAGGAGCTTTCTCATCATTTACAGAGAAAGGGCTGCCGGACAGGATAACGCCTTTGATGGAATCGTCCCAGGCGATGGGCTGGAGACAAGGTTTGATTTCGCAATAAACATTCAGTTCCCGGATGCTGCGCGCGATCAGCTGTGTATATTGGGAACCGAAATCGAGGATAAGTATCTTTTCTGTCATGGTCGTGCAAAGATAAAGCCCTTCCTTCAATTTCGGATTCCCGAAAATAGAAAATAGGAAATCTAATTGTATCTTTCTTTTTATAATCTAAACTTATGCAAACCAAAATTACGCTGTCCTGTATGGCACTCGTTGTGTCCATCACGACTTTTCTGAGCGCCTGTAATGTGATCGGCCAACATGTAAAAGGGAGTGGAAATGTTATCAAAGAAGAAAGAAAGGTGGCCTCGTTTCACAAAATCAAAGTAGAAGGTAGTATGAACGTATACCTGGCTCAGGGGCCGGAAAAAAATGCGGTCATAGAAGCAGAAGATAATATCACCCCGCTGGTGGAGCTGATTGATGAAGGAGGAAGGCTAAAAGTACGTTTCCGCAATAATGTGAATATCAGCACACGGAAAGGGGTAAACGTATACCTGACCACTCCGGAAGTAGACGACATCGCACTGGCTGGTTCCGGCGATATGAAGCTGATGGACAAGTTTAACAGTAAAGAGGACATGAGGCTCAGCCTGTCCGGCTCAGGTAACCTGAAAGGGACCATTAATGCGCCTGCAGTAAAGGCTTCCATTGCTGGTTCCGGCAATATGTACCTGGAAGGTGAAACCCGTACCGTGAATATTTCCATTGCCGGCAGCGGTGATTATGTAGGCGATGGTCTGTTGTCTGAAGAAGCTAAAATCAGTATAGCCGGCAGCGGTGATGCTAATGTGCACGCCAGTATGAAATTGGATGCAAAGATTGCTGGTTCAGGTGATGTGAAATACAAGGGTAATCCTTCTGTATCCAGTTCTGTGGCGGGTTCCGGCTCCGTGCGGAAAATCTAGAAAATTAAAATTTGCAAATTTTTAACATTTCAATTATCATATTAAAGACGCTTTTGCAGTTATTTACATTGGTTTTGAAAAAAATCTAAAGTCCTTTGGTCCAGATACTGCCGCAGCATCACAAGCCGGCTGAGGCAGTATCTGGCTGGGGCACAAGCCAGCTTTAGCACCTACTCACTCCCCATGTCTCCTGAATGCATACTGTCAAATTATCATTAAATGACATAAATAATAACTCCTTTTTTGTATGTTTACAGTTTGAATTGTTGAACTCCTATTCCTTTTATGAACGAAAGACCGAAGGTCCTGGTGGTATACTATACTCAGACAGGCCAATTAAAAAGGATCATTGATCATGTGTTGGGACCACTGGCAGACAGTGTAGACATTACATACGAAGAATTGGTTCCGGTAACACCGTTTCCTTTTCCATGGGGCAAACAACAGTTTTACGATACAATGCCGGAAACTGTACAGGGAACGCCGCGTGGTATCAGGCCATTAGAAGTGGATGTGAATGCACATTTCGACCTGGTATTACTCGCATATCAGCCCTGGTTTCTGTCTCCTTCCCAGCCTACCGCCGCTTTCCTGCAAAGTGAAGCTGCCGCACGCCTGTTGAAAGGCAAGCCGGTAATCACCCTGCTGGGTAGCCGTAACATGTGGCTCAACGCCCAGGAAAAGGTGAAAGGATACCTGCATAAGGCAGGGGCCAAACTGGTAGGTAATATAGTGCTGGTAGACAAGTCACCCAACCTGATTTCACTGATCACCGTTCTTCGCTGGGCTTTCAAAGGAAAAAAAGAAGCAACCCGCTTTCTGCCACCGGCGGGTGTACAGGAAAATGAGATCCTCACTTCCAAGCGTTTCGCAGCACCTATTTCCCAGGCATTAGACAATAAAAAATGGGAAGAGCTGCATCCACAGCTGATGTCGCTGGATGCGGTAGAATTGTTGCCCAATCTCGTACTGCTGGAAAACAATGGTATCAGCGCTTTCCGCTTCTGGGCGAAATTCATCAGTGCTAAAGGAGGACCAGGAGCCGCTGCCCGTCAGGGAAGGGTAATGATGTACAGATTGCTGCTGCTGGCAGGAATCTTTGTATTAACCCCCATTACGCTGATATCTTCCCTGATCAAACTCAATCTCAAACGGAATGAGCTGGAACAGGAGGTGGAATACTATAAAGGTATCCGTTTACGCTAACTTCATGATTTACCGTATAACCGCTAGCTTTGCAGGAAAATGAGTAGTGGCGTGATAATTGTAATTCGGATTAGAATTCTATATTTACGTCCTCTTAAAATGTATATAAATCAAAACATGTTTATAACCGCAGGAAGGCTGGCACTAAGCGCTCGTCACTATGGGTATTGCATGCAGCCTTAAAAGACGAATTATTTTCAAATGAAGGAAGTTTATATTACCAGGCTATCTAAATTTTTACCCAACAAGCCTGTTGAAAATGATGAAATGGAGAGCATCCTCGGAATGGTAGACGGAAAAGCTTCCCGTGCACGGTTAAAGATTTTGGGCAACAACAAAATCAAAACCCGCTATTATTCTCTGGACAAAGAAGGCAACTCCACCCATTCCAACGCAGAGATGACCGCAACAGCGGTGAATGCATTGTTTGATGAAAAATATCCTATCAGCAATTTACAATTGCTCGCCTGTGGTACTACCTCTCCGGACCAGCTGCTGCCTAACCACGCTGCTATGGTACACGGTCTGCTGAAATGCCAGCCGGTAGAACTGATTGCTGCCACCGGCGCTTGTGCCGCGGGTATGCAGGCATTTAAATATGCGTGGATGTCTATCCGTTGTGGTAACACCTCCAATGCTGTAAGTACCGGTTCTGAGAAATTTTCTGCCTGGATGCTGGCACAGAAGTTCCAGCCTGAAGCAGAAAACCTGAAGAGCCTGGACGAGAATCCAATCATCGCTTTCGAAAAAGACTTCCTTCGCTGGATGCTGTCTGATGGTGCCAGTGCGGCCCTGTTCCAGGACAAGCCTAATGAAGAAGGCCTGTCACTGCGTGTAGACTGGGTAGAGATCCTGTCTTACGCCAACGATCTGGAAACCTGCATGTATGCCGGCGCGATCAAAAATACCGATGGCAGCACCAAAGGCTGGATCGATATGACACCGGAAGAATGGGCACAACACAGCGTTTTCTCCTTCAAACAAGATACCCGCCTTCTCGGCAAAAATATAGTGCCTTCCGGCGCACAGATGTGGAAAGAACTGGTAGAACGTCACAACATCAACCTGGATGAGGTCGATTTCTTCCTGCCACACTTATCTTCCGAATTTTTCCGGTTAAAGATTGATGAGGAAATCACTCGCCTCGGCGTTCATATTCCGCTGGAGAAATGGTTTACCAACCTGGCGAATGTAGGTAACGTAGGTACGGCTTCTCCTTACCTGATGCTGGAAGAACTGATGAACACCGGTCGTTTCAAAAAAGGACAGAAGGTGATCATGATGGTACCAGAAAGTGCCCGGTTCTCCTATGCTTATGCGCAAATCACCGTTGTATAAGGATAACTTCTAAAACACTGCACTCATGAAAAAAGACGAAGTGCCACAGGATGGCGATAACCTCCATGAAGGCACATTCAAACAGATTATGTATGCGGTAGATAACTCCGGTAGTTATGTACAGGTGCAAAGTGCAGGATGGGAACCGGAAAACATCGCCCTGTCACAGGCCTGGGATGAAGTAAACGAAAAAGTAGCAGCCGCCAAAGTGCTGGTACAATCCGGTGAAATCAGCCCTGTCGCTTATTACATGGAGAAATGCCTGATGGACCTGGCCCTGCTGGCCAATTACGTTGGGAAGTTCCAGTGGCAGGTGAAAAGGCATATGAAACCGGCCGTGTTCCGGCGCCTCAGCGACACGATGCTGCAACGTTACGCAGATGCATTTAAGATCAGTAAAGAAGATTTACTGCATATAAAATAATATTATCACAGAAGTCGCAAAGTTGCAAAGCAGCAAAGGAAACATATTGGACACTCTTTGCTGTATTGCAACTTTGCGATTTTCTGTGAACATCCAACAATTATGAACAACCATCAATTCCGTCATAGGCAGACTGCACACTGTGAAAGTGGCGTTATCTCCAACCTGTTGGGGCACTACGGTTTACAGATCAGTGAGCCGATGGCCTTTGGCATCGGCGCCGGTCTCTTTTTTGGCCACCTTCCTTTTGTGAAAGTAAACGGAGTGCCTGGTACCACTTACCGTATCTGGCCGGGAGCTATCTTTCAGCGGGTATGCAAGCGCCTGGGCGTAAAAATGGAATTGGCTAAATTCTCTACACCAGAAAAGGGGATGGCCGCACTGGACAAGGTAATTGACACTGGAACGCCGGTAGGACTGCTTTCCAGTGTTTATTATCTGCCTTACTTTCCTCCTTCCTATCGTTTTCACTTCAATGCCCACAACCTGGTGGTATATGGCAAACGGGAAGGTCAGTACCTGGTAAGTGATCCGGTGATGGATACCGTAACGGAAATTGATCCTGTAAGTCTGGCTCAGGCCCGCTTTGCTAAAGGATTCCCTGCCCCTAAGGGAAAAATGTACTACCCTGTACATGTCCCCGATAAAGCTTCTTTCGAAAAACCGATCAAAGAAGGGATAGAACAAACCTGTCATTATATGCTGAAGATACCTTTCCCGATGTTTGGTGTGAAGGGTATTCGTTTCCTGGCCAAGCGGGTAAAGGATTACCCTGAAAAAGCAGGCGAGCGCAAAGCCGGCCTTTATCTGGGTAATGTTATCCGGATGCAGGAGGAAATTGGTACCGGTGGTGCCGGTTTCCGTTTCGTATATGCGGCTTTTCTGCAGGAGGCGGCTACATTGCTCAACAAACAAGAGCTGAGCCTGCTGGCAGGGGAGCTTACGAAGGTGGGTGACCTTTGGCGTAACTTTGCTTTTTCAGCCGGAAGGGTATGTAAGAGCAGATCCGCTGATAACGTTTCTTACCGTGAGCTGAGTGAAATGTTGTTACAATGTGCGGCAGCAGAAGAAACGTTTTTCAGGAAACTGGCGCAGGTGAGATTTTAATTGTGTGAAATGGCCAGCATATCAGTAAAAGAATTAACCAAAACATACGCGGCAGCAGCAGAACCAACGCTGAAAGGGCTTTCGTTTGCCTTTCCTGAAAAGAAGATAGGCGGGCTGCTGGGCCCCAATGGTGCCGGCAAAACCACTACGATCTCTATTTTGTGCGGACTGGTAAAAGCCGATGGTGGTGAGGTAATGATCCATGGCTTGCCACAGGATGATGCCCACCGCGAACAAATCAAAAGGATCATTGGTATTGTACCACAGCAGATAGCATTGTTCCCACAGCTTTCTGCGGTGGAAAACCTGACATACTTTGGTAACCTCTACGGTTATAAAGGTCAGTCGCTGCAGAAAAAGATTATGCAGCATCTGGAGGTTTTTGGCCTCGAAAAAAGTGCCCATAAGGAAATATATAAATATTCAGGCGGGATGAAACGCAGAGCCAATATCATTGCTGCCATCCTGCATGAGCCTGATTTGCTGATACTGGACGAACCTACCGCAGGAGTGGACGTACAGTCGCGCAGCATGATCCTGGAATTTTTGCGGAGCTACAACGAACGGGGCGCCAGTATCCTCTACACTTCACACCTGTTGGAAGAGGCACAATCGCTCTGCCACGAGGTGGTGATTATGGACGAAGGCAAAATGATACTTCACGGAGAACCTGCTTCATTGATAGCAGCGACACCGGATTGCCGCAACCTGGAAGATGTGTTTTTGCATTGTACCGGGCATGCCTTGCGGGATTAATAAAAAGACAGAAAAGCTATGCTTAGATTACTGGCTACCATAAGAAAAGAATGGCAGCTGTTGTTGCGCGATAAAATGGGACTTACGCTCCTGTTTGTGATGCCGCTGGTGCTGATCACCGTGATGGCATTAATACAGGACGCGCCCTTCAAAGACTATCAGGATGTAAAGTTTGATATACTGACAGTAGATAATGATCACGGACGCCTGGGGAAATATATCCGGGAAGGGCTGGCATCCGGCGGCCAGTTCAACGTCATCGATTCATTGGATGGAAAAGCCGTGACGGCAGAACAGGCAAGAGAACTGGTCAACAGCGGCCACTTTAAAATCAGCATTGTAGTACCGGCCGGAGCTACCGGAGCGATAGTGAGTAATGCCAACCGCATCGTAAACGATATCACCAAACGGATGGGCATGAGCGTTTCTCTGCCGGTAAAAAAAGGTGCCGACTCACTCAACGTGGTCATTTATTTCGACCCTGCTGCCAAAAAAGCTTTTAAAGGCGCTATCCACCAGGCATTGGACAACTTCCTGACCCAGGTGGAAACAGATATGCTGCTGGACCGGATCAAACAACAGCTGCATAACAAAGATGTGCAGGCTACACCGGAAGACACACTGCCTATCCGCCTGCAGGCCGTAGGTTTGAAAGAACGGGCCACCGGCACAGGCAAACAGCTGGATGTAGTGTCTAATTCCGTACAACATAACGTACCGGCCTGGAGCATTTTTGCCATGTTTTTTATCGTTATTCCGATAGCTGGCAATATGATCCGGGAAAGGGAAGATGGTAGTCTTTTAAGGATGAAGCTGATACCAGGTTCCTATTTATCTATCCTGGCCGGAAAAATGACTTTTTTTATAGGCATTTGTATACTGCAGTTTTATCTGATGATGCTGGTAGGTATCTATCTGATGCCATTGCTGGGCCTGCCCAGACTGGTGATGGGACATGCGCAGGGCGCCACTTTGCTGGTAGCCGCCGGCATAGGGCTGGCAGCCACCTGTTATGGTATACTGATCGGCACACTTTTCAAAACACCGAACCAGGCCCTCAACTTCGGCGCCATCTCTATTGTAATCCTGTCTGCCATCGGCGGAATATGGATACCGCTGGAAGTGATGCCGGGCAATATGCAGGCCCTGGGACATCTGTCGCCGCTCAGCTGGGGACTGGATGCTATCAACGATATTTACCTTCGTAACGGTGGTATTGGGTATGTGTGGAAAAACGTAATACTGCTGGTGTTCACCGGATTGGTGATGCTGGCTATAGCCGGATATGTGGAAAAACGAAGAATGAACTAATAAATATTTTCAAAACAATAGTATTTTTACTCCCCACATGGGCCATCTCCTGTTGGGTACAGCAGGTGATAAACCTACAACATTATGGAAGAATTAAAAAGTAAACTCAAAGCGCAGATCATTGAAGCATTAAATCTGCAGGATACTAAACCGGAAGATATCGAAGATAACGCCCCTTTATTTGGTGAAGGGCTTGGTCTCGACAGTATTGACTCCCTCGAGCTGATGGTATTGCTGGAAAGACAATACCAGATTAAAGTAGAAGATCCTCGCGAAGGACGTAAAATCCTGCAGTCTGTGCAGTCTATGGCTGAATTTATCCAATCCAGGCAGCGGGCCTAAGTAAACAGCTGATATGGCGGAAAGAGTGTTTATAACAGGGATGGGAATGATCACCGCCATAGGTGATAATGTAGCTGAAAACCTGGAGCAATTGCGGCAACAACGCAGTGGACTGGGTTTTACCAGTTATATTGATACCATTTACAGGCAAGTGCTGCCGGTAGCGGAAGTAAAACATACCAACGAATCGCTGGCAACACTTGCCGGTACAACGCCCTGTAAAGGATTGACCCGTACCACCCTGCTGGGAATGGCGGCCATGAAGGAAGCATTGCAGCAGGCAGGTATCAGCGATGTACAATCTGCCCCTACAGGTTTTATCAATGCCAGCACCGTAGGCGGTATGTGCGACACCGAAAAGGTATACTTTGATATCATCAACCCCGAAAAAGACGGGACTTTTCTACAATACATTGATACGCTGGACTGTGCCGACTGTACCCAACGTATAGCCGATGCCGTAGGTTTTTGTGAGTATATTGCCACCATCAGTACTGCCTGTTCCTCCTCTGCGAACGCATTGATGTTTGGCGCCCGCATGATCAAACAGGGCATGCTGCCCAGGGTGATATGTGGTGGCACAGAAGCGCTCACCCGCTTTACCTTAAACGGGTTCAACTCGTTGAAAAACGTAGATAAGCAGTTCTGCCGGCCTTTTGACCAGCAGCGCACGGGGCTTAACCTGGGCGAAGGCGCTGCCTATCTTGTATTGGAAGGAGAATCTTTTGCCAGGGCCAACAACAGCAGAATACTGGCGGAACTGACCGGCTATTGCAATACCAACGAAGCATTTCATCCTACCTCTCCCTCTCCGGACGGCGACGGAGCTTATGAAGCGATGAAAGCGGCGCTGGCTATGAGTGGCAGATCAGCAGATGCAGTAGATTATATCAATGTGCATGGCACCGCCACGCTTAACAACGACGTGTCGGAAGGAAAAGCGCTGGAGCGGCTGTTTGGCAGCAAGGTGCCACTGTTCAGCTCCACCAAACCCTTTACCGGGCATACGCTGGCAGCAGCAGGTGCTATTGAAGCTATCTTCGCGGTACTGGCCATACAAAACGGGTTGATATTCCCGAATCTCAACTTCTCGGAAAAAATGGAAGAACTTAATATCACTCCGGTAACGCGGCTGATAGAAGACGCTTCTGTTAATAATGTTATTTCAAATTCATTCGGCTTCGGAGGCAACAACGCTTCCCTGGTGATCAGCAAATATGAAGGTTAAGTGTTACATACAAGGAATGGCGGCCATTTCCCCGCAACAGACTTTTAACGGGGATATTTTTTCGGCGCCGCTGGTGCATACAGACAGTAACCTGCTTCCCTGTATTGAACCTGATTACAAGCCGTTTATCCCGGGCAACAGCCTGCGTCGGATGACACGTGTGCTGAAGATGGGACTTACCACCGCTCTGCAATGTGTGCGCGACAGCGGACTGGATACCGTAGGACCTATTGTAACAGGCACCGGTAAAGGCAGTCTTCAGGATACCGAAAAATTTATCCGCGAGATAGAGCAGTATAAGGAAACAGCGCTCAATCCCACCCCTTTTATCCAGTCTACTTACAACTCTGTCAATGGCCTGGTAGCGTTGCAGCTCAATGCTACAGCCTATAACAACACCTTTGTGCATCGTGGTTTTTCTTTTGAAACCGCATTGCTCGACAGTATGATGTTGCTGGCAGAAGGAGCTTCCAATACCCTCACCGGCGCTTTTGAAGAAATGACTGCTGAACATTTTTATATCAAAAGCCGGATAGGTTTCTGGAAACAGGCGCCCACTGATAGTCGCAGCCTGTATGAACAACTGTCCCCCGGCAGTATTGCCGGAGAGGGGGCTGTTTTCTTCTCCCTGACAGCCGCGCCAGCAGACAACCAATACGCAGCAGTAACAGGTCTTAAGCTGCTCTATAAACCTACCGATGAAAAGCTGGCCGATACCCTGGCTACTTTTGCGGAAGGTGCTGATTTGATATTAACTGGCAGAAACGGAGACAACCGTTATGAACACTATTATCAGCAAGCCGACCGCCTGAATATTCCGCAGCTGCCATTCAAACATCTCTGCGGAGAATATGATACAGCCGGCGCTTTCGGTATGTGGCTGGGCGCAAATATCCTGCGTTCACAGCAGGTTCCTGCCCAGTGGTTTCCTTCACTGGAAAAGGTACCGGCTACTATCAACCGCATTTTACTCTATAATCATTTTTATGGAGAACAGCACGCGATGATCGTGCTGGAAAGGGTTTAACATAACAAATTTATATTGCTAAAAACCGTTATTTAAATTGGCTGACCAATTTAAATAACGGTTTTTTTATATCGTGAATTGGTCAGACACTGTCTGACCAATCCGGATTTTTATAAAATTCTATACACCGGATACCGCATGTATTCTGGTTCTGCGTAGGGGGAGTTTTTATAAATAAAGCTCAGTTGTGCGCTGGCGTTGTTAGCGAAAGCGGTATCTGCGGCTTTTTTATTGTTCAGCAAGGTTTGCAGTTCAGGATGAGTTTTCAGGTATTCGGCACCGGTATCTTCAAAAACATAAGATGAATAACCTTCTTTTTGTCCGAGTATAGCGTCAAAGAAGTTCCATGCGAAGTAGGAGTCGCCGGCGGTTGGTTCCAGTGTTTCCATGAGGAAGCGGTTGGCCGTTTGATTCATGGGAATATAGTAATCACCGCTGCGGAAGTGGATGGAATCGCGGCTGCTGGAGACTTTGATGTCGGTATGCAGGTAATGTTTTTCGAATGGTTTTGGATAGGTTTTGAAGTCTGCGATATGGTATACTTCCACATAGATGGTGGTATCCTTTTGCAGGCGTTGCATATTGACTTTATTATTTTTCAGCAGATCGATGACTGCCCACCATCCCTGGGGGATGATGTAGGCTTTGGGTTTATCCACATAATTTTCCGCGTTGGCGTAGTTATAGAACTTTACCTGTTTTTCATAGGGCTTGCTGCGGTCGTAGTAGAGGCGGGGCAGCCCGGAGATATCGCTGGGTTTGTGTCCGGAGGTGAAGCCTTTAAAAGTGATGAGGCTGTATTTGTTCATGTCGAACTTCCAGGAAAGCGGGAAACTTTTTTGAGAGATGGTCGTTTGTTTGGCCTGGTCGCGCAGTTGTTTGATAGTGGCGCTGTGTTCGCTGGTGAACTGAATAAATGACTGCATCAGAGCGTAGGTGGCCTTAACCCTTTGTGGATAAGGTTTGAGCATATGAGTTTCCGGAACAAAGCCGAAGGTATGGAAGAGGGTAGTATATCCGGAGGAGTAGCGGGGCAGGTCGGAGAATTCGACCCAGCCGCTGTCGGGTGTTTCGTCGAAGTGGTTGACATAGGGAACGAGGTCATAACCTTTGGTTTTCATGAGCTGGTAGAGGCCTGGTTCGAAGGTATTGTGGAGGAAATCGCCCATGGGGCCACCAAGTTTATTGTACTGGGTAGACAGTAGGGTGATGATATGTTGATAGTCGGCGCCATTACTGACGTGGTTGTCGATAAAAACGTCGGGGTCTGTGAGGTGGTATATCTGCTGGAAGGTGCGGGCGTTGCGGGAATCGGCTTTGATGAAGTCGCGGTTGAGGTCCAGGTTTTGGCCGTTGCCTCTGGATCCGAAGGCATCGGGGCCGTTTTGGTCTACCCGGTAGAAGGCGGAGCGGTTGAGCATGCCACCGATATTATAGACGGGGATGACGGCGAGGACGATATTATCGGGGAGAACGGCTTTGCCCTGGGCGAGGTCGCGGAGCAGCATCATGGAGGCATCGATACCGTCGGGTTCGCCGGGGTGTATACCATTGTTAATCAGTATGATGCGTTTATTTTTTTTATGGAGGCTGTTGAAGTCGAAATCCCGGGAGGGGGAGTAGGTGATCAGATGAAGGGGAAATCCGGCGTCAGTGGTACCTATGGTGGTCATTTTGAGTTGAGGGTACCGAGCGGAAAGTTGCTGATAGTAGCGGATTACTTCCTGGTAGGTAGCTGTTTCCCGGCCATTGGTTTTTTCGAACCGGGTAGTGAAGTCCTGGGCTTGTGCGGCCATAGTCAGCATAAGTGCTATGGCTGTGAATAACTTACTCATGAGAAGAAATAAGGTTATGAAAGTGACAGGAAAAACAAAAAGCCCTTCCTTTGTGAGGAAGAGCTATAAATATTTGTTACTGAAAAGATTAAGCTAAAGCAGCTACTTTTTTAGCCAGCTTGCTTTTCAGATTTGCAGCTTTGTTCTTGTGGATAACGTTACGTTTAGCCAGTTTGTCAATCATAGATGCCACGTCAGACAGTTCTTTTTCTGCTGCCGCTTTCTCAGTTATCGCTTTCAGGTCACGGATGGCATTACGGGTAGTTTTGCCGTAGTAACGGTTACGTTCGTTACGTTTTCTGCTTTGACGTACGTCTTTTTTCGTTGCTTTATGATTTGCCATTTTTCAAATTTCAAGTTTCGGACGGCAAAGGTAAGTATATTCCAAATATCAAACAAACAAAAAGTAAGTTTTCCGTCCGGGTATAAAAGTAATGGATAAAATCATCTTTACAATCAGAGGAAATCATATGATATTTTCTCATTTTTTCCATCCTCTGTATTAAAAAACGAGCGATATTTGCAATCCCATATATTAATATATCGGGACACCAACAGAAAAGTATTTGAACTGAAGATCAGCAAAACTCGTTGTAAATGAAGGACTTCTCATTTGTCACCAATTCACATCCTGCTTACATTGAATCGTTATACCAGGATTTCCTCAAAGATCCCAACTCTGTAGACCCTGATTGGGTGAAATTTTTTGAAGGATTTGATTTTGCGGTATCCACTGCAAATGGTAAAGCGGTAAGTGCGGCTACGGCAGCAGGCGGCGGCTCTTTGCCGGTGAGTGGTGATCAACTGGCCAAGGAGTTGGGCGTATACCGCCTGATCCAGGCATATCGTAAAAAGGGCCATCTCATTGCTAAAACCAACCCTATCCGCGAAAGGAAAGACAGAAGGGCCAATCTGGACCTTGCCAGCTATGGACTGGGAGATGCTGATCTCAAAACCCAGTTCTACGCAGGTACTGTGATCGGCCTGGGACAAGCTTCCCTGGAAGATATTGTTGCCTACCTGAAAAAAATCTACGCTGGTTCTGTAGGTATTCAGTATACCTATATCAACGACCGTGATAAATCCAAATGGCTGGAAAGGGAATTTGAAAAGGTAATGACACAGCCTTTATCGCTGGAGCAGCGCCGTCGGGTGATGCAGAAGCTGAATCAGGGCGTTATTTTCGAAAAATTCCTGCACACCAAATATATTGGTCAGAAACGCTTTGGTCTGGAAGGTGGTGAATCCACTATCCCGGCGCTGGATGCCATGATCAATGTTGCCGCAGAATACGGAGTAAAAGAATCCGTAATCGGTATGGCACACCGTGGCCGTTTGAACGTACTGGCCAACATCCTGGGCAAAACCTACGAACAGATCTTCAACGAATTTGAAGGCCTGGCCGTTCCGGACATGACCATGGGCAGCGGTGACGTAAAATACCACCTGGGCTTCCGTTCTCAGGTTACTACACCTTCCGGTAATGCGGTGAACCTGCAACTGATGCCTAACCCTTCCCACCTGGAAGTGGTAGACCCGATCGTGATCGGTTTTGCACGCAGTAAAGCAGACGTTATTTACGACAGCGACTACGATAAAATACTGCCTATCCTCATCCATGGCGACGCCGCCGTGGCCGGACAAGGTATCGTTTATGAAGTGGAGCAGATGAGCAAACTGAAAGGTTACTCCACAGGTGGTACCATTCACTTTGTGATCAACAACCAGATCGGTTTTACTACCGACTTTGATGATGCCCGCTCCTCTGACTATTGCACCAGCGTTGCTTCTATCGTGCAGGCACCAGTATTCCACGTGAATGGTGATGATGCCGAAGCAGTGGTAAAAGTATCCCAGCTGGCCGCCCGTTACCGTCAGGAGTTCAATGAAGATATCTTCATTGACATGGTGTGCTACCGTAAACACGGTCACAACGAAGGTGACGAACCTAAATTCACCCAACCCAGTCTCTATGCGCTGATCGATAAACATCCGAATCCGCGTGAAGTATATACTCAGTACCTGCTCAATAACGGTGAGTCTGATGCTCAGGCCATGGCGAAAGAAATGGAAAAAGTTTTCTGGGATGATCTGCAGGCACGTCTGGATGAGGTAAAACAACATCCGCTGCCTTATGCTAACCAGAAACCGGAAGAATGGTGGCAGGCACTGCGTAAAGCAACCCCGCAGGATTTCGAAGGTTCTCCTGTTACTGCTATCAAGGAAGAAGATTTCAAAAATCTGTTTGACGCCCTGATGAAATGGCCGGAAAACTTCGTGCCACTGCGCAAGGTGAGCAAACTGCTGCAGGACAAAATCAAATTATACCAGGAAGAAGGTAAGGTGGACTGGGCTACCGGTGAACTGCTGGCCTATGCAAGCCTCCTGATTGAAGGCAAAGACGTGCGGATGAGTGGTGAAGACGTAAAACGCGGTACCTTCTCCCACCGTCATGCGGTATTGTTTGATGAAAATACCAACGAAACTTATAACCGCCTGAGTAATCTCACTGAGAAACAAGGCAAATTCAGAATATACAACTCATTGCTGAGTGAATACGGTGTACTGGGCTTTGAATATGGCTATGCAATGGCCAACCCCAACAGCCTGGTGATCTGGGAAGCGCAGTACGGCGACTTCGTAAATGGCGCCCAGACCGTTATTGACCAGTATATCAGCAGTGCAGAACAAAAATGGACGACACAGAATGGTTTGGTAATGTTGCTGCCTCATGGTTATGAAGGTGGTGGGCCTGACCACTCCAATGCCCGTCCGGAGCGTTTCCTGCAAACCTGTGCGGAAGAAAATATGGTGATTACCAATATTACCACTGCAGCTAACTTCTTCCATGCGTTGCGTCGTCAGCTTACCTGGCAGTTCCGCAAACCGCTGATCAACTTCTCTCCAAAAGCTAACCTGCGTCATACCGGTGCTTATTCTACCATGGAAGAATTTACCCAGGGTGGATTCAAGGAAGTGCTGGACGATCCGTTTATCACTGATGCTTCAACCGTGAAGAAAGTGTTGCTGTGTACTGGTAAAATGTATTTTGACCTGAGCGATAAACAGGCCAAGGAAGATCGTAAAGACGTAGCCATTGTAAGGCTGGAGCAGCTGTATCCGCTGCCAGTGAAACAACTGGAAGTGATTGCGCAGAAATACAAGGGTGCTACCTTCTTCTGGGTGCAGGAAGAACCGCTGAACATGGGTGCTGCAGCTTATCTGCAGATGAACCTGAAGCAGATCAACTATGGTGTTATCAGCCGTAATCCGAGTGCATCTACTGCTACCGGTTATGCCAAAGTGCATGCCCGTGAGCAACAGCAGATCATTGATACCGCTTTCAACATCTAATTAAAACAGCAAACAATAAACAGAAACAAGTGTTGAGCTGTTAGCCTTTATCGATGCGTAAATGTCAGCAGCCAGACACTGGTTCACCATCAACTGATAAAATATGGTTATCGAAATCAAAGTCCCTACGGTAGGAGAATCTATTAGCGAGGTAACAATTGCAAAGTGGTTGAAAAAAGACGGAGATTATGTGCAGCAGGACGAGGTGTTGTGTGAAATGGAGTCTGAAAAGGCCACCTTCGAACTGAATGCAGAAAAAGCAGGTATCCTGAAGATTGCAGCACAGGAAGGAGCCACGCTGAAGATTGGTGATGTGGCCTGTACAATTGATACAGCGGCAGCAGCACCTGCACAGGAGGCGGCACCGGCCGCAGCGCCTGCAGCACCTGTTACCGAAGCAGCACCGGCAGCTCCCGTAGCACCGGCTGTCAACAAAGGGGTTATTGAAATGAAAGTACCTACGGTAGGTGAGTCTATCAGCGAAGTAACTCTGGTGAAATGGACCAAAAAAGATGGTGATTATGTAGAAAGAGATGAAGTGGTATGTGAGCTGGAATCAGAAAAAGCCACTTTTGAACTGAATGCAGAAGAAGCCGGCGTATTGATCCTGGTTGCCAAAGAAGGTGATACTTTAAAGATAGGCGACATCGCCTGCAAAATAGATACCAGCGCTGCCCGTCCGGCAGGTAAAGCTGCTCCGGCCGCACCGGCAGCACAGCCCGCCAAAGCAGCGGCACCACAGCCTCAACAGGCACCGGTGACCAGTATCCCCAATGATATCAAAGCTACCCCAGTAGCTGCTGCCGTTATTGCAGACAAACATGTAGACCCGGCTACCATCAAAGGTTCCGGCGCACACGGCAAAATCATGAAAGATGATGTATATGCCGCTCTGCAAAATCCGGGAGTAGCTATCGGCCAGGAAATGTTCAGCCGTCAGGAACGCCGTGAAAAAATGAGCAACCTGCGTAAAACTGTTTCCCGCCGCCTGGTAGAAGCTAAAAACACCACCGCTATGCTCACTACCTTCAACGAGGTAGACATGACCAACATCATGGCGCTGCGTGCTAAATACAAAGACATATTCAAAAAGCAACATGAAGTGAACCTGGGCTTTATGAGCTTCTTCACTAAAGCGTGCTGCTTCGCCTTACAGGAATTCCCGTCCGTAAACGCTTACATCGACGGTGAAGAACTGGTATATCACGATTACTGCGATGTATCCATCGCCGTATCCGCTCCAAAAGGTCTGGTAGTACCGGTAATCCGCAACGCGGAGAGCCTGGATATGGCCGGCATCGAAAAAGCGGTACTGGAACTCGCTACCAAAGCGCGTGAAAACAAACTGACTATTCCTGAAATGACCGGCGGTACCTTCACCATCACCAATGGTGGCGTATTCGGCTCCCTCATGAGCACTCCGATCATCAATATCCCACAATCCGCTATCCTGGGCATGCACAAAATCCAGGATCGTCCGATGGCAGTAAATGGTCAGGTAGTAATCCGCCCAATGATGTACATCGCACTGAGCTACGACCACCGTATCATCGATGGTCGTGAGTCGGTAAGCTTCCTCGTAAGAGTAAAAGAAATGCTGGAAAATCCTGAACAGCTGCTGTTCGGTAAAGATCCACTGAAAGCACTGCTGAAACTCTAACAGCATCAAAAGATAATAAACGGGGCGAAGAGCAATCTTCGCCCCGTTTTTTTAGGATATCTTTGCGTATGACCCGTTGGGAGAATTACTTAGCATCAGCAGCAAAAATTATCGGCGCCTATCAGGGCAGCCTTCCGTTACATCATTTCCTGAAAGCTTTTTTCAAGGAGCACCCCTATATGGGAAGCCGCGACAGGCGCTGGATTTCCCAGCTGGTATATCATTACTATCGCTTAGGCCATTGGGGTAAGGAACTACCCTTAAACGAACGTATCCTGGCCGGTACCTTTTTGTGTGAACATACTTCCACCGATTTACTGAAGGCGCTCCAACCCGCTTGGGACGAGCAAATACAGCTGCCGCTGGAAGAGAAGGCCGCTTTACTGGGACTACCGGTAACGGCTGAACGTATTTTTCCGCTGGTGACGGAGCTGTCTCCCGCCGTGGATACGGAGGCATTTGGATTGTCGTTTCTGCAACAGCCGCGGTTGTTTATCCGTGTACGGAATAACAAGCTGGACAAGGTGTTGAAGTTGTTGCAACAAGCTGCCGTACACTATGAAGTATTTGAGAATAACGCCACCATTGCTTTACCGAATGGTACCAAAATAGAAACCCTGTTGCCCGAAAAGAGCTGGTATGAAGTACAGGATGCTTCCAGTCAGCAGACCGGCAATTTGTTTCGTCCGGGTAAAAACGAGCAGTGGTGGGATTGTTGCGCTGCCAGCGGGGGCAAATCCATCCTGCTGAAAGATCAGCAACCCGGTGTAAAGCTGCTGGTTAGCGATGTACGCCGCTCCATTCTTGAGAATCTGCAACAACGTTTTGCCGCCGCCGGTATCAAACAATACGAAGCCCGTGTGGCCGATCTTACCGCTGACCGTTTCCCTGCTACTATGGGCCAGCAGAAGTTTGACGGTATTATCCTCGACGCACCCTGCAGCGGTTCCGGCACCTGGGGCCGTACACCGGAAAGTGTCAGCTTCTTTAATCAGGAAGAAATCCTGAAATACCAGCAGTTACAAAAACGTATAGCCTATAACGTTATACCCTTCCTGAAAAAAGGGGGAGCGTTGATTTATATTACCTGTTCCGTTTTCCGTCAGGAGAATGAGGATGTAGTGCAGTATATCGAGGAGAACAGTGCTTTACGGAAGCAGGAAGGTGGGGTTATTGCTGGTTATGGTCAGGGGGCGGATACAATGTTTGCTGTAAGATTTTCGTAATCAATGGGTTATATTTTTGACAATAGTTTTTTTGTCAAAGGTTTTGGCGATGAAATTTTTTGTCATGTAACTTGGTGGAAATCCATTGTTATGAAAAAAATTGTCGGTCTCCTCAGATAGATGCTTTCATGAACAAAGTCAAGGAGCTCAAACAATTATTAAAAGATTAACGTCACTCTTTCACCAGCGCCCACATATTAATATCAAACAGCCGTCCGTCCCATTCCATCCATTTTTTAAGCGTTCCTTCCTGATGGAAACCGTTTTTAACGAGCACTCTCTCAGAAGGTATGTTGGCGGGCATTACTTCTGCTTCGATGCGACTGAGCTGTAATTCCCGGAAGCCGAATCTGACCATTTCGAGGATGGCTTCGGTCATGAGGCCACGGCCCCAGTAGGGATGGGCGAGGGCGTATACAATGACGCCGCGGTGTATTTGGGGGAAGCTGTTGAAGCCGATGGTACCGATGAGTTTGGATTGACCTTTGAGGGTGATGCCCCACCGGATGCCCAGCTGGTCTTTATAGCGGTGATGGAAGTAGGTGATTACTCTTTCTGCGTCCAGTATGCTTTTGAGCGGCATGACATGGTAATATTCCGTGACGCGTTGATCTCCGAAGAGTTCGAGAATATCAGCGGCATGGGAGGGTTGCAGTTCGATCAGGTCCAGCCTTTGGGTGTGGAGTTCAGGGAATATATTCGGTAGTGGGTGCATACAATTGCGGTTATCAAACTAAAATACATAAAAAGGGCGGGATAAATTCCCGCCCTTTCTGTTTATGATGAAAAAGGTTGTTATAATGTGATCGGGCCGCGTTGGATGATACCACCGCCGATTACGTCGTCGCCTTCGTAGAATACGGCGGATTGCCCGGGGGCTATGCCTTTCACGTCTTCGAAGAAATTGACTTTTACTTTACCGTCTTCGTTGTAAAGGGTGCTCAGTGCGCCGGGATCTTTATACCGTATTTTGGTAATGGCTTCGAAACCGTCGGTGATGGTTTCGTATTTACCCATGTTGAGGCCGCTTACAAACATTTCGTTTTTCCTCAGTTCATCTTCGTTGCCGAGAACGACGGTGTTGGTTTCCGGAATGATTTCGGTGACGAACACAGGGCGTCCGAGGGCGATATCGAGGCCTTTACGCTGACCGATGGTGTAGAAGGGGTAACCTTTGTGTTTACCCACGATAGTGCCGTCAGCGAGCACAAAATTGCCGCCGTTGACTCTTTCTTCCAGGCCATCTACTTTCCTTTTGAGGAATCCGCGGTAGTCGTTGTCGGGCACGAAGCAGATTTCATAGCTTTCTGCTTTTTTGGCGAGTTCGGGGTATCCGAAGTCGAAGGCCATCTGCCTGATTTCTGTTTTGCGGTATTTACCCAAAGGAAGGAGGGTGCGGGAAAGTACATCCTGCTGGATGCCCCACAGCACATAACTCTGGTCTTTTGTTTCGTCGATGCCTTTGCTGATTACCATGCGGCCGTTGTCGTGGCGGCGGATCTGACCGTAGTGTCCGGTAGCAATAAAATCACAGTCCATGGCATCGGCCCGTTTCATCAGGGCGCGCCATTTGATATGGGTATTGCACAGCACACAGGGGTTGGGAGTACGTCCTGCAATATATTCGTCTACGAAGTTATTGATGACAAAGTCCCCGAATTCGTCGCGGATGTCCAGCACAAAATGTGGAAATCCATGATGTACCGCGGCTGCGCGGGCATCATTGAAAGAGTCGAGGTTACAGCAGCCGGTTTCCTTCTTACTGGAACCAGCAGAAGCATAATCCCAGGTTTTCATGGTGATGCCCACCACTTCATAGCCCTGTTCATGCAACATCAGCGCTGTAACGGTACTGTCGATACCACCGCTCATGGCCACCAGCACTTTACCATGCTTGCTCATTTTTTAAAAGTTTAAGGACGCAAATTTACTGAAAATCCAGGCAAACGCCTATTGATAGAATTAATGGGGGCATTGAGACTGATTATGCGGATTGTATCATTTTAACCAGTTTTAGCTAATATTTGTCCACACACTACAATTTGTTAAATCAACATTATATATTTAATGTGTCAAGAACCTATTTAGCATAATTTAGAAGCAATGCTGCATACATTAAATAAAGAGTATATATTAAGCAGTGCAAATTCCGGCGTTCATGAAAAAAACTTCCATTTCCCGGAAAAGATCCTGCAGTTTGGTACCGGTGTGCTGTTGCGCGGACTGGTAGATTATCTGGTTGACAAGGCCAACCGTAATGGTGTTTATGAAGGCCGTATTGTGGTGGTAAAGTCTACCGATGGGGATACTACCGAATTCAGCAGCCAGGACAGCCTTTTTACCACGCATATCAAAGGAATTGCCCAGGGAGAACTGGTTGACCAGGTACTGATTAATTCTTCTATTAGCCGGGTTTTGCAATCGAATGCAGATTGGCAGGCTGTGCTGGAAACGGTTCAGCAGCCGGCGTTGCAAACCATCATCTCCAATACCACGGAAGTAGGCATCCAGTATGTACCGGAGAAAATCGGGGCGTCAGCACCGGCTTCTTTCCCCGGCAAATTACTGGCAGTGCTGAAAGAGCGGTACGACTACTTCCAGGGCCGTGCCAACACGGGTTTTGTGATAGTGCCTACTGAACTGGTGGTAGACAATGGGCGTTTATTAAAAGAAATCGTATTAAAGCTGGCAGCTTATAACGACATGCCAGCTGCTTTCATACAATGGATTGAAACAGACAATCACTTCTGTAATTCACTGGTAGACCGTATTGTGCCGGGTAAACCCCGTAATCTGGCGGAGATAGAGCAGCAGGCTGGATACACAGACAAACTGTGGATTGAAGTGGAACCTTTCCTGTTGTGGGCGATAGAGGGAGATGAACATATACGGTCTGTACTGGGTTTTCATAAGACTGATGAGCGGATGCTGATTACACCCAGCATTGTTCCATTCAGGGAGCAGAAACTCCGTATTCTGAATGGTAGTCATACGGCGGCGGTGCCACTGGCCTTCCTTTCAGGATTAAATACAGTATATGAATGTATGCAGGATGAATACATGCGGCATTTCTTCCATGAAGTGATACTCCGGGAGATACTGCCTACTATCCAGGATACCTGTCCGCAAGCCACCAGCTTCGCACAGGACGTACTGGACCGTTTTGCCAATCCATTCATCGCACACAAGCTCATCAGCATTACTTTCCAGGAAAGTTCCAAAATGAATGCGCGTAATGTGCGTACACTCGTGCGTTATTATCATCAATATAAAACCATACCCGAATACATGAGTCTTGGCTTCGCAGCCATGGTGCTGTTTTTGAAGCCCACCCGTGTTGAAGATGGTAAATACTTCGGTATGCGTGGTACAGAAGAATACACGATCACTGATGATAACGCCGCCATTTTTGCTGCCCACTGGGCCAGTTATACTTCAGTCCTGCAACTGGCAGAGCGGGTATGTGCAGATGAGAAACTGTGGGAGTCAGATCTGGCTACTATTCCTCATTTTGCGGAAACAGTGGCTGTCCACCTCGAAGAACTGATGAAAAACGGTGTGAAAAACTTTATGCAACTGCAGCAACAAAAAAACTAATCACAGTATATGAAGGGATTTCTGACCGAAGATTTTTTACTGCAAACAGAAACTGCTAAACGACTATATTTTGATTATGCACAGTCTATGCCGGTGATAGATTATCATAATCACCTGCCTCCGGACGAAATAGCCCAAAATAAGGTGTTTGAGAACCTCACTGCCATCTGGCTAAGGGGCGATCATTACAAATGGCGCGCTATGCGTGCCAATGGAGTGGCGGAAACGTTTATCACAGGCAACGCTGATGACTATACGAAATTCAGACATTGGGCGGCTACCACACCCTATACCATGCGTAACCCGCTCTATCACTGGTCGCATATGGAATTGAAAAATCCTTTCGGTATCACGGATCTCCTGAGCGAAGCCACTGCACCTAAAATCTGGGAACAGGCCAATGAAAGGCTGCCACAACTCTCTACCCAGGCCCTGCTGCAACATTTTAAAGTGGAAGTGGTATGTACCACCGATGACCCTACTGATTCGCTGGAACATCACCGGGCGGTAGCGCATCAGCCTTTTAGTACCCGCGTGTTGCCTACTTTCCGGCCAGACAAAGCCATGGCTGTGGAAAACCCGGGCATGTTCAACGCTTTTGTGGATAAGCTGGCGGAAGTAACTAACAAAGACATACGGTCTTATAATGATCTGGTGGAAGCCCTGCGCCTGCGACATGATTATTTCCACGAAATGGGCGGGCGGCTGAGCGACCATGGTATTAATACCTTCAGCTTTGCGGCTTACACGCAAAAAGAGCTGGACAATATTTTCTCCCAGGCCCGGCAAAACCAGCCTGCCACCGCTCATGAAAGCGAGCAGTTTAAGACGGCTCTGCTGCTGCAGATCTGCGAATGGAATCACGAAAAAGGCTGGGCACAGCAGTTTCATGCTGGCGCCATCCGTAACAACAATTCCCGTTTGCTTCAGCTGCTGGGTGCAGATGCAGGTGTGGACTCCATCGGCGACTGGAACATGGCATCAGCTATGAGTGCCTTCTTTAACGAACTGGATAAGAAAGATAAACTGGCAAAGACCATCCTCTATAATCTCAATCCGGCCTGGAATGAAGTGTTTGCCACTATGGCGGGCAATTTCCAGGATGGCACCGTGCCTGGTAAAATCCAGTTCGGGTCTGGCTGGTGGTTCCTCGACCAGAAAGATGGTATGGAGAAACAAATCAATACCCTGAGCAATATGGGATTGCTGAGCCGTTTTGTAGGTATGCTGACAGATTCCAGGAGTTTTCTATCTTTTCCCCGCCATGAATATTTTCGTCGTATTTTGTGCAATCTCATTGGCCGTGATGTGGAAAACGGTGAATTGCCCAACGACATTCCGTGGTTAGGGAAGATGGTCCAGGATATTTGTTACTACAACGCTAAAGCATATTTTGATTTTTAGATGAAGTCTGTAAAAGTTATCACCTTTGGTGAGCTGCTGTTACGCCTGTCGCCTGACCTGGCCAATAACACCTCGGCTGTTTATGTAGGCGGCGCAGAAGCCAATGTAGCTGCGGCATTGGGCCGTTGGGGTACGCCGGTGGCGTATATCAGCAAAGTACCGGAAAACGGTTTTTCGAAAGACGTGCTGCGGCAGCTGAGCGACAGGGGCATTGCCACCGACAGGATGTTATGGGGCGGCGACCGTATTGGTATTTATTACCTGGCCCAGGGCAGCGACCTTAAACATGCGGAAGTAGTGTACGACCGCAAGTACTCTTCCTTTAGCCAGATAGTGCCGGGAACGGTGAACTGGGACGAATTGCTGGGAGATGCTGAATGGTTTCACTGGAGTGCTATCAGCCCGGCACTGAACCCGGATGCGGTGCTGATCTGCAAAGAAGTGCTGGAAGCAGCTACCCGTAAAGGAATGACCATCTCCACTGATCTTAACTACCGCAGCAAACTGTGGCAATACGGCAAAAAGCCCCACGAAGTGATGCCGGAGCTGGTGGCATATTGTGATGTAGTGATGGGTAATATCTGGGCTGCCAATAATATGCTGGACACCCCGCTGGATACGGCTGCACTGGAAGCCGATACCCGGGAAGCCTATCTGCAGGAAGCCATGAAAGTGGCGGCGGCAATAACGGAGCAGTATAAACGCTGCAAACGGGTGGCCTTCACCTTCCGTTTCAGTAAGGCAACTACACACAATTTATATTACGCCTTCTACTATCATAACGGACAGGTGAGCATTTCCCGGGAATATGAAACCAATGATGTGGTAGACAGGGTAGGTAGCGGCGACTGTTTTATGGCAGGCCTTATCCATGCCCAACTGCAGGGGAAAGACGATCAGGGCATCATCTCTTATGCTGCTGCTGCCGCCTATTCCAAGTTTTTTGTGAAAGGAGATTTTAACACCACCTCTGCCGAGGATATATTAAAACTGATTTAGTATGGCACCACAACCGGAGATTATTATAGCTGCATTTGAGCAGAGCGGTATCATCCCTGTTTTTTACCATGAAGATGCTGATGTTTGCTGTGAAGTATTACAGGCCTGTTATGACGGTGGGCTGCGGGTATTTGAGTTCACCAGCAGGGGCGCTAATGCGCAGCAGAATTTCGCCAGGCTGCGGGAGCTGAAACAGGCTAAAATGCCGGACCTCTATCTGGGTATCGGTACTATTAAAAACGCGACTGATGCAGCCACGTATACAGAACTGGGTGCTGATTTTATTGTTTGTCCGGTTACGGATCCTGAAACCGGCGCTTATTGCCGTTCCAGACAGATACTGTGGATCCCTGGCTGTATGACTCCCACAGAAGTTTCTGTGGCAGAGAAACAGCAGGCTAAGCTGGTAAAGCTGTTCCCTGGTAATGTACTGGGACCAGGTTATGTAAAGGCTATCAAGCCACTTTTTCCACAGATGAAATTTATGCCTACTGGTGGTGTAGAGCCTACCCATATCAGTATGAACGCCTGGTTTGATGCCGGTGTGGTTTGCGTAGGTATGGGCAGCAATTTGTTGTCTAAATCGATGATCGATAGTAGAGATTGGGCATCGCTAAAAGATAAAATCATGCAAACGATTGCATTTCTCGGGCCTAAGCCGTAACTTGAAGCCAACTTATAATTTTCCAAATCAGCCGAAATGAATTCCACAACTTTAGGTAACTATCGCTGGCGTGTGTGTGCGCTTCTATTTGTTGCTACTACAATCAACTATATTGACAGGCAGGTGCTTGGTTTGCTGAAAAGTGATCTTTCAAGCGAATTTAACTGGACGGAAAAAGATTATAGTAACCTGGTGATGATCTTCTCTGCAGCCTATTCTGTGGGGTTATTATTTTTTGGGCGGCTGGTAGATAAAATGGGTTCTAAAAAAGGATACAGTATTTCCATCGTTGTATGGAGCCTTTCGGCGATGGCACATGCGCTGGTGCGTTCTACCATGGGCTTTGGCGTAGTACGTTCTATACTGGGCATCAGTGAAGCGGGTAACTTTCCTGCAGCTATCAAATCCACTGCGGAATGGTTTCCCAAAAAAGAAAGGGCCCTGGCTACGGGTATATTCAACAGTGGTTCCAACATCGCTGCAGTAGTAGGTCCTGTACTGGTATACTGGCTGGCCCGCAACCACGGCTGGCGCCATGCTTTCTTATGGACCGGTGCCATTGGCTTCATCTGGCTGATATTATGGTGGGTTTATTATGAAGTGCCTGCCCGTCAGAAAAGAGTGAGCAAAACAGAATTTGATTATATCCACTCTGACCAGGAAGTAGAAGAAGCTGCCCCTCAGCCGGTAAAATGGGGAAAACTGCTGGGTATCAGACAAACCTGGGCTTTTGTGTTTGGAAAGCTGCTCACAGACCCGGTTTGGTGGTTCTTCCTTTTCTGGCTGCCCGGTTACCTTGAATCTATTTTCCATGTAGACCTCAAAGCCAACCTGGGCTTACCGATTATCATCATTTATTCTGTCACCAGCTTCGGCAGCATCGGTGGAGGATGGCTTTCTTCCTATCTGATTAAAACCGGATGGCCCATTTTTAAGGCCCGTAAAGTGTCTATGCTAATATTTGCCTGCTGTGTAGTACCTATCGTATTTATACAGTATACCAACAACCTGTGGTTTGCTGTGGCGCTTATCAGTCTGGCTACTGCTGCACACCAGGCATGGTCAGCCACCATCTTCACCACTGCTTCAGACATGTTCCCTAAAAGGGCTGTCAGTTCTGTTGTAGGTATTGGCGGCATGGCAGGTTCCATTGGTGGTACACTTTTCCCCATCGTGATCGGTAGCATGCTGGATTACTATAAAGGCCTGGACCATATCGGTATTGGCTATAATATTCTCTTTGCGATGTGTGGTGTTGCTTACCTCCTGGCATGGACAGTGATGCATTTCTTTGCACCGAAGATGGAACAGGTGAAACTGTGATTAGTGTGATAAATACTGATGTTCCTGATGGGCGAAGATTGAATGGTGATGAATGAATGGAATGATGTACATAGATTTTCAATAATCAACAATAAACGGGGCTGACCAAAAAGCAAAATAAGGCATTTGGGTCAGCCTTCTTTTTTAGGTGAAAATACCTTAAAGCAATTTTGCGTTGTTAAGCTGTCATTTCCAGTTTAAGCAACTGTAGGTCAACCTGGAACCGAAGCATTTATGATAAATTTTGCGCTATATACGTTGGATGAGTCTGGAAATAATCAAACACTATATGGCTATTTCCAATGGGCCCCAACCATTACGGTACCAAAACAATAACAGACATACATATCCAAAACTTCAGGCGGACTAAAAAGCATATAACGGGTATATGCTTTTTAGTCCGCCTGAAGTTTCTATTTACTTAACTAATCTACTTAATTAATCTTCGCTCATCAGGAGCATCAGTATTTATCACATCCATCACCGTTACAGGGATACGCCTCTTTTCCACGGAATAAAGTCATCCTGGTTCAGTTGTTCAGCTTTGGTATGTACCTCGCCGCTGGCCGTTTTAATGACGTATTCAAGGATCTGTTCGCCCATTTCAGCGATGCTGTGTTCGCCGCTGATGATGGTGCCGGTATTGATGTCGATGATATCTTTCATGCGTGTGGCCAGTTTGGTGTTGGTGGCCAGTTTCACTACAGGAGCGATCGGGTTGCCGGTGGGTGTACCGAGGCCGGTGGTAAACAGTACCACGTTGGCGCCGGAGCCTACTTCAGCAGAGGTAGACTCTACATCGTTGCCGGGTGTGCACAACAGATTCAGACCTGGTTTGGTAACATATTCCGTATAGTCGAGCACGTCAGTCACGGGGGAGGTACCGCCTTTTTTAGCTGCACCGGCAGATTTGATGGCGTCAGTGATCAGACCATCCTTGATATTGCCTGGAGAGGGGTTCATATAAAAACCGGAGCCAACAGACTGGGCCTGGTTTTCATATGCTCTCATGATACGGATAAATTTATCAGATGTATCCTGGGTTACACAGCGGTTGATCAGTTCCTGTTCTACACCACACAGCTCGGGGAATTCGGACAGGATGGAAGTGCCGCCGAGCGCTACCAGCAGGTCGGAAGTATGACCTACCGCAGGGTTGGCAGAGATACCGGAAAATCCGTCGGAGCCACCGCATTCCAGTCCGATAACCAGTTTGGACAGCGGGCTGGGCTGACGGGTTTGTTTGTTGACTTCTATCAGCGCCAGGAACGTGTCTTTGATGGCCGCAGACAGCATGGCAAATTCAGAAGCACTTTTCTGCTGTTCGTATACCAGTACAGGTTTGTTGAATTGTGGATTAAGCTTTTTCAGAGACTCCTGCAGAATGGATACCTGTGCGTGTTGACAACCCAGACTGAGGATGGTAGCACCTGCCACATTGGAGTGGTGGATATAACCTGCCAGGAGTGCGCATAAAGCGTCTGAATCCTGCCGGGTGCCACCGCAACCGCCTTCATGCGTCAGGAATTTAATACCGTCTATATTGGGAAATATAACATTGCGTTTAGTCGTTTCCGTTATATTGCCTGCTTCGTATTGTTTGATGGCATCAATGTTACCGCTTTTGTAAAGGGATACGAGGTCTTGCACCTGTTCGTTGTAAACCTCTGCAGGCGCAAATCCCAGCCCTTTTTCGAAAGCTGTTTTGATAACATTGACATTTCTGTTTTCGCAGAAAACCAGTGGTATTACCAGCCAGTAGTTACGGGTGCCTACCTGTCCGTCTTCACGGTGATAACCCATGAAGGTGGCGTTTTTCCACTTGTTTACATCCGGTGCTTCCCAGGCAGTAGAGCTGTCTTTTTCATGGAATGCATTGGCATCGTGTACAATATTTTCAATAGTGATGATTTCTCCTTTTTTCAATGAACGGGTGGACTTGCCTACCAGTACGCCGTACATGGTAATAGGCTCGTTGCTGTTGATATCATTGATCAGGAATTTATGTTTCGCAGAAATATTTTGCTGAAGCTGTATGTCGTGACCATTAAATGAGATGTTGGTCCCGGCCGGGATATCCTGTAGGGCAACCAGCACATTATCATTCGGATGAATTTGTAAGTAAGTGTTCATAAAGGCTAAAGTAGTAAATAACGTTACCGGCTGTTAATACTATAATGTTAATCCATGATAAGATTTTGACTATTTGCCAAACACGCTGTAACGTTTGATGGTGGCAAGTTACGAATGAATTATGATTTAAATGTAGTGCTTAACAGGTTAAAAAAACAGTAGTGTAAAGACTGGTATTTTTTGAGTGTATACTGATATTTTTTTGATGAAATAACTGTGGGGAGCAGGTTTACGATAACAGTTATCTTGAAAAACCTGCAGCATATTTTTTATCTTACCTCAAACAATTGTTGTATGCGCATTCAAAAGATCTTCACGTTTTTATTGTTGATGTTATGGGTAGGTTGCCAGTATGTGACCGCGCAAGACCATAAAGCAGCACGCAATTACCTGCATGCGGCCTGGGAAAAAGCCGGTGGCAATACAGCTTTTAATGCCACTGACAGCTGGCGGGAACAACGGTATTCCGCTATTATAACAGCGATACAACAATTGCCGGCATCTACCCGTCAAACATTGGTGAAGGAGGCGGACAAAGCGATGAGCTTTACCTGGCCTGCATTACCGGCGTCGTTGTATTTACAGTACCGCGATAATGGTAACCGGGTGAATTTTGAAACTGTACAGTCAGAGCGGCGTAGAGTGCTGTCGGTGCTGGTAGTGGGAGAACTGGCAGATGGCAACGGGAAGTATATCCCGCAGATTGCAAACGGACTATGGGCTATCCTGGAAGAAAGCACCTGGGTGTTGCCGGCGCATATCGGTGTCCAGAAAGCCGGTACAGACCTGGCTGATCCGGCAGAACAGGTGATCGATCTGGTAGCCGGGGAAACAGCCGCAGCAATCAGCTGGACCCAGTTTCTGCTGCGGGAACAGCTGGATAAGTATTCTCCGATGATCAACAAACGGATATCCTATGAACTGAACCGGCGTATCGTTGTGCCTTTCCTGGAGCGGAATGATTACTGGTGGATGGGATTCAATGGTAAACCGATGAACAACTGGAATATCTGGGTTAATACGAATGTGCTGCAGACAGCGTTACTGGTGGTAAATGAGACGGATACACGCAATAAAGTGATTGAAAAAGCAGTGCGCAGTGCCGACTTTTTTCTGAATGGTTATCCGGAAGATGGAGGCTGTGATGAAGGTCCCAGTTACTGGGGACATGCCGGTGGCAAGCTGATTGAATTTGTGAACTGGCTGAACAGTGCTTCCGGTGGCAAAGTGAGTTTCCGGGATAATGAGCTGATACATCGTATCGGCGCATATATCTACAAGATGCATATCGACAGCAGCCGGTTTGTGAACTTTGCAGATGCTTCTGCCAGCACTATTCCGCCGCCGCATACGGTATATCTCTATAGCCAGACTTTCCAGGACCCGCTGATGAAGGGATTTGCTGCTTATCTCTACCGGCTGGCCAACCGGGATACTACGCGTATCAATACCAGTTCGTTGTTGTTTTTCATATATGATCTGGAGTGCCGCACTGCTTTGCTGGCTGCACAGCCGGCAGCGCCTTTTACCGATGTGAACTGGTTGCCCGATCTGCAGGTGTTGTCGCTGCGTTCTGAAGCAGGCCGTGCCAGGGGCTTGTATTTTGCTGCCAAAGGTGGTCATAATGCAGAAAGCCATAACCACAATGATATCGGCAATTTTGTATTGTATATGGATGGAAAACCCGCTATTATCGATGTGGGGGTTGGTACCTATACCAAACAAACATTCAGCAAAGACCGGTACAAGTTGTGGTATATGCAGTCCCAGTGGCATAACTGTCCGACGGTGAATGGTGTTCAACAACAGGATGGGCGCAGGTTTCAGGCTAAGGATGTATCCTTTAAGGACAACCGTACCAGTAAGGTGCTGAGTATGGATATTGCAGCGGCCTACCCGGAAGCAGCTATGGTAAAGGCTTTGAAGCGGACCTTCACCTTTACCCCCTCATCATCCGGTTTACAGCTGGCAGAGTCTTATGAGTTGGAATCCTGGAAAGCTCCGTATATGCTGCATTTTATGACATCATTGCCGGTAGATACCGCTACTCCCGGAACGGTAGTATTACAAGGTAGTGAGGCCCGGCTGTTGATGACTTATGATCCCGCTTTGTTTGAAGTGGTGGTTGACAGGCAGGCCATTGATGATATCCGGCTTTCTTCAGTATGGGGTAGTGCAGTGTCGAGGGTTACACTGAAGGCCAAAGGCCAGGCCCTACAGGCGCGTTATAGAATTGGTTTTACGATGAAACGATAGCTGACTGCCTTGGACTACAATCATTTACAGGATTTTCGGAAGACACTAAAAATATGATAGAACACCCGGAGAATACACCGGGTGTTCTCTGTTTGAAGGGAGGTGTAAAAATTACTTTTCAAGCAGCTGGATTTTTTTTCTCTAAATACTTTGTATTTTGCAAACGTTTGCATTACTTTTAGATATGCTGACACGGTAAGGCATAACAGAAGCCTGCCGGTCAAACAGTGAACAATGCGGAAATGACTGCTATCCGGAAGAGGCAGTGCCACGTTAGTTTTTGCCGGCAAGCCGCATCGCCGCCAACAGACAGCCGTACGCCTCCGTGACACAGCTGGAATGAAACCAATGAAATCAGAGTGCCCGCACGAATAGTGCAGGGATGGGCGCTGCCGTTGTAAGGAACGAATGAAAATCAACAATAACAATTACGATATGAGCACACAGTATGAATCAAGGTATGCCAGCAGTCCGGCTGAGGTGAAAGGCATGGATACCGAAGCGCTGAGAAAGGCATTCCTGATCGAAAAAATTTTTGAGGCAGACCAGATTTCCTGGGTGCATACCCATTACGACCGTTACCTGACTGCAGGTGCAATGCCGGTAAAGGGAGCGATTATTCTGCAAACGATTGATCTGCTGAAAGCCTCGTATTTCCTGGAGAGAAGAGAGCTGGGCATGATCAATGTTGGCGGCCCCGGCATGGTGGAAGTAGATGGAGAACAATTTGAAATCGGCTTCAAGGAAGCCCTTTACATTGGTAAAGGCAAACAAAACGTCGCATTTCACAGTAAAGATGCGAGCCAGCCCGCCAAATTCTATCTCAATTCCACCCCTGCCCATCATACCTATCCTACTCGTAAAGTATCCAAAAACGAAGCAGAAATAGTAACGCTGGGCGCACTGGAAACATCTAACCACCGTACCATCAACAAACTGCTGGTGAACTCAGTACTGGAAACCTGCCAGCTGCAGATGGGCATGACCGAGCTGAAAGCCGGGAGTGTCTGGAATACCATGCCGGCACATACACATGACCGGAGAATGGAAGTATATTTTTATTTTGAAGTACCGGAAGGGCAGTCAGTATGCCATTTTATGGGACAGCCCCAGGAAACAAGGCATATCTGGATGCAGAACGAGCAGGCTGTGATTTCTCCACCCTGGTCAGTACACTCCGGTGCAGGTACCAGCAACTATACCTTTATCTGGGGCATGGCTGGTGAAAACCTGGACTATGGCGACATGGACCATTGCAAGATCAGCGAATTACGTTAAACCCGATCAACCAATTTATCATGAAAATGAAAAACATCATTGCGGGAAGTCTGTTGGGCCTGTCGGTCCTGCAAGTGGGACTGTGTGCTGCCACGCCGGTACAAACAGTTGTACAGGCGCCCGGGCCGGACATCTTCACGGCGCAGTCCATCCGTTCACAGATGGAGAAAGTAGCCAACTGGCAATGGCAGTTCATTCACAATAAAGGCTGGGCCAATCCGGAAACCAACTGGACCAACGGTGCCATGTATGCCGGAATGGTGGCGCTCAGCAAAATCACCGTCAACCCCTTTTATACACAACGGCTGATGCAGATAGGCAGCGATAACGACTGGAATACAGGCCCGGACCGTTTTTTCGCCGATGAATATTGTATTGGTCAAATGTATGCGCAGCTGTATACTGCATACAAAGACCCGGTGATGATCACAAAGTTCCGCCAGCTGGCAGATAGTATTGTGGCTGCTCCGCATACAGAACCGCTGGACTGGAAAAACGGTATCCATCATCGTGAATGGGCCTGGTGTGATGCCCTGTTTATGGGCCCGCCAGCACTGGGCTACCTCTCCACCGCTACCGGTGATCCCCGGTACCTGGAAACAGCCGATAAGCTGTGGTGGAAAACAACTGACTTTTTATTTGATAAGGCCGACAGCCTTTACTACCGCGATGCCCGTTATTTCGATCAGAAAGAAAAGAACGGTTCCAAAGTATTCTGGAGCCGGGGTAATGGCTGGGTAATGGGTGGCCTGGCCCGTTTGCTGGATAATATGCCGGCCACTTATGCCAACAGGGCCCGTTTTACAGACCTGTTTAAAAAGATGGCCTACCGCATTGCAGCGCTGCAAACAGCTGACGGCACCTGGCATGCCAGCCTCCTGGACCCTGAAAGCTATCCGGCTAAAGAAACCAGCGGTACCGGTTTTTACGTATATGCGCTGACGTGGGGTGTTAACAACGGTATCCTGCCGGAAAAAGATTTTATGCCGGTTATCCGTAAAGGATGGCAGGCGCTGACAGACTGTGTGCAACCCAATGGTAAACTGGGCTTTGTACAGGTAGTAGCTGCCGCTCCAGGTAAAGCTACAGCCGATGATTCGGAAGTATACGGCGTAGGTGCTTTCCTGTTAGCCGGCTCGGAACTGATAAAGTATGATCTCCGTAAAAGCAGTTCAGGTGATATCACCCTCACCAATACTACCGGTCTTTACCGTGAAGATGAGATCGTTGAGATTCCTTACGATCAGTTTGTGGCCAAACTGGACAAGGAAGCCCGTAAATCCTTTAAGGTAACGGATGTACTGTATGATCAGGAGATCCCTTACCAGTTGATATATGAGGGTGGTAAAACTCCGAAAAAAGTGTTGTTGCTGGTCAACATCGCGCCAGCGGCCAGCAAATATCTGGCAGTAAAAGCAGGCAGCCCTGCTCCTGTAAAAGCCAGGGCCTATGGTCGTTTTGTGCCGGAGCGCAAAGATGACTATGCCTGGGAAAATGACCGTATGGCCTACCGTATGTATGGCCCGGCATTGGAGAAGACACCGAAGGAAATGGCCTATGGTATTGACGTATGGGCTAAACGTACTACGGATATGGTGATAGATACCTGGTACAAACTGGATAACTATCATCATGATAATGGCCAGGGGCTGGACTATTACAGTGTAGGACTTACCCTGGGCGCTGGTGATACAGCACCTTATGGCAAAGACTCGATCTATTTCCCGAAAAACTATCGTACCTGGAAAAGATTGGACAATGGCCCGCTGCGTACCACTTTTGCACTGACTTATGACACCTGGCAGGCTGGAAATATACCCGTGTCCGTTACCAAAACCATCTCCCTGGATGCTGGTTCTCAATTGAACAAAATGCAGGTGCAGTACAACTTTAAAGGTGACCAGCTGCCTGTGGTGACTGGCATCGTGAAACGCAAAGACCCGGGCTCTGTATTGCTGGATGAAAAGAACGGCGTGATGGGCTACTGGGAACCACAGCATGGAGAAGATGGTACACTGGGCCTGGGATGTGTTTTCCCCGCAGCAGTACCTGGTATGAAAACAGACAATGTGCATTTGCTGAGTCCTGGTACCGCTAATAGTCAGCATCCCTACGTATATTATACCGGTGCTGCCTGGAACAAGGGAGGGCGGATCACTTCTGCCACGGAGTGGTTTAGTTATCTGGAAGCTTTTGCACAAAAAATAAAGGAACCGATTAAAGTAACGATACAATAACTGATCATATGGACCTGTTTCAACTGAAAGGAAAAACAGCGCTGGTAACCGGCTGCAAGCGTGGCATAGGTAAGGCGATGGCTGTAGCACTGGCATCTGCCGGCGCAGATATCATTGGGGTATCAGCCTCGCTGGAACTGAGCGGGAGCGAGGTGGAAAAAGAAGTGACCGCGCTGGGTCGTAGTTTTAAAGCCTACCAGTGCGATCTTTCTGACCGTACATCGCTGTATGCCTTTATTGGCAAGGTGCAGCAGGAAGTAAAGCAGATAGACATCCTGGTAAACAATGCAGGTACTATCCTGCGCAAACCCGCAGCAGAACACCCTGACGAGTACTGGGACGAGGTAATCAACACCAACCTGAATGCTCAGTTTATCCTTACCCGTGAAATAGGAAAGGGCATGATTGAAAGAGGCGCCGGAAAGATTATCTTTACGGCCTCGTTGCTCACCTTCCAGGGTGGGATCAACGTACCGGGATATGCCGCCAGCAAAGGCGCTGTAGGCTCGCTGGTAAAAGCATTCGCCAACGAATGGGCCAGCAGGGGAGTGAACGTGAATGCTATTGCACCCGGTTATATTGCCACGGATAATACTACCGCCCTGAGGGCAGATGAAAAACGCAGCAGCTCCATTCTTGACAGAATACCGGCAGGACGCTGGGGTGAGCCTGAAGATTTTGCAGGCCCCGTTATATTCCTGGCTTCAAGGGCTTCAGATTATGTACACGGCACCATACTCACCGTAGATGGCGGCTGGATGGGCAGATAATGAGAACTTTTACAGTTAATGGCTAATACATGAGCAAACGCACAGAAAAAACAATCGTTGATATTGCAGAAGAACTGAAATTATCGGTATCTACTGTATCACGCGCACTGAACGACAATCCTAACATCAGCGCACGTACGAAAGACAGGGTTAAAAAAATGGCCCGTAAGCTGGGATACCGTCCCAATGCGCTGGCTGCCGGCTTGCGCAACAATAAAAGCAAGACCATCGGATTGATCGTCCCGCGTATCTCCATGTTTTTTCCAGCCACTATCAGTACCATTATCCAGAATAAATTACAGGAACATGGTTACAACCTGATCATCTGCCAGTCCAACGATTCCTATGATCAGGAAGTAACCCTGGTCAATACGCTGTATTCTGCCCGTGTAGATGGCCTGGTGGTAAGCACTACCCTGTATACCACCGACTTCTCCCACTTCGATATCTTCAAAGACAATAACATACCACTGGTATTTTTTGACCGGGTACCCAAAGATTATAATGTAAAGGTGATCAAGGGAGATGACTACCTGGGCGGATTTACAGCCACCAGTCACCTGATTGAAAGAGGATGCCGGGATATCGTGCATATCTCCGGACCGCTGAGCTGTAACCTGTACCTCGAAAGAGTAACGGGGTATAAAAATGCATTGCAGCAACATAAACTGCCTTTCAAAAAAACAAGGGTTTTCTATCAGGAGCTTACCCGTGATAATGCCTGGCAGACCTGTGAGAAAATTTTCGCGCAGAAGCCTTATCCTGATGGGATTTTCGCATCCAACGATACCACGGCCATCACGATTATGGAATATTGCCGGAAACAAAATATCAGGGTGCCGGAAGATCTGAAGATCGTAGGCTATTCCAATGACCCGCGGACTGAAATCGTAACACCACCTGTTACCAGCATTGATCAATATCCCGCCATGATGGGAGAAAGAGTAGTGGCCGCCCTGATGGAACTTATTACCAGCAAACAAACAGGAACTCCCCGTTATTCACAGGAGATTATACCTATTCAACTGATAGCAAGGGAATCCAGTGCCGGCAGCATCAAAGCCGTCACGAAAAAAAAATGATTCAACCTATAACTAACTTTTTATGAAAAAGAATCTGTTCTTTACCCTGCTGATGCTGCCGGCGATGTTCGTGCAATCGTATGCACAGTCTGGTAAAGCCAACCAGGAATTGCTTCGTAAAGCGGATGAAACATTACAGTTTGCCGCCAGACAATATAAGGGGATGATGACCCATGTGCCGGATAGTGTAATGCCCCGCACCACTAATAAAGACGGCAGTCTGATGACCTCCAACTCCACCTGGTGGACATCCGGTTTTTATCCCGGCACCACCTGGTACCTGTATGAATACACGAAAGATCCTGCCTTTAAAGCAGAAGCCATCAAACGTATGCAGCTCTGCAAAAAAGAACAGTACAACACCCGCACCCACGACCTCGGGTTTATGATGTATTGTCCCTTTGGCAATGCCCTGCGTATCACCGGTGATACCGCTTATAAACGTATCCTGATCACCAGTGCCAATTCCTTGGCTACCCGCTTTAATTCTACAGTAGGCTGTATCAAGTCATGGGACCATGGCACCTGGAAGTTTCCGGTGATCATCGACAACATGATGAACCTGGAACTCCTGAACTGGGCCAGCCGTGAAACCCGCGATCCCCGTTATGCCATGATTGCACGTACCCACGCCAACACTACCATGGAACACCATTTCCGTCCGGATTACAGCTCTTATCATGTGATCGACTATGATCCTGCTACCGGAGACGTTTTCCAGAAAAGGACACACCAGGGCTTTGCCGACAGCTCTGCCTGGTCACGCGGACAGGCATGGGGACTGTATGGTTACGTCGTGATGTATCGTGATACCAAAGACAAATCTTATCTCAACCAGGCCCGTCATATTGCAGAATACATTCTCAACAACCCGCATATGCCGGCAGATCTGATTCCTTACTGGGACTACAACGCACCGGATATCCCCAATGCCTTGCGGGATGTTTCTGCCGGTGCGGTAGCTGCTTCTGCACTCCTGGAGCTGAGTCGCTATACCAATAAAACGGAAGGCAAACGCTACTGGAATGCTGCAGAGAAAATGCTGACAAGCCTCTGCAGTCCTGCTTATCTGGCTAAAGAAGGAGAAAATAATCAGTTTATCCTGATGCATAGTGTCGGCTCTCTGCCTCATAAATCTGAAGTAGACGTTCCTTTGACCTATGCGGATTATTATTTTGTGGAAGCGCTCCTGCGGTACAAGCAATGGGCTAAATAACTAATACCTTGGACAGACGATTTTTTCTGAAAGCAGTACCCATGGCCGGCATCGCCGGTTCCCTGAAAACGGATAAAAATATACTGGCGGATATAGCCGGCCCTGTGCCAGTCAACGACCGAGAGTATAACCTGAATCTGTTACTTCGTATATGCGATCCCGTAATAAGCAGTCTTGCTAAAGGACAACTCAAGGCTACCATGCCTACGGCCGTGGCTCCGCATTATGGCAAACCGGTTGACAAGGTCACCTACCTGGAGGCATTCGGCAGAACACTGGCGGGGCTGGCCCCCTGGCTGGAGCTGGGACCTGACAATACGATGGAAGGCAGCCGCCGTATCCTGATGCTGGAGAAAACACAGAAAGCCATCGCGATGGCGGTAGATCCGGCATCACCGGATTTTATGAACTTCACCAACAAGTTTGATCCGCAACCGCTGGTAGACGGAGCTTTTATGGCGCATGGACTGTTGAGGGCTCCGGAGTGGCTGTGGGAGCCACTCTCCGATACCACCAAACAACAGGTGATAGAAGCCTTTAAAAGTCTGCGGAGCATCAAAACATTCAGTACCAATAACTGGGTGCTGTTTGCAGCCATGATTGAAGTGGCGCTGCTGCAGTTCAATGGTGGCTGGGACCGCAAGCCGGTGGACTTTGCCATTGAGAAAATAATGGAATGGTATAAGGGCGACAGTATGTATGGTGACGGTGCTCATTTCCATTATGACTATTACAATTCCTTCGTGATACAGCCTATGTTGGTAGATGTGCTGAAAGTGCTGGTTGATCATCAGGAGGGCAGTAAAGAACAGTATGAGCTGGCGCTGAAGCGGATGCAACGTTATGGAGTGATACTGGAGCGGCAGATATCTCCGGAAGGTACATTCCCGGTGGTGGGCCGCTCGATGCCGTACCGGAATGCGGCTTTTCAGGCACTTACACAGCTCGTGCTGCAGGGAAAGCTGCCGCCAGAACTAACACCTGCACAGGTACGTTGTGCACTAACGGCAGTGAATAAACGAATTTTTGATACACCAGGTACCTTCGATAAAAATGGCTGGCTGCAGATTGGTTTTTGTGGCCATCAGCCTGAGATAGCGGATGTATATACCTCTACGGGCAGCCTCTATTTATGTACTACCGGTTTTCTGGACCTGGGCCTGCGGGCGCATCATCCTTACTGGTCTTCACCGGCAGCTGAGTGGACGGCACAGAAGGCATGGACAGGTAAAACTATCAATAAAGATCATTCACTGGAATGAGTTGGTGAATAATTTTGATAAAAAAAGAGTGGGAGAAGCATCATGCTTCTCCCACTCTTTTTTATGTGAAATAGGAATAATCTTATTGCTCTGGAAATAATCGTATAGTATCCTTGCCATCTGGCGTTAGCCATTTTTCGTAAACCACTCTGACCGGTTCATATTGCTGAGAGGCCAGGAACTGCTGCATCCGGTGGTTGTTGCTAAGCGTATAACGTACAATCCTGCGGATACCTTTACGGATGTAGATGGCTTCCAGTGCATCGTTGAGCTGACGGTAGATGCCCATTCTTCGGAAAGCGGGGGCTACATATCCGTCGGACACATAGAGTGTATTACCGGTATAGTCTTCAATGCGGCTTTCGTCGGGTTCTTCCACATAGGCGAAGATAAACCCTGCCGGTTCGTTGTCTTGCGTGGCCAGCAGGCAGGTACCGTCGTATTCTTCCTGTGTGGAGATCACATGTTGCATATAGTCGGCCCGGATGTTTTCCCAGGCGGCTGTTTTATGAAAGAAGTCCAGTTCAGAAAGATGCAGTTCTTTCATCATGGCAGCCAGCAGTTCATAATGATCGCTGACACGTATAGGCGTGATCGTTACCATGTGTTATTCCGGTTTGATAGGGCTACCGGTCCAGTCGGTACCGGGTTGCAGTTTTTCTCCTTTCATAACGAGCGACAGTGGTGTTATGTTGACATCATCGCCGATTTCGCTATCGTAGAGGATAATGGTGCGGGCGCCTATGCTGCAGCGCTCGCCGATTTTGATGGCGCCTATTTTCATCACTCTGTCTTCAAACAGGTGGGTTTGCGGGCCGCTGTCTTCATTGAGTGCAGAGTCGTGACCTATTTCCACCATATCAAATTCGGTGATATCGGTGGTGTTGAGCCATACGCGGTAACCGGCTTTAACACCCAGCATCCGCAGTAATACAGGCAGCCAGGGTGTGCCTCGCAGGAAGTCGAGCAGGAAAGGTACTGACAACGCTTCGTAGGTGGAAGTGGTGCCTTCGCTGCGCCATACTTTGGATGTCCACATCGGGCTCTGTATTGAACGGTACTGGCCGGTGAGTACCCATTTCATGACAACTGTGAAGAAGAATGCGGGCAGTCCGAGGAAAAACAGGTAATAGAAGGGGAATCCCAGCAGTACCTGCCACCAGGCTTTATCAGTTACCAGATCATGTGCATAGGCAATGAAGAGGATACTGCAGCATATCACGATGGTTTCAGGGATGAGGATACGTATAAATTCCATGAATCCTCTGGCCATTTTCCTTTGCGGAGAAGGATTGGTGGTCAGTTCCGGTGGGAAGAAACGGCTTTCCTGGCGGCGCGGGAGGGCGATCGCAGGGGAGCCAAACCAGTCGCGGGCGGTGCTGTTGGCCATCTGCTCTTTGGTAGGAGGGATAGAGAGTACCCCGATGAGCATATTGGGTGGCAGTTCATAGCCCTGTGGTATGAGGGCACTGTTGCCTACGAAGCTGGTATCGTGTATAACTGTTTTTTCGAGTATCAGTCGTTGTGCGCGGACATCGGACTCGCCGAGTGTTACCGCATCTGCGATGAAGGCGCCATTGCCTATTTCAAGCAGGGGATGGGTAACGCTGCTGGCGGTGGACACTTCTGTATTTTTCCCGATACGGGCTCCCAGTGCACGGAACAGGCTGGAGATATATACCGTGGCAAAGATGGGATGTATTACGATCAGTGTCAGCGACATCAGCTGGTCGGCAAACCATTTACGCACATAGAACAGGCTGTAAATGGGATAGGTGCCGGGTTTGATACCCCACTGCAACAGGCGGCTCAGCAGAACGGTCTGTCCGGTGAACAGGATGATATAACTCAGCGCCAGTGATGGCGTGATGATCATGTAGTTGAAGTTATAATCCGGCGCGGCGTTATCCAGCTGGTTGAGCGTGATGATAGTAGGCAGCAGGGGCAGCAGGATGGTAAAGGGGAATACCAGCAGGAACAGTGAGAAGATCAGGCTGTATTTTCTGCGGGTGGCAGCGGATACCGGCAGTGGTTGCGGCAGTTCGCTGATTTCCTTTTTTACTTTGAGTTGTGCGGGGCTGCCATGCCATACTTCGCCGGAGGCGATGCGGCTGTTGGCCGGCAGGTAACTCAGGTCCTGCAGTTCGCTCCAGGGTTCCATTACGGTATCACCGGCAATAACGGCGCTGCTGCCGATATAGGCATGGTCGCCGAGGTGTACGGTGCGTAATTTGAGCCATCCGTCTTCTACAAAGGCGTTGTTGATGACTGCCTGTGAGCTGATGCTCACATCGCTGCCGATGGTAACCAGGTCTTCGGCGCCGATGGTAACAGCACCGAGTTGTGCATCGGGGGCTATTTTCACGCCCAGGAGGCGGAGGTATGCCGGATAAAGTGGTGTGCCGTTGAGGAACTGTGAAGGCATGAGCCGTTGCATGGTTTTCACAAGCCACCAGCGGAAATAATATTGTCCCCACAGCGGGTAGTCGCCTGCTTTCATTTTGCCGATGACCAGCCATTTAACACTGATGATCAGAACTGAGAAGATGGGCGGTAGCAGGCAGAACATGCTCAGTGCGGTGATGATGGCATATCCCAGGCTGCTGGTTTCCTGTTCTACATAGTAGTAACCGAGGTAGGGCAGATATATCTGCATGGCAAAGAGTCCGAATATCAGCAGCAGCGATGCGGTTTGTGCTGACCAGCAGGCGAGGTGACGCCACCAGGGCACTTTGTTGAAGCTGCGTTCTTTCTTTTTGCCGGGTTGTGGTTGTGTGCTCCAGGTATCAACGAGTGACTGCAGCGGGCGGTGGATATAAATATCTTTCAGTGAAGCCTGTGGTACATTGGCTTCCCGGCGCAGGCGGGAAACAAAAGCGGCGGCGAGCAGGGAGTGTCCGCCCAGGTCAGTAAAGAAATCCTGTTGCAGGTTGATGTTCCTGTCGGGAAATACTTTGGTAAGGATGGCCAGTACCCGGTCCTGCAGCGGCGCGTTGGCATCGATGGTTTCATGCGTAACGGGCTGGGCGAAGGCAGGGGGCAGCGGTAATGCCTTGCGGTTTATTTTTCCGCTGGGCAGCCGTGGCATGTCATCCAGTTCGAGGATGGTGCCGGGCACCATGTAGGGAGGCAGTACTTTAGCCAGTTCAGCGCGGAAGTGGCCTTCATCAAAGGACTGGTCATCGCCCATCACTACATATCCTACCAGCTGGTCCTGGTCGTTGTTATCTTTTCTAACGGCAACGGCGGCGGCTACTACGCCGGCGATGGCGTTGAGCCTGTTTTCTATTTCACCCAGTTCTATGCGGTAGCCGCGTAATTTGATCTGGTCGTCGAGGCGGCCCTGGAAGTCGATGTTGCCGTCGGGGAGGATGATGGCGGCATCGCCGGTACGGTATACCATGTCTCCGGGGAGCATGTCCATGGAGACGGGTTTGGGCACGAACTTTTCGCGGGTCAGTTCGGGCCGGTCGATATAGCCGTAGCCTACGCCGGGGCCGGTGATCACCAGTTCACCACGTTCTCCGAGGGGGAGTATGTTCAGCTGGTCGTCTACTACTGCCATGTTGTAGTTGGGCAGCGGATGACCGATGGTGATGGGATCTCCTGGTTTGAGTGCGGCGAAGGTGGCGCTAACTGTTGTCTCCGTAGGTCCGTAACTGTTATAGAAGAGACGGGGAGGTACGCCCCACCGGGCCAATACCTGCGGGGTACAGGCCTCTCCTCCGGCATTGATCAGGCGGAGGGTGGGTATATCATCTTCCATAACGGCCAGCAGACTGGGTACGGCATGGAGGACGGTAATTTCTTCCTGCCGCAGGGTGGCAGCCAGTTCATCAATGGCTTTGGCGGTAGTGGTATCCGCCACCCAGAGGGTAGCCCCTGCAAAATAGCTGACCCAGGTTTCTTCGCACCACATATCAAAGGATACGGAAAAGCCCTGGTATACTTTATCGTGGGAGTTGATTTTGAGAATGGTCTGTTCGGCCCTTACCAGGTGGCATATCTGCCGGTGGGTGATGGGGATGCCTTTGGGCTTCCCTGTACTACCGGAGGTATACAGCACGTAGGCAATATTTTCAGGGGAAGGGCCGGCGGTCAGGTTGAACTGCTCTGTGATATCAGGTACCGGCGGTACAGCAAGAATAGCTGCCTCAAGGTGCAGCGATTCCTCACTAAAACAGGCGGCGGCCTGTACTTCGGTGAGTACACCCTCCACCCTTTCTGCCGGCATTTCGCGGTCAAGCGGAACGTAGGCCGCCCCGGCTTTTACGATACCCAGGATCGCTGCATGCAGTTCCAGTCCCCGCGGCCACCATACGCCTACCACACTGCCAGGTCCAATGCCCCGCGCTTGCAGCATGGCAGCTACGGCGTCGCTCCAGTGGTCCATTTCGGCGTAAGTGAGGGATTGGTGCTGGAATATCAGCGCGGTATGATGTGCATGCTCTTTAGCTGCATGTCTGAAAATATCCGCCAGGGTTTCCTGTTGTATTAATTCCTTTAGCTGGGGCCCTTTTACTATACTATAACCATTCATAATTTTGCTTCCTGTAGTAATCATTAGTCTTGGTATTAACAAAGTTACAGGGTACAGTGATAGGTAGTAATTATAATTACCTTAAATTTAAGTATTATGGGCGAATTTACGCTTATAATCTGGCAAAATGCTGTAGCCGGGGCGCAGTCTTAGAAGATAATTTCATGAAGGAGGCCGCCAGACAAGGCCGGTTGCGCTGATTTTTGACCCGCCATCAGGAAACAATGAAAAATTGTCGGAACAGGTGCTGTCTGTAAGTCAGGATTGTAATGATTCCGCTGATAATCAGCAACAATCAGCCAGACTGCCGATGGTGCCATCATTGGCCAGGAACGCCGTACGGAGCAGACCAGCGGCATTTTCCGAAGGGGAATAGGTCGTTTTCAGGTAGGTCCTGCCTCTCCCCTGGCAGCGGATCTCCGGCATCGAAAGTCAGGTTGCTGCCCTGGTAATGGAAGGACCCAACTGAGAGCTTAACTGGAGAGAAACTACCATTTAACCGGTTTACGATTATCCCAATTGGTATGGCGGACTATCAAAAGATGCTACGGAAACGATGGTTTGCCTATTGCTTTTTCAGACAGCAGCTCACGGAAATTCTGTGGATTTTAACGGAAATGGATATACGATATCATGATTGGTTATGCTGAATGGCGCCGATACATGAAACAGGTCAATGTGTTTGACTGTCTGTTATCTTTTTTATTTCATCCAGTACATGACTCCAGTATATTTTCATTTCTTCCCGCTCCTGGCTGTTGGCCAGCCATTCGTGGTGAAAGCTGATGGTGGTTTTTTCTTTTGCGGGGATCACCCTTATCTGAAGGGTAGAGGTATTGGTTTGTCCTTTATGTTGCCATTTCATTCTGATCACTTTCACTTCAGTGACGCTGGTAACGGTAATGGTTATACCGGCTGTAGTGGTGTAGGTATCTCCCGGCTGAAAGGTAAGCAGGGCTTTATTATCCAGCCAGGCGCCGAGGACGGGTTGGCTGAAGAGGATCGTCCAGGCTTGCGCCGGTGTTAAGGAAAAGGTACGTCTGACGCCTGTTTCCCAGCCTTGTGAAGAGGTGTTGCCGACTGCGCTGTTGGGTGTTGTCATTTTTTAAAATAAAGGTAGAAAAAAATATTTTGGCTCATTTTTAATATGTAACAATTTGTTTTTGAATTGTTTTTAAAGAGGTACTTGTTGTGATATCAATGCTTTCTTTTGAAGAACTGTAACAAGGTAAAATTTTTTTTATATTTTTATTCTAACCTATAAAAGTGTAAGTAGAGGATAACGATAGTATTGCAACCAAAATCTGAATTAGTGATACTGCTGTGAAGCACTGTAGCATAAATAAAACCAAAATCAGAATCAGAATCAGTTTTTCTTAACAAGTAAAATCAAAATTTAAGCTAACAGAAATTTTATCTAAGCGAAAAAATCTAAATCTAATTACGTACAGCCGTGCTGTAGAAACAGTGCTGTAGTACTATGGCCAGTAATCTTTAAGAGGAATTATTTAGAAACTCAAATGCGATTTTAATACCCGTCATGATCAGTCATGATGTAGGGAGAGCTATGACCAAAATCTGATTACATCAGCATTTTACTATTTATTAATCTAAACCAAAATCTGCAATTACATGAGGAAATTATTACTCGTGGTGGCCAGTATGCTATTAATAGCAGCTTCGTTGCTGGCACAAAATCAACGTACTGTTACGGGCAGGGTTACCGATGAGTCGGGGAATCCGTTACCCGGTGTAACAGTGAGTCTGCCAGGAGGTAAAGCCGGAACTATTTCAGATGCCAATGGCGGCTTTTCTATTTCTGTACCTCAGGATGCGAAGGCGCTGAGAGTTTCATTTGTTGGATATGAGTCCCGGACAATGGCCATTGCCGGTAACAGTGTTGGTGTTATTAAGTTAAAAGCTGATACCAAAGCCATTTCGGAAGTGATTATAGTGGGTTATGGTACACAACGTAAAAAAGATGTAACAGGTAGTATAGCCAGCGTTAAAGGTACAGCTGTAGCGGAGTTGCCGGTGCAGAGCTTTGAAGCTGGTCTGGGCGGTCGTGCTGCAGGTGTGCAGATCACTGTTCCGAATGGGGTGGTGAACAACCCCCCGGTATTCCGTATCCGCGGTGCCAACTCTATTGCCGGTAGTTATCCGTTGATTGTTATTGACGGTGTTCCTACTTTTACCGGTGATGCAGGATCCACCAGCGCTCCGCTGAACCCCCTGTCCAGTATCAATCCTGCTGATATTGAGTCTATAGATGTATTGAAAGATGCTTCTGCTACTGCTATTTATGGTAGCCGTGCAGCTAACGGTGTGGTACTGGTTACCACTAAAAAAGGTAAAGCTGGTAAGGTAAGGATATCCTATGATGGATGGGTAGGTGCTACTGCTCCCACCAGACTGCCCAAGCTGCTGAATGCACGCCAGTATGTAGCGATTAAAAATGAGGCAGAAAAAAACAACCCAACCAGTAAAGAGCGTTATGCATTGAATGTGGATGCTAAGGGAGATACTATTGATACAGACTGGCGTGATGTAGTATATCGCAGTCGTGCTATCTCCCAAAGCCATACTGTTTCTGCTTCCGGTGGAAACGAAAATACTACTTACTATTTCTCTGCCGGTTACACCAAACAGGAAGGTATCCTGAAAAGGAATGACTTCATCCGTAAAAACCTGCTCTTCAACATTGACCAGCGTTTGGGCAAAGTGGTATCACTGGGTACCAAACTGTCTTTCTCCAATGAACAAAGTCTGATCTCTGGCGCTTCCGGTTCAATAGAAGGAGAATCGTTTGCTTCCGGTGGTCTTGCCAGGCTGGCATTTGTGACTTCTCCGATTGTAACACCTTATAACAAAGACGGCAGTTACAATATCTCAGGTCAGTATATCGGTAACTATGACAGTTCTTCCCGTACCGGTTTGTACAACCCGCAGGTGTTGCTGGATCTGGATCATTCCAATACAGAGAACAACCACGTACAGGGTAACGTATACCTGCAGGCCAAACCATTTGAATGGTTAACCCTGCGTACACAGTACGGTATCGACTATATGTTCCTCAATAATGATATCTACCAGAACAATATCCATGGTGATGCGTGGACGCTTAACGGTAGAGCATACGGTATCTTTGCGCAAAGCAAAAGATGGGTATGGACCAATACCGCACAGTTGGAACACAGTTTTGGTAAACATAATGTAAGCCTGTTGCTGGGTAGTGAACAGCAGCGTGACAACCGTCAGCGTTATGGCATCACGCGTTCAGGACAAACAGATAAATACTTTACCAACGTACAGGGTGGCTGGAGCCTTAATGATCCTTCCGGCATGTTACGTCGTGAGAACTATCTGCTGTCTGCCTTCAGCCGTGCTAACTATACCTATGCGGATAAATATTTCTTAAGTGCTAATCTCAGGCAGGACCAATATTCAGCTTTTGGTCCTGACAAAAAGAAAGGTGTATTCTATGGTTTTGCTGCCGGATGGGAAATTGCAAAAGAAAATTTCTGGACTGACGGTGCATTGGGCAGGGTTTTCAACAGCTTTAAAATCAGAGGTAGCTATGGTAAGGTGGGTAACTCTGCCGGTATAGCTGATTTTGATGCGCTGGCCTTGTACACTCCATCTCTGTATGGCGGTGATGGTTCCCTTTATTACAGCCAGACCGGAAATCCGCAACTGGGATGGGAAGTAAGTAAGAAAACAGACCTTGGTATCTCTTTTGGCTTGTTTAACGGTAGGCTCACCGGTGAAGCTGCTTACTACTATAACAATATTGATGGTTTGATTTTGTTCCTGACACAGCCGCCTTCCGCAGGTGTTCCGACCACTATTCCGACCAATATTGGCCGCATGTATAACAGAGGTTTTGAGTTTTCCGTGAATGCAGTTGCTATCAATAAAAAAGATTTCCAGTGGAATAGTTCCTTCAATATTTCCTTCAACAAAAATGAAGTGACTGACCTGGCCGGATCAGCTGTTATTCCTTTCACCACCAGTAGTCTTGAACAAACCAGTGCCAATGCCGTAGGATATCCGGTATCCATGATTTTCCTGGTAAGAGAAGGTGGTGTAGACCCTGCTACCGGCAGAAGGATATTTATCAATAAAGCCGGCGAAAACGTGTACTACGATGCGAGTTCCAAAAAATACAACTATGCTGATGGTAAAACAGCGCCCAGTGTAAGCGTAAATGATGCGGTACCTTACAAAAATACCAACCCTAAAATCCTGGGTGGTTTTGAAAATACGTTCCGTTACAAAGCATTTGAACTGAACGTACTGTTGACCTACCAGGCTGGCTTCTACGTGTACTACGGCAGCCGTGCCGGTTTGCTGGACCAGCGTTTCTGGAACAACAGCACCGAAGTACTTGACAGATGGCAGAAACCTGGTGATGTTACCAATATTCCGAAACTGGTATTTGGCGACAACGTTTCCAACGGTTCCAGCTTTGCAAATTCATCTAACGTGTTCAAAGGAGATTTTATCAAACTCCGTAATGTTGGTCTTACTTATAATCTCCCTGAAAGAATTGCGGCAAAAGCACGTATGTCTGCGGCGCGCATATATGTAAGGGCTCAGAATCTGGCCATTATCACCAAATATCCTGGGCCTGATCCGGAAGTGTCTTCCAACGGTAACAATGTTTCCGGTCAGGGTATAGATCGTAACACACTGGCTAATGGCCGCACAGTTACGGTAGGAGTTAATGTTAATTTCTAAACTGAATGAAGATGAAAAGAACCAATTTATATATCCTTTTATTGGCGACAGGGTTATTGGCCAGTTGCCAGAAAGAGCTGCTGAAACCTGTTCCTACAACCGATATCTCCGCGTTTTCTGCATTCGAAAATGCGGAACGTATAGCCAACCAGGTGAATGGTATGTACAGCGTGTTGAAGAACGGGAAATTTCTGGGTGGAAAACTGGCAGTTGCCAATGAAGTAAGGGCCGGCGATTTTGTAGTGGAAGGTAGTAACAGTGTGACTTTATATCTCACCTGGAGCATGATTCCCAACGGTACAGCCCAAGAGGTAATCGAAACCTGGGAGCAGGGATATCTTACCATCAACAATGCGAACGTATTTATTGATGGAATGAATGCGGTAGGAACCAAGGTGGTAGGTGATGAGCTGTCTAAAAAATATATCGGAGAAGCGAAATTTGTGCGTGCACTGAGCTACTTTACCTTGTTGCAGATTTATGCCCGTCCATACTGGGATGGCGCTGGCAGCAAACCGGGGCTGGTGTTGCATACGCAGGGACATACTAAAAAAGAAGACTATAATAAAGCGAGGGCCAGTGTGGCAGAAGTATATGCACAGATCCTGAAAGATCTGGATGATGCAGAAGGCGCTTTACCGGCAGCTACAGCCGGCAACAAAGCCAGCATAACGCATGCAACTTCCACAGCCGCTGTTGCTTTAAAGACAAGGGTATATCTGCACATGGCTAACTATGCCAAGGTAATCACAGAGGCCAATAAACTGGTATCTGCTGCAGCTCCTTTTGTTTCGCCCACCAAACATGCACTGGCACCTGATATCACGAAAGTATTTGCTTCCAACTATCAGTCAACAGAATCCGTCTTTTCACTGCCTTTCACCAGTGTGGTAGGAGACTACCCGGGTACTCAAACGCAGCTGGGCTTCTATTACAGTACAGAGTATTCCATCGATGCCAAGTCTGGTGTTTTTGCGGATGCCACCTGGAAAGCAGGCGATGCACGCAGGAGCTTTATCCGGACTGTGGGCGCAAAATCATACTGGAATAAGTTTTCTACTCCAAGTCCTTATACAGACTGGATTCCGGTGATCCGTTATGCAGAAGTATTGTTGAATCTTGCAGAAGCGAAAGTACGCAGTACCAACACGGTGGACGCACAGGCAGTTGCATTGCTGAGTGCAGTAAGAGGGAGATCAGATGCCGGCACTACTTATACTACTGCTGACTTTGCAGATGCCAATGCTTTGCTCACTGCTATCCAGAACGAAAAACATATTGAATTTATCGGTGAAGGTATGAGAGGAAATGAGATTACCCGTCTGGGGCAGACCATACCGGGGAAATCCAATCCGGCAGTGACAATTGATCCGGTGCCGAGTAATTCATCAAAATACATCTGGCCTGTCTCCGCGAATGAACTGCTTTATAACAAGCTATGCGTAGATAACCAGTAAAGAATATCCTCTAATTAACAGACAGGCATTTTCCAGTGCTGGTCCTCTTTCATAAGCAAATAGGGCTGCCCTTCACGAGTGGGCGGCCCTTTTATTTTGTGTCCGTTTTGGCAGCTTCCCATCCGATCATTGCCTGTTTACGTATATTTCCCCAGTGATACTGACCAAATTCGCCGGTAGCTCTGATCACACGATGACAGGGTATGAGGAAGGCTACGGGATTTTGTCCTACAGCGGTACCTACGGCCCTGGAAGCACGCGGACTGTCTACTGCTGCCGCCAGTTGCTGATAGGTGGTGAGATCTCCCATCGGTATTTTCAGCAGGGCTTCCCATACTTTCAACTGGAAAGCGGTGCCTTTCAGGTGTAGTTTGATTTCAGAAAGACGATGTTGTTCTTTGGTGAAAATATACAGCGTGTTTTGCTGGATGAGATCTACCATTTGAGTGAACTGCGCGTTGGGGAAGCTGGCTATCAGCTCCTGTAAAGCCGTTTCACGATTGTCGGCAAACGCCATGTGGCAGACACCTTTTTCGGTGGAAGCGATCAGGATATTACCGAAAGGACTTTCTGCAAAGCTGTAGTTGATATGCAGGGATTTGCCTCCGTTTTTATATTCCCCTGGTGTCATGCTTTCTATGTTGATGAAAAGGTCGTGCAGCCGGCCTGTGCCTGATAATCCGGTTTCAAATGCGGCATCAAACACGGTTGTTTTTTCCTGTTTCAGGATATGTTTGGCGTGATGGAGCGTAAGGTATTGCAGGAACTTTTTAGGTGTTACTCCTGCCCATTCACTAAATACCCGCTGGAAATGAAACGGGCTCATATGTACAGCGGCCGCCATATCCTTCAGTTCCGGCTGTTCCCTGAAATGATCGTTGATGTATGTAATTGCCGTGGCAATCTTATCGTAGTTGTTCATGATCTTATTGTTTAGGACAAAATTACCACGACGAAAGTCGGCAAAAAACCCGGAACTTGCGGAACCTAAAGCTTTTGCAGTCCTGCCTGCCATCAAAAAAATTCTGTTACATATATTATTTTTTGTAGATTCCCTATCAGGAAGCATACATACTTATTAAAATCCATGGTCATGAAAATGAAAAAAACATTCATGGTAGCAGCAGCACTTACAGCAGCAGTTACCTTGTGTTCTCTGGCATTGCCTCAGGAGAACGAAAAGCCTAAAAACCTCAAAATATTACCGAAAGATATCAGCCATGATGAGCTGATTTCCACCATGCGCTCGTTTAATACCGCTTTGGGTGTGAAATGTAATTTCTGTCATGCACAGCAGAAAGATGACCCTAAGAAACTGGATTTTGCGAGTGATGACAACCAGCATAAGGATGTGGCCCGTGAAATGATGAAAATGACCAAACGCATCAACAAAAAATTCTTTAAGAACAGTGACGTCATGACGGTATCCTGCTATACCTGTCACCATGGTAACGAAGAGCCTAAAAGCAAACCTGACGCAGCAGCAGCGCCTGCAGCAGCACCGGCGCCTGGCAAATAAGGCTGGCAAAATGATATGTTAAAAGGGCCGTCTTCCTTTGGGAAGAGGGCCCTTTTTCTATGTATAAGGTTTTGATCAATAGAGCTTTGGCTGCCAACGCATTTTAAGATATAATCATTATTGATCATATTACTGATTTACTGACCGGAAAATGCTTATCTTTACCGATGTTATGTTGAGTTCAAAGCATAAGGCTCTCTCCAGAATCTTTCTTTACTGCTCTCCTCAATGCTGAACGCTAGTGAAAAAAAAGCGTTTTGATTTTTATTACGAACAGATTTAATACAATATGCTATTTGAGCAATTAGGGCTGATTGAGCCCATTTTAAAAGCGATAAAAAAAGAAGGTTATACCCAGCCTACCCCCATACAAGTAAAATCCATTCCTATTGTTTTAGAAGGGAAAGACCTACTGGGATGTGCACAGACAGGCACAGGTAAAACAGCTGCATTTGCCATCCCCATTCTGCAACAGCTTTACAATACCAGGTCTGGTGTTGAAGGCGGTTATAAACATATCCGCTCACTGATCCTTACGCCTACACGTGAACTGGCTTTACAGATTGATGAAAGTTTTGAAGCGTATGGAAAATTCACCGGTCTTAAACATGATGTTATCTTCGGTGGCGTACCACAACACCGGCAAACGATCGCACTGCGCAACGGAACGGATATCCTCATTGCCACACCAGGCCGTCTGCTCGACCTGATGAACCAGGGTTATATTTACCTGGACCATCTGGAGATATTTGTGCTGGATGAAGCAGACCGTATGCTGGACATGGGTTTCATCAACGATATCAAAAAAGTGATCCGTGAACTGCCGCAGCAACGGCAAACACTGTTCTTTTCGGCGACTATGCCGCCGAACATATCCAAGCTGGCCAATTCCCTGTTGTACAACCCGGAAATGGTGGCTATTACGCCAGTGTCTACTACTGCGGAAAGAGTGGAGCAGTCGGTATATTTTGTGAAGAAGAAAGATAAGCCGCTGTTGCTGGATCATATCCTGAAAGACAAAACCATCCGCCGTACCATCGTGTTTACACAAACCAAACACGGCGCCGACAGGATTGCTAAGAACCTCCGGAAAAGTAATATCAACGCGGATGCGCTGCATGGCGACAAGTCACAGTCTTCCCGTCAGAATACGCTAACAAACTTTAAAAGCGGCAAGCTTCGTGTACTGGTGGCCACAGATATTGCTGCCAGAGGCATTGACGTAGATTCGCTGGAACATGTGATCAACTACGATCTGCCCAATGTATCAGAAACCTATGTGCATCGTATAGGCCGTACCGGTAGAGCCGGCGCTGCCGGTTACGCGCTCTCTTTCTGTGCGCTGGAAGAAAGGCCGTTTCTCAACAGCATCAATAAACTCACCAAACAAAAGATTCCTGCAGTGAGTCATCCGTTTGAAGAGTCTGCGCTGATTGAAGCCAACAATGCAGATCCGGATACACCAAAGGCACCACCCAGAAAGCCAAAGCCTAAGAACCGCAACCGCTACGGGCGCAACGGCAAAGCGGACAAACGCGACCAGAAGATTGATTTTTAATTCCAGTCCCGGGGCTGAAGCCCTGGGCTATATTAGATGGAAGCAGAATCACGTTGCTATCGTATTGCTGAGTCCTTGCCTATTAGCCGGAACCTTGGTTACATTGTCTGAAACCTGCTCGTTTGGCTTAATAAAGCATAGTCTATTTTAGCTTAAAGCTCTCCACTATATTACTAAAGCCTTCATCATCTATTGGCTCTGGCCTGGATTAAAGGAGGCAAATCAAAATTAGCCCAGGGCTTTAGCCCTGGGAATAAATTAAGCTATTTCCACAGGCAGCTGTCCTTTTTTAATGGCTTTGGTAAATTCCGCGAAGTCTTTTTCAGTTTGATCGGCGTAGGCCACCGCAAATTTGCCGATGGCGGTATCCATTAACTCACTCTTACCCATATACGCACTGATTTGTTCTGAGGGGCCGGTTTTGGCATGGGCACGTGCCAGCATGCGACCACAGAGGCCTGCATAAGCCATCAGTACTTCTTTATCAAAATGATTCACATCGGGGGCTATTTTACGGTCTCTCAGCTGCCGCAGGTAAAAATGGCGGCCATCGTCGCTGGTGCTCCATCCCAGGAAGATATCACTGGCTGCCTGTACCAGGCGTTGTCCCTGTACTACGCGTTCACCTGCATGTTTGTATTTGCTTTTGGCGGTGAAGTTTTCCAATACGCTGGCATTGGCTTCCTTTACCTGCAGAAACAGCGGTTCGTTTTTATCATTCATCATCAGTGCTACCAGGCAACGGGTACCTACGCTGCCTACGCCTACTACCTTCAGGGCAACATCTTCCACATGATATTTGCTGAAGAGATAACGACGATCTTCCTGAAGGGTATGGCTATATTCCTTGAGGAAGTTCTGGATACTGGCTTTCTCTTTTTCCAGGTTCAGCGGATGATAGATCAGTGGGTGCTGGTCGGTGATTTCAAAGGTGCCCAACACGTTTTCGGTGATTTTGTAGAAAACTTGCTGAGGGGTGGCTTTCTCTGCTTTGGCGATAGCATCCCTTAGCATATTTCTTACCTCATCGCTGGTGGTACTGTTCATCAGGGCATGCATTTCGAATTTCATATACCAGAGGTCAAGGGTGTTCATCCGGGAGTATTCGTACATGCTATGACGGTAGGAGGTGCTTACTTTGACGGCCATATCACGGGCATCTGCTTCCTTGAGTTGGTTGTGACGGGCTGCGAGCACAAAGCTGGTAGCCAGTCTTTTGACATCCCATTCCCAGGTGGCCGGGAGGGTTTCATCGAAGTCATTGGCGTCGAAGATGAGTGTTCGTTCAGGAGTGGCGAAGCCGCCGAAATTGCTCAGATGGCAGTCGCCGATGGCCTGTACGGTCAGCTGGGTATGTGGTAGTCCGGAGAGGTCGAAGGCCATGAGGCCGGCCATACCGCGGTAAAAAGCAAAGGGTGATTCGCTCATCCTGCCGTGGCGGATGGGTATCAGCTTTTTTACCCGTCCTTCATTGGATGTCCGGATAGCCTCCAGTACACTGGGGCGTTGGGGGGAGAGGATAAAATCACCTTGTGAGGTGCGGGGAACGGTGGCCCTGATTTGTTTGCCGGGTGTATCTTTTTCAACAGCCATAAGCAACTGCGACCAGTGATGGATGTGAAAACACCAGCCGTTTATAAAATTACGAATTATCAATCACGAATGACGAATGAATGATCTCTGTATTCGTCATTTGTGATTGATAACGCGTAATTATTTATCCTGGTAGCGGGTGAAGCGGAATTTGTCTTTGATGGCTTCGTTGAAATAGGTGCCTTTGGAACGGGCCTTTTTCATGGCGCGGTATATGGCTTCCGGTACGGCTTCATAGTCGTATATCGCGCCTGACATGAAAACGATGCGTAGTACCGCATGCAGGCCGTCATAGTAATATGCCCGGATAACAGAGGACGGCATGACTGATGTATTAGCAGTAAGCGCCTCAATTATCGTACCTGGGGCTTAGTCGGCTATGGAGCCGCAGGATAGGTTGATGACCGCACCGGTGATGGCACTTGCATTATCGGAGGCCATGAATGCGGCGGTATGGGCAATTTCACGGATAGCAGGGAGTCGTCGTAGCATGGTACCACTTTCCATGGCGGCTTTGAATTCTTCGGAATCTTTCATGCCCATTGCCTGGGTGAAGATGTTGAGTACATTTTGTACCATGGCTGTTTCCGGCATAGCGTTGGCGCGCAGGCATACTACTCTGATGCCGTGAGGGCCCAGTTCGGCTGCCAGCGTACGGGAGATAGATTCTATGGCGGCCCAGGCGGTGGCCATACCTCCTGCCAGTGGCGCTGCGAGCCTTGCTGGTGTGGCTGAAATGTTAAGGATGACGCCGGAGCCCTGTTTGATCATATGTCTGGCTGCAGCGGAGGCGGTGATGAAGTTGGAACGGGAATAGGTAACCACCGGCAACATAAAATCATCTGGCTGGAGGTCGGCCATCCATACGCCCTGCATGCCCTGCTGGGGTATGGAAATAGCGTTAAAGACGATGTCTATCTGATGGGCCTGATCCACTATTTCCTGGAGGTGTTGATTGACCGCTGCCTGATCGAGTGCATCTACGCTGGCGGTGAAAGCTTTTCCTCCATCGGCCTTAATCTCATTGGCCACCTGTTGCAGGGTGCTGATATTGCGTCCTGCGAGGTATACGACAGCTCCTTCCCGGGCAAAAGCACGTGCTACCGCACTGCCAATATCTCCTCCGCCACCATAGATGACGGCATTTTTGTTTCTCAACAGCATATTAATTGTTTTCTCAGTGATGAAATAAATCCGCAGTAAAAGTACGGGAAGATCTATCTTTATCACAGTGGCAAAAATGACATTCTGAGAGGTTGATATTGCCATGGTGTTGTTATGATTAACAGATAATAATTTGCAGTCTTATGCGTATTGCTATTTTGGATTATGAAAATGCTGTCCCTTCCAGTGTTGCTGGTCCTGCAGATATTCTGGCGGCGATGGCCCGTACTTATCCTTTGCTGACCGGTACGCCTGTCAGTATCCGTTTTGATATCGACTTTATCAGTGTTAAAGACAACCAGTTGTGGAGAAGGGCCATGAGCACCGTTGTGCCGGCAAAACTTCGCCGCCAGGAAGTGTATGATCTGGTGATTATTCCGGCGATGGAATCAGATAAAATACTGCCGGTGATACAACGGGAAAAGCGGTTGATAGACTGGCTTCGGCAGCAGCATCTGCAACAGGCCGAGCTGGCCAGTATCTGCGTGGGCGCTTTTATGCTGGGGGCTACGGGATTGCTTGATGGCAAATCTGCCACCACCCACTGGATGTTTGCAGACCGGTTTCGTAAAATGTATCCGCTGGTAGATGTACAGGATGATAAAATTATTGTTGATCAGGGCAGCATCTATACTTGTGGCGGTGCTTTCAGTTTCACCACTTTTATGATGTATCTGGTGGAAAAATTCTGTGGTCATGAAGCAGCGATCATCGCCTCCAAAATATTAATGATCAACATGCATCAGTTGCCGCAGGATTCATTCTCCATTTTCCGGCTACAGCATGGTCATGCGGATGATGTGATCAGTAAAGCACAACGGTATATCGAAAAAAATTATGCGGAATCTGTGAGCATAGAAGAACTGGCCAGTCAGTGTAATATGAGTATCCGTAATTTTATCCGGCGCTTTGAACAGGCTACCAGCAACACGCCACTGGCATATCTGCAGCGGGTGCGTATCGAAGCCGCAAAAAAACTGCTGGAGAACAGCCATGAAGGTATTGAGCAGGTAGCACAACGTTGTGGCTATGAAGACATGAGCTTCTTCCGGAAAATATTTAAGCGTCATGTAGCCATGACGCCTAAAGCATATAAAGATAAATATGGTAAAAACGGCCTTCGGCTTGTAGCTGCCGGCATGACCCAGGTGTGAGATTTCTCTCTGAAAAAAATAACAACAAACGGCAGGGCAAAAGGACGCAACAGGACTAAGGTTTGCCCCTAAGAACAAACAACTGCGTCCTGCCACTGGACTATCCCGGTTTCCCGGAAGCAGGAATCGAACCTGCGTTTCAGCTCCCAAACGAAGTAACCCGTTGCTACGGCACCCGCGCTGTTGTTGTATCCGGGTAACAAGTATGATGGGAGTGAGATTCATTAAGCGTGAAGTATCCCATCAAAACGACACCGGATTTTTATGTTGAATGCTTCTCTTTCAGAGGCATTATTGTTTGATGAAAAAGGGCAACAAACATGATAGGATTGTTTTTCAGTGACGGTGAAGTATCCAATCATAACGGCACCTTTTTTTATTGTACATACCCGTCATTGCAGGGTATTATTATCTGTTTAAAAGAACAACAGCAGCAGGGCAAAAAGGCGCAACAGGACTGTGATCTGCCTATAGCAGACTGCCTGCGTCCTAACCACTAGACCATCCCGGTTTCCCGGGAGCAGGAGTCGAACCTGCGTTTCAAGCCTGGAACGAAGTAACCCGTTACTAACGGCACCTGCCGCTGTTGTCAAGGGTAATAAGTATGATGGGAGTTTGTTTCTGGAAAAGAAGTATCCCATCAAAACGACACCTTTTAAGTTGAATCACATCATTAAAAGCAGGGCAATAAGACATAACAGGACTTATTTCTGTTGTTTACCACTAACTATCCCGTAGTTTCCCACAGGAGCAGGAATCGAACCTGCGATCTCAGATTCGCGAAGTAACCCGTTATTACGGCACCTGCCTTTTTTTGATGTAATATGTTGCCCGGACAGGATTCGAACCTGCATTTTCATTGCTGAACAGTATGGCTGTAAATACGCTTCCCTACTAACATTGAAGTGTTCGGTGCACTGTAAATTCTGATCATTGCAGGGCGTGCCCACAACGATATGATCCATACACTCCGCGGCTGAGTAATTTTTCCGCAGCTTTTTCCCTTTAAGCTACCGGGCCTGGTGGGCAGCGCGCCCTTTCAGCGCGCTGCATTGGGTAGTTAACAAAACCGGATGAAATATTTTACATCGTGATGTTGTGAATATGATCCAGTGCGGTCTGACCGTTTTCGATGGCATCCATTACTTCAAACACTTTATCACTCCATCCACCGATCAGGTGAACACCATTCTGTTGTACATCTACCGGTGCGGTACCATGTCCCTGCAGATCGAAGATGTATAGTTTGGCATTGGGTGCGATGGTTCGGTAACGTATCCATGCGTCATTGAAGGCGTTGGCCTGGTTGTTACCATGGCTGTTCCACATCTGACAGTCGGTGAAGAGCATGATTTTATCTGCCACATATTTTCTTGTGATCAGGTCCTGCAATACCAGATGTCCATTGGTGGAATAACCCACTTCTCCTTCTCTTTTGTAGAGAGCATCCACGTTGGCGAGGATATTATCTCCCGGCAGCGCGATGGTTTTCCATCTATCACCGAATATACCGTTGACAACATGCTGGCATTTATGCTGGAGCAGCATACCGAGCATCAATCCGATGTCGTAGCCTTTGATTTTGCTTCTTGGTGAGATCGGGAACTGCATAGATCCGGACACGTCGCAGGCAATTACCACACGGGTGTTGATATCGAATCCTTTCAGATGTTGTACGCTCTTTTTGACGGCTGTTTCCAGCGCCTGCAGGATACGTCCTGTCATACCATGTGGTACAGACTGTAGTTCGCGGTAAGCGGCCAGGAACCGGAAAGGCAGCTGTTTTGAATTCAGTACGGCCTTATCATCGGATAGGTGGTCGCACACTATTTTAATATGATCGTTGCTGACATTACTTTCCAGGATGTTGCGCAGGTTACGCAGGAGGGCCATATATCCCAGCTGGTTGCTGGTGATCAGTCCTTCCCATGCGTAACGCATGGCGTTCTGTTTGGCTGCTGCGGTGGCAAACTGCTGCTGCCCGGTGGCAGACAGGGTGGTTTCCCAGGTATAAGGCGTAGCCAGTGTATCGCTTACGATTTTATTAAACAGTTCCTGCTGCGCATCACTTTTGGCTTTTGGATGTACGAGGAACAGCGCGTCTTTCAGCGTGATAGCTGTCTGGCGGTTGTACTTCGCAAACTGATATTCGTCGAAACGGTTGAAAGCCTGTGCCAGTCCTTTTTGTACCTGTTTGCTCAGCTTATTCAGCTTTTTCATTTCCACACGCTGGTTAGCCAGGGTATAATAAGACAGCATTTCTGTGATTTCATCTGCACGTTGTATTACACGCGCTACTGTTTTACCTACCAGACTGTTACCGCTGTAGCGTTTCGCCATTTCTACTGCCAGTACCATCGGGATGCTGCGCAGATGCATTTTTTCCCGGGTGTATACAGCCAGTCTGGCTACGAAAGCAGGGTCGTTCTGGTCTATCAGTGCGCCGATACGAGCCAGTCTGTCACCAGCGCCTTCATAAAACTGATCGCTCAGGGATGCCGTTACTACACTGGTATACAGCGCCAGTTCCGGTGTCAGCGTGTATGCTGGCGCTCCTTCGTGATTGATTGCCTTTTTAGTGCCTTTGGTAGAAAGATTGAATTTCATATCGTTTTGTATTACTTTGTTATTGATGATACAAAGATGTCCCCCTATGTGCGCAGTCTTTTTGCGCAGATATTTTTTTTATTTATTTTTATTAAAATTTTTTTCCGATGCCTGTTAACCGTAACGCATTAATAAGATATAAAACCATTGATACCTGCCTCCGAAACCGCCGCCGGCGCTGGACTTTAGCTAACCTGATTGATAAAGTTTCCGAAGCTCTTTATGATTATGAAGGCATGGAGAAAGGAATCAGCCGTCGTACTATACAGGCTGATATACAAATGATGCGCAGTGATAAGTTGGGTTATAATGCACCTATTATTATAGTAGACAAAAAATATTATACCTACGAAGATGCTGATTACAGCATTACCAATATCCCGCTGAGTGATAATGATCTTACCCGCATGACGGAAGCAGTAGAGGTACTAAAACAGTTTAAAGGATTTACACACTTTCAGCATCTGAATGATGTGGTGCAGAAGCTGGAAGGCCACGTATATGCTTCTGCGCATGATCAGCGTACGGTAATTGATTTTGAGAAAAATGAACACCTGAAAGGATTGTCGCACCTGGCGCTGATCTATGACGCCATTATCCGGGAACAAACCCTGCTGATAAAATACCAGTCTTTCAAGGCCAAGTCGGCCAGCAGTATGCATCTGCATGCCTGGTGGCTGAAAGAATTTAAAAACCGCTGGTTTGTGGTAGGTACCAAAAATACTTCCGCAGCCATTGTTACGCTGGCACTCGACAGGATAGAGACCGTACAAATCGATGAAGCAGAACTTTACCGGCCTAACACCGGCGGATATACGCCCGAAGAATATTACAGACACGCCATTGGCCCCACTGTGTCGAATATAAAGCCGCAGCTGGTGACCATTCTGATCACACCGGAACATGCTCCTTATGTAATCACCAAACCGCTGCATCATAGTCAGCAGGTCGTATCTGTCAGTGAAGAAGGTACCGTGATCTCCATTGAAGTGGAACATAATTTTGAACTGGAGCGGGAGATACTGGGATTTGCAGAAGGGATGAAGGTATTAACACCGGAGAAATTGCGGAAAGTGATACAGTATAAGCTGAATAAGGCAGCAGGGCTGTACTAATAAAAGACAAAGCGGGTGTTCCAATTTTATGAAACACCCGCTTTGTTTACAAGAAAAGATTATCCCAGTTTTTCAATTCTGAAGTCGAGTCTTTTATCTTTCTTAAAGTATTCCATGATCATCACGGAACCACTTTTTGCAGGCAGTACCTGCATACGGCTGGCTTTGGATTTCAGCTCAATTTTATCTTTGGTGAATTTGGTACCGTTATAACGGATAGAGTTAAACGTTTTTCCTTTATAGTCAGCAGTTTTTTCCCAATCGCTGTAGCAAACCACAAAGTTGTTGTCGTCCGGATTGCCGGTGGTAAACTCATAGTCGAAGTAGCCCTGCATTTTAATGAGCATAGCCAGTGCGTGCTGGCTGTTGTAATCGGCCACTTCACCCAAAGCAGCGGTATTATCACGCTTCTCATAAATAGAAGCTCCTTTCAGCTTAAAGCTTTTATCAAATTCCATTATTACCAAATCAGTAATCACGATTTTGGTCACGCCGGCATTTCCAGGCCTACGGCCCATGACGCTGAGTGCTGTTAATGCAATACCTACACCATCGGCCTGTCTTTTATATCCTTCACCCACAACAAAGATCTTTCCATCAGGTGTCTGGATCAGTTTATGAACATACAGGAAGCCGATTTTATCGATTTTGCCTTTACTGTTGGTAGGCAGGTAATGCGCGATTTCCTTGTTCCAGCTGTTGTATGTTTTGTTTAATACTTTGCCGCTTGCATCCAGTTCGTAGATGGCGAGGCCTTTGCTGAAGTCTTTCAGGATATTGGCTTCTTTGTCGAAGTAACTGCCCATCACGATAAATTTACCGTTTCCTTTTGCCGGCAAAATGCTGCTGGGAACAAAGGTCACATCATCGTTTTCATCATCCAGGTCAAATACTTTTTTCTTTGTTTCGTGGTTAATACAAACCAGATGTGCAGTGCCGCTGCCGCTCATTTTCCTGTTTTTCTTGGTTACTTCCAGAAAGATCAGGCTGTCGGTAGCCATCAGGAATTCAGCCTGGGCAAAACGTTCCTTATCATCTTCCGGTGTGTATGTCCACATTTTTTTCTTGTCGGAAGAATATACATCCACTTCGTAGGTCACATCGCGGCCATCTCTCAGCGGCATCACGGAAACAAAACCTTTGGAGCCCAGTTCAAATACGTTCTGGTTCATACCTTCATCTGTATGCAGTGTTTCATACTGCTTCATCAGAGCATCGGTCTTTTTGGTATATGGCCGGGTGTAGGTATATTTCAGTTTACCATCCAGGTCATATATTTTCATTTCCAGGGTTCTGTCTTCTCCATTTTTAAAGAGGAAAGCCAGGGTATTGCCATTAAAGGAGGATTCAAGCAGACTTAATCTTTTAGTGTCTTCAAACTTGATATCCTTTCCTTTGTTCAGGTTTTCGTCGAGAATCTGAAGGGTGTATTCATTGGTTTTACGATCAATTTTATCACTCTGATAGAGATAATAATAACCTTTGATCTGGTCTTTATCGGTGATAGCGCCGCTGCTTCTCAGGTAAGCACTATACACTTTGTCAACGGATAATTTGGCTTGTGCCGATAGGGAATGGGCACCAAGGCTACTCAGCAGCAGTACTGCAGATAGTTTTCTAATCATGGTATAAGGATTATAGGTTACTGTTTTATAAAAAGTGCACTCTTATTTAATTGTTCTTTGAAGGCAGGGTAACTGCTCAGTTCTCCGGAATATTGCTGGAGATAATGATAACTTACTTCGGCAAACTCTTCCAGATAGAGGTTCTGGAAGAACTGGAGTACCAGGTTATATCCGGGCATAAATTCCGGAGCCGGGAGGTCTACCATTTTACCCAGGTTATGGGCTTTTCGGGCGGTGTAGCTGTTATTCATGATCCTGCCTATCTGTGTGACCAGGTATGGATCTTTTGGGTATTGTTGTAACAGTATAAGTGTGTGATAGAAGCTTTTGGAGTATTTCTCTGCCTGATAGGCGTATTCAATGATTTCGTATTTAAAGGTGTTTTGCAGGGCGGAGAATCTTTCTTTACCTGTCAGGAACAGTTGTCCTTTGGCAGATCCGTTTTGGGTGATGAACGGCTCCAGCAGGCGGATACGGGTTTGGCAGTCAGGGTGGGTTTTGAGAGAATCATCCATATCGCTTTTAGCTTTTACGGAAACACCTGCCCCGATGATACTGCTGCTTTTAGCAATCCATTTATCCCGGAAAGGGAAGTTGGCGGGGTTTAATTCCTTTTTGAAACAGGCGGCGATATCGATGGAGTCTTTATCAATTTCATCCAGCAGCTTTAATGCGGTGACAGCTCCGGAAAGGTCAAAGGCGGTGTTTTTCATCAAGGCTACGGCCATGGAATCTGCTTGTGATTCATGGTTTCTGCTGTGACGACGGTGATTAAAGGCCACCTTTTTAGTGAGCTTCTCCAGCAATTCCCTTTTGCGGAATTCGGTATGTTTTACTTTACGGAGTTCCTGTTGATAACTAGCACTGTTGATGGTACTGATATATTCTGAAATGGCGTTGTCACTGTGCTGCAATACATAGTGGGCTATCTCATGGCATAATACAAAAGCGGCCTGACTTTCGTTCTCCAGTTTTTCGAAGAGGCCCATATTAAAGAGGATGATTCCTTGTCCGATGTAACTGGCATTGGGTTCGCTGGTACGGGAAAAGTAGCAGTGCAGTGGATATGCTTTGAGGGAAGGATTTCCTTTTACAATAACATCCACCAGGTCTGTCATGTATTTGCGGGCAGGTTCGGCTGTATAGATCTCTTTCCGGTCGAATACACCTTTTATATGCTCCCATCTGGAGTTATACACTTCCTCGTAATCCTTGCGGTATTTTGATGGGAGTGCAGAGATAGTGAGCGCAGTTTTGTGTTGCTGTTCAAACTGGGCGGTCAGTTTGTTGAGCATTGGTTGGTCTATGGTAGCTGGCGTAAATGGGGCGTGTTGTCCCGCTACGGAACCTGCCATCAAAAAAATAGCACTAAACATTGACAGTACAAATCGGGTAACAGTTGACATACAACAGGTTATAGGTACACTGGGATAATGGGGCAAATATAGCCAAATAGCAGAAAGGGGCTTGTGAATTTTTGCATAAAGGTATCATGTGGCTGATGTGTATCCAGGAGGGTCTTTAAAAGCAGAAAGCCGGCCCATGGGCCGGCTTCATTTCTCTCAAAACATTCCTCTTTTAATTTCTGTATACTCTTACATAATCCACTTCCATGGTATTGCGTGTGAAAGCGGGATCGATGGTGCCGCCAAAAGTTCCGCCCATGGCGAAGTTGAGTAGAATAAAAAAGTCGTGGTTAAAAGGCAGTCCTGCTGCGTTGTTGAAGGTGAAGTAAAGTTTATCATCTACATACCAGCGGAGCTGTTTGGGAGACCAGTCCAGTGTATATTTATGGAAAGCTCCTGTTTCGTTGGCTACCATGGTGGTGCCACCGTCGGCATTACCGCCGGCATGTCCGGGATGATGTACTGTTCCATAAATTTTCTGTGGTTCATTGCCTTTATGTTCCATGATGTCTATCTCACCGGAAGCAGGCCATCCAACGTTGGAGATGTTGCTGCCCAGCATCCAGATGGCAGGCCAGGTGCCGCCGGCAGCGGGGAGTTTAGCGCTTACTTCTATTCTGCCGTAGGTGAAATTAAATTTGCCTTTAGTTAAGAGCCGGGCTGACGTATAGGCCATACCGTTATAACTCTCTTTTATGGCATTTATTTTCAGTGTACCGTCTGATACTACAGCATTTTCGATCCGGTTAGTATAGTACTGCGCTTCTGCATTACCCCATCCGTTATCACCGTTGCCGATATCGTAGCCCCATTTTTTAGGATCGGGGGCGCCGTCGTTATTAAATTCATCAGACCATATCAGTGCTGTTGAAACGGGCACCACTACCGAAATGGTTTTAGCGAGCGTAAGACCATCGGCGCTTTTGGCGGTGACGTTAACGGTATATGTATGTTCTCCCGGTGTGTTATAGGTATAACTCGTATATCCGTTGGCGGTAGTTTTAATATATCCGTTACCGAAGTCGTAGTCAAAACTTACGGCATGGTCGGCGGTGGCGGTAAAGGTTACGGTGCCGGTGCTGTCCTGGCTCACGGTGGTACTCACGGAGAGGTTGAGCGGCGCTACTTTCTCAGCCGGTTTGGTGTCTGTTTTTCCGCAGCTGGTCAGGCTGACCAGCAATGCCATCATTATTCCTGTGAACTGTTTCATATGCTATTGTATTGCTATAATTTTTACATACCAGGCTCCCGGGTCCTGTACACAACGAAGGGTCATATGGGTATCGGTTCTTTCGAGCACCTGGAATTTATGTGTGCCGAGATACATGCCCATATGTCCTTTCACGGGGAAGGTGATAAACTCTGTGGTAGCGCTGCCGTCATATCCGAATGTTTCGGTGTATTCAGCGGCTTTGGGACCGGTGAGGGTGTAGTCGCCGGTACCGGTGAGGGTCGGATCAAAATCCTTCAGGTATTCTTTTTTACCAAAGAGGTCGTTGTTGGTGGTATGAGTGAACACGTTGCCGTTGGCATTAAACGTATATACGTCATCGTAGATACCGAGACCGTCTTTTTCGTTGGGGGCAGCTGCCCACCAGGCGGGTGTGAACACATCGGCTGAAGATACGCCCAGGTGGCCGGGAGCGTCTTTATCTACCCGCCATTTTTTGATGCCGTTGTTGGTCAGCATTTTTACCAGATCGGGGTTGGGGGTGAAGGCGCGGTATATTTCTACGTCTACGGTGCTGGAGCTGGAGATGCCTGCTTTACCGGAAGCGATTACGGTAATGGTGAATTTTTTGGTGCCGGTATGTTTATAACCATAGGAGATGCTGCTGACAGTGCCGGTTTTAGGCTGCTGGCCATCGCCGAAATCTACTTTGTAATTATAGGCATGTGCTGAGTTGATGCTCAGCTGTATGTTACCGGTCCCGTCGCCATAGGGATGGGTAGCGTCTTTCCCGTTGATAGTGACGTTGAGTACCGGTTTGCCTGGCGTGGTAAGATCGCCGAAGCTATAATCATTTTTGTCGCAGCCGGCAGCAAACAGGAGGATGACAGCCAGCAGGAACGGATATGTGATAGATCTGATCATGGTCGATGTGCAATTAGTTGGTTAAAACGATGTCGTCAAACAGTATCGTGTAGTTCTGGCTACCATCGCCGAGGGTACCGTTGTCGAGGAAGAAAAGGATGTTCTGCAGTCTCTTGCTGTTGTCAGTGATTTTACTGCTGAAGTCGAAGGTTAGTTCTTCCCAGGTGTTAGCAGTGGAGGTAACGGCTTCCACGTTTTCCATGAAAGAGTTGTCGCCGGACCTTTCCAGTTGCAGTAATACACGAAGTCCTGGCCGGAAGGAATATACTTTCACCTTGAATTTTTTATTGCTGGTGAAATCGAGCGGACTGCTCATGGAGATGTAATTGCCGGCCCAGGTCTGGTCTTTTGTTTTCACGATCTTACCCACAGTGGCGCTGGTGTTGATACCGGAAGGGTAAGGGTTGGGGATGATGGTGGTGTTGCTGCCGCCAAAATCGCCCCAGGCGTAGTTAACATCTGTTTGTTCGAAGGTCATGGGCAGGATGAGCGCATTGTAGATAGTTATATCTTTTGTGGTGCTGGTGCTGGCAGCACCTCCGCTGAGGGCTTCCACTTTTACGGTGTATTTGCCGGCGCTGGCGTAGGTATGTGTAACACTGGCACCTTCGGCTATGAGTACGGGTACTTCATTGGCCGCATCGCCGAAGTACACTTTAAATCCACCAGTGGCATACAACGCGGAGGCCGACACGGTAAGATCGTGCAGGTTGGCGTTGGCAGTGATGGCCAAGCTTTCAGGTGCCCTGAATGTTACAACCAGTTGTTTGATAGTTTCTGATTTCAGTCCGGTGATGCCCGTGGCCACCACTTTCACGGGGTATGTCCCTTCTTTATAGATGTGGGAAGTGTTTTGTCCGGGCAGCACATGGGTAGGCGAGGTGGAGGCGGGGGTATCACCAAAATAGATATCGTAGGCAGTGGCTCCGGCGCTGTTGGGCGTGATGGTGACCAGGCCGGAGTTATCGTTGCTGATGTTGAAGTTGATGGCCTGGTCTGCAGGCGCGGTGCCTGTTTTCAGGAAATCGGTATTATCAAATTTGTCTTTGGTGCAACTGCTGCCGGCAAGGGCTATCAGCAACAGGAGCGGTTTATAGCTAAGTTTGTTCATGCGATGGAGTTTAGGCGATTAGTAACCTGGGTTTTGCGGCAGCTGAGAGATGTTCACTTCCAGTTGCGGGATAGGGAACAGTTCATTTTTACCTGCTTTAAAACCTGTGATAATGGTGGCGGCACGACCTGTTCTTACGAGGTCAAAGAAACGATCACCTTCCATGGCCAGTTCTAGCCTGCGTTCGTCCCAGATGGCTTGTTTGAGGGCTGTGCCGGAGGCGGTAACATCGTGGAGGTTATCGCGGAAAGCGCGGCGGCGTACTCTGTTGAGATAATCCCTGGCTTTGGCATCGTTGGCAGTAGTAGCGCGGTTGTTGGCTTCTGCGGCCAGCAGCAGCACTTCAGCAAAACGAATGGTGCGGTAGTTGTTGAGATAGTTGAGTTCTGGCTGACCGGAAGTCTCACCTTTGCGGGGCAGATACTTCTGATTGTACAGACCTGTATTTTTGTAAGGAGCTACCTGATAGGAGATATTGTACTCGGGGTGGGCAGTCTTATATGCTTCGATATCCAGGATGGTAGCGTCTTTGCGCTGGTCGCCGGCGGCATATGCATTGGCGAGGTCCTGTGAAGGAAGGTTGGTACTCCATCCTGGCGCATAGGGACTGGAACCGTTGAGGCCACGGATACCGCATTGTTGTACGGCATAGTTGCCCTGGCCGCGGGTGGCGGCGCCCCAGTTGTAGTAAGGGAAGAGGTTGGAGTATTGTATTTCAAATACAGACTCAGCACCGTTTTCACCTGACTGCAGGAAGATATCTGCGAAGTTGGGCACCAGGTTAAAGGGCCCGTTGACCACGTTTTCCAGCATGGTGGCAGCAGCATCGAATTTATTCTGATAGATCAGTACTTTACCCAGCAGCGCCTGTGCGGAATAACGTGTCACACGGCCTGCCTGCGGATTGGAGGTAGGCAGCGCAGCGATAGCGGCGTTGAGGTCTTTTTCAATCTGGGCATATACTTCCGCCTGTGGTGATCTTTTGAGGGTCCTGGAATCGGACATGTTCAACCTTCTCTCATAAAACAGCGGTACATCACCAAAAAATCTCACCAGGGTGAAATAATAATAGGCGCGCAGGAAATACACTTCTCCGTAAAGCGCATCTTTACCGGAGAAATCAACGCTAAGACCAGTCGGGTTCTTATCCTTATACTGGGTGAGGTAGTTGGCGCGGTTGATACCTTCATAAGCCGACTTCCATATTTCGGTGAGGTAGTCGTTATTAGGTGTATGGGTATAGTCGTCTATCTGTTGCAGGCCCAGTACGTCTGAAGCGTTTTCGCCACCGGTAACGGAGTTGTCGGAAGCAATATCACCGATAGGAACGGTCTGGTTGAGCCATTGCAGCGGGGAATAAACGCTGACCGTCATTGTCTTGTAATCGTCAGTCGTTTTGAGATAATCCAAATCGGTGATGTTATAGTCTTCATGCGGGTCGTAGTCTACCCATTTTTTACAGGAGGACAGCAGCACGATGGTGATAAACAGTCCGGTTATATGCAGTAAGTTTTTCATTTTCTTCTTTTTACGTTAGCTCTTACAGTTTAAAATCAATGCCTACAGACCAGGTACGGGCCTGTGGATAAGCGCCACGGTCCACGCCGGTGTTCATAATGGCGCCGGCTATTTCGGGATCAAATCCGGAATATTTTGTAAAGGTGAACGCATTCTTTACCTGTACGTATAGGTGTGCCTGTGAGAAGCCGGCTCTGTGCAAGAAAGATTTGGACAGCGTATAGCCGAGCAGGATATTTTTGACTTTCACAAAAGAACCATCTTCCACATAACGATCAGAAGCTCTGATGTTGCTGTTGCCATCAGTGAAAGAATAGCGCGGATGACGGGCATCGTTGGTGCTTCCCGGGCCTGTCCATCTGTCGAGTATGTCCCTGAATTTATTGGTATAGTTGGCGTTTCTTTCGTAGGCCCTGTAAACGTCGTTGCCTACAGAAGCATAGGTGAACACGTTAAGATCAAATTGTTTGTAGGCGAGAGACAGGTTCCATCCGAGGGTGAATTTAGGAAAGGGGTTACCGATCTGTGTTTGATCTTTTGCGTTGATAACACCATCACCGTTCACGTCTATATAGCGGATGTCGCCGGGCTGGGCACCGTCCTGTTTGGGCGCTTTCGCGATTTCATCCTGTGATTGGAACAGGCCATCGGTTTTATAACCATAGAAATAGCCGGGCGCTTTACCGGTTTCAAAGCGGGTCACGTTTTGAGACACACCATTGAAGTAGTTACCTCCTTCTATGTAGGAGCTATTATCTGTATTGGTGGCGGTTACGATACTACGGAAGGTGGTGAAATTGACGTTGGTATTCAGTTTCAGATCGCGTCCGATCGTTTCGTTATAACCTACGGTTATTTCCATGCCACTGCTGCGGGTGGAGCCGATGTTGGCATTCGGTACATCAGCAGTACCCATGTAAAGGGATACTGATGGTTGGAACAGCAGCCCTTTTACTTCTTTGCGGAAATAGTCTGCGGATACAGAGAATTTATTTTTATAGAAGGTGATGTCGAAGCCGATGTTGCCTTGTGTCTGTTTTTCCCAGTTGATGTTGGGATTGGCATAGGAAGCAATGGTGGAGCCGGGAACGAAGGTATTTCCAAACGTATAGCCGTTGTTGTTACCACCATTGTAATTAGGGCCACCGATGCTTACTTTAACGATAGGAGGTCTTACGCTTTCGTTACCTACTGTACCATAACTACCTCTTATTTTCAGGAAGTTGATAAAGTCAGAGTGGAAGAAGTCTTCCTGGGAGGTTACCCAGCCGGCAGAACCGGAGAAGAAGTTAGCAAACGGGTTGTTGATACCGAATGCGAAGGAGCCGTCCCTTCTGGCGGTGAAGGAAGCGAGATATTTGTCTTTGTAATCGTAGTTGATACGGCCAAAGTAAGAGAGATTACGACGGAAGGAGTAGTAGTTGCTATTCGTACGGGCGTTGAGGTTAGGAGCTACATCGCCGCGGGAGTCGCGTACCTGTGTGGAGACGCCATTGATCACGGTGTCCCTGAAATATATCACGCCGGCAGAGTTGGTGCCGGTGGCGGCGCTGAGGTCTGCCAGGGCCCAGGAGTTGTAAGGCACGTCCTGTGCGGTAGCGGTGATGCCGCTGGAAGTGGTTTTGTACATGGAGCCACCGGCTACTACATCAAAATGGTGATATTCTTTTACCTGGAAGGTGTAGTTGGCAAAAGCTTCAGCGGTGAAGCTGAAGTCATTGTTTTTGCTTTGGCTCACGCTGTTGTGGGCGCTGGAGGAAATGCCACCCAGACCATTTTTGATAACCACAGGGGTACCGTCGGCATTCATGGTGTTTTCCACATTGAGTGGTCCGTAGAAGGCCAGCGGCGTAAATGTTTTGCTGGTATTGTCCCAGTTGGTATAACCGAAGCGGCCGGTGAGTTTCAGGTTTTTGATCACATCATACTGCAGTTCCGCTTTCCCAAACAGTTTGTTGCCGTTGTTGAGGTTGTAGGTGTTTTCCAGTTTGGTGAGCGGGTTGAAGATTTCGGACAGCAGCAGATTGCTATAGCTGTATTTGCCTACAGTATTGGTTTCATTATATACCGGTATGGTAGGGTCGAAGTTGAGTGCACTACCGATGATGGAGTTGAAGGAATTTTCCGCCAGCCCTTTGCTTTTGATATTAGTGAAGCTGGTGTTGAGAATAAATTTCAGCCTTTTGGTGATGTCGAAGGAGAGGTTGGCTGTGGCATTGATTCTGTTGAAATTGGATTTGCTGCCGCCGCCTACGATACCATCCTGGGCCATGTATCCTGCGGAAACGAAGTAGGTCATTTTATCGCTGCCACCGCGTGCGCTGGCGTTGTAGTTCATGATTGGTGCGCGGTGGAAGATTTCTTTTTGCCAGTTGGTGCCGGCGCCCAGTTTGCTGAGGTCGGAGAAGATGATATTGCCGCCGGAAGCTACGCTGCCTTCGTTGATGATAGCGCCGTATTCTGCGGCGTTGAGCACGGGCATCATTCTCATGACTTCCTGGGTGCCATAGTTGGCGTTGACGTTCAGCTCTGATTTCTGGTTCCTTTTACCACTGCGGGTGGTGACAACGATAACGCCGTTGCCGCCTTTTACGCCGTAGATGGCCGTGGTGGCGGCATCTTTGAGTACGTTCATGGATTCGATATCTGAGGCATTGATGGCGTTGAGGTCATCGAGTGATTGCATCACTCCATCGATAATGACGAGGGGATCTGTTCCGTTGTAGGAGGGGATACCTCTCACGAGTACAGTTGGTTTGGCGCCTGGTGATCCGGTTTGTATTACGCTGACACCGGAAGCTCGGCCCTGGAGGGCTTCTTCGGGCCTTACCGGTCTGAGGGCGGCGATGTCGGCACCTTTAACGGTAGTAACGGCGCCGGATACTTTGGTTACTTTCTGGGTACCATAACCTACCACCAGTATTTCGTTCAGCTCACTGGCGGCGGTTTGCAGCACGATACGCAGGGGAGCTGCTGTGATGGCCACTTCCTGTTGTACAAATCCGATGGCAGATACCTGGAGTTTTTTTTCACCCGGGATAACGCTGATACGGAAGGACCCGTCCGGATTGGCGGCAACAGCTGTCTTACTATTGCGGGATACAATCGATGCTCCGGGGATGGCTTCCCCCTTTTCATCGGTTACTTTACCAGTGACCGTAATGTTCTGTGCCCATGACATATTGGCAAACAATAACAGTACAGGCACCAGCATGCATTGAAGAATTTTTTTCATACGTGAGTTAGTTTTTACAGTTTCATACGGAATAGATGTCGCGTGATGATGCTGATGGTCTTTTCAGTTTTTTTAGAGATTCCGGTTTTGATTTTAGTTGACAGGATTGTTGTTCTGGATGTGGTAAAATTATAGGATCTCTTTTGGTGCCCAAACAAATGGAGTACATCTCTACTACATCATAATTATTCAGTTCGTTGATTATCAATAAATTTTCACTACATCATTACTACATCATCCTAATTTTATATCTTCATTTCATGAGAAAAGTAGGGTTGCTTATCTTATTATGCCTATACACGTTTACCTGTGCCGGACAAAATACAATAGGGTTACCGCAGATCATTAATTACAGCAAAACTGATTTTAAGGCAGGCACGCAAACCTGGGATATCCGTCAGGATAGCAGGGGGATGATGTATTTCGCCAACAATGAAGGCATGCTGACTTACGACGGTAGTCACTGGAACGTATATCCGTTACCGAATAAGACCATCGTCCGCGCGCTGGCCATGGACGCTGCCGACCGCGTATATGTGGGCGGTCAGGATGAAATCGGGTATTTCTCCCAGGGAAAAAACGGAGTACTCACCTATACCTCCCTCAAACAATTACTGCCAAAATCGCAGAACAGATTCGCGGACATCTGGCGGATAGAGCTGTTTGGGGAGTCGGTTTTTTTCCAGGCGTCGGACCGTATCATGGAATACCACAACAACAGCATCAAGGTATATACTACCACCAGCGAATGGATGTATCTGCGAAAAGCAGGTAACAAACTGTATGCACAAGATAAGGCCAGCGGTCTGTTGCAACTGGAGCGGAATGAATGGAAACCGGTGATCACACAGCAGCCCATGAATAATGTGCTGATTTCGGGCATGTTGTCTATCGGCCAGGATAGCCTGCTGATCGCCACTCAGACCAATGGTCTCTTTCTGCTGGATGCTCAGGGCGTTATTCATCGTCAGGACAGCAAGCCACCTGCCAATGTGAACCTGTCGGTATGTACCAGAATCAACGCGGGAGAGCTGGTGGCAGCCACTACTTCAGAAGGCTGTCTGGTCATGGATTTTAACGGACGCATTGTACAAAAGATCTCCCGGACAGAAGGACTGCAGAATAATAATGTACTCAGTGTTTTCCTCGACAGAGATAACAACCTGTGGGCAGGATTAAATAACGGCATCAGTTTTATCGCTTACAATGCAGCTATTAAATATATCAGTCCCAATAAAACCAATGAGGTTTCTGGTTATTCTGCCAGAATCTACAAGGGAGAATTGTACATCGCCACCTCAGACGGCGCCTATTATGTGCCTTTGTCGGGCAGCGGAGACCTGAGTTTTTCAAAGGGTGATTTTACCCGTATTACCAGCGGGCAGCATGAGGTATGGCGTTTCGATGAAGTCAACGGACAGCTGCTGATGGGGGAGCATATTGGTTGTTTTGAAGTTAAGAATAATAGCAGTCATCCTTTGGCTTACGGGCCTGGTACCTGGCTGTTTAAGCCTATGTCGTCGGTATATCCGTCTGCTCAGGTGCTGGCAGGTACCTATGCGGGGTTGCGGCTGCTGGAGTACGACCAGGGCCGGTTTACAGACAAAGGAATGGTACCCGGTCTGCAGGAATCCATCCGTTTTCTGGAGATAGACAACAACAATACCATCTGGGCTTCCCATCCTTATCGCGGTGTTTATCAGTTGCATCCGGCCGCTGACCGTAAAACGCTGTCCTTTCAGCTGTTTACCGATAGTGCCGGCCTGCCTTCTGCATTGAACAACTTTGTTTTTAAAGTGAAGAACAGAGTAGTGTTTGGTACCGTTAAAGGGATCTATGAGTTTGATGCTGCTACCGGACGTTTTGTGCCTTCTGCTTTTCTGAAGCCGGTATTTGGTGATATGGAGATACGTTATCTGAATGAAGATGCAGAAGGTAATATCTGGTTCTGCAGCGGTAAAAAAATAGGTGTGGTCAACTTCCATCAGCCTTCCGGCGGCAAACCCTTTACCATCACCTATATCCCGGAACTGGATGGTAAAATACTACTGGGTTTCGAAAACATCTATCCTTATAATAAGGAGAATATTTTCATCGGCTCCGAAAAAGGCATGATCCAGCTGAACTATGAAAAATATGCAGGCAACAAACAAAATGTACGCATTCTGCTGGGACAGGTGAGAGCCCTCGGCAAATCCGACAGCCTGATATTTGGCGGTTATTTCGACCGGACTGCCAAAGGTTACCGCCAGGGTGAACAACAGGTGATGGCTCTTCCCAAAGGATACAACTCGTTTCATTTTGAATACAGTTCACCGGCATACGGACAACAAAACAATATTGAATACAGTTATCAGCTCGAAGGCTACGACAGCCGCTGGTCGGCCTGGTCATCGCGGCCAGAGAAAGACTATACGAACCTGCCTGAAGGAAATTATGTGTTCAAAGTAAAAGCACATGACAACCTGGGGCATGAATCGGAAGTAATCAGTTACCGCTTCATCGTAATGGCGGCCTGGTACAAAACCGTCTGGGCCTATATTATTTATGGACTGTTGTTCCTTGCCTTGTTGTATCTGTTACATCGCTGGCAGCAACGGAACCTGGCCATACAGCAACGTCGTTTTGATGAAGAACAGAACCGTCTTAAATATATATATCAGCTGGAGCTGGAGAAAAATGAGAAGGAGATCATCGAACTACAAAATGAAAAGCTGGCCAGCGAGATCCGTTTTAAAAACAATGCACTGGCAGATGCTTCGCTGCATCTCGTAGAAAAAGAAGATGCCCTGGTAAAGGTAAAAGACATTCTGGCCAGCGTTTACAAAAAAAATGGTAACAACCCGGAAATCAAAAATGCGCTTTTGTTGCTGGGTGATGTGGAAAAGAATAATGCCAACTGGGAGCAGTTTGCTTCACATTTTGATGAGATCAATAATAATTTTCTGAAGAAACTGAAGACCAGATATCCGGTGCTGACGAATACAGATCTGAAATTGTGTGCTTACCTGCAGCTGAAGTTGTCCAGTAAAGAGATTGCGCAGCTGATGGCCATATCCGTGCGGGGCGTGGAGATCAAACGATATCGTTTGCGGAAGAAACTGAACCTGCCTACCGAACAGCAGATGACTGATTTTTTTCATACCATATAACGGGATGTATTATGGGTATCAACAGAAGGAATTTTTTGAGAACGTCCAGCCTGTGTGTTTGCCGGCCGTGGTAACGGGAATGGTTGATCAGGTAGTGGTGAAATCGGTGTGAGAAGGAGAAATTTTATATCTAAAGAAGTATTTATGGGAATGATAATAAGTGATCAGAGAGGGGGATGGCAGGAGCTCAGCCGGTCTTTTTCGCTGGGTGGTAGTCAGGAACCGTTGCTGGTGAGGGAGCGGCGGGAGAAGCTCAGCTTTTCCTTTGGTGACCTGGAGTTGGTGGAGCTTACATTACCCGATATCTACATTGTGTATGGAGATATGCGGTTAAAACATTATCAATTCAGGGTACGGTCTGAGGATATGCCTGATACGGTGGAGCTGCATTTTGCCCTCGAAGGCGAAGGGGTAGTGGAAAACCATGCCTGTGGCCGTACTTACAACTTCCGTGCGAATGAAAATAATATTGTGTATATCCCGGAATTTGATTGTAGTATTAATTATACGCATGGTAAACCTTTCCGTTTTTTTGAGGTACATTTTTCCCGCAGTCGTTTTTTAGAGCTGGCGCAGCATACTACGGCCACGATGCAACGGTTTCTGGAGAAAGTGGATAAAGGCCAGCATGGCGATCTGGGGGCAGAAAATATTCCTATTACGATGCCAATGCATCAGTGTTTACAGGATATTATGCAATGTAGATTCACCGGCGGGCTGAAATTGTTGTTTCTGCAGGCCAAGTGTCTGGAGCTGCTGACCTTACAGGCGGAGGCTTTTGACAAGGCTGGTCAGCGGCAGCAGCAGACGGTTATCCGTTCGGCTTATGAAAAGGAACGTATCCTTTATGCGCGTGAATATCTGCTGTCACATATGGCGGAACCTCCTTCTCTGGAGCAGCTGGCTACTATTGCTGGTATCAATACGTTTAAGCTGAAGAACGGCTTTAAGGAATTGTTTAATAATACGGTTTTCGGGGTGCTTGCGGATGTACGGTTAAGTACAGCAAAGGAGCGTATCCTTTCCGGCGAGGCTATTAAAGATGTAGCGGAGGAGCTGGGCTATTCTTCTGTCCAGCATTTTGGTACTGCTTTCAGGAAGAAGTTTGGTATAACCCCTGGCACGGTAAAATAATAACAATAATATCCCTCTCTTCGTTCCCTCTTGTCTTCGCTCATCAGGAGCATCAGCATTCATCATATTAAATCACAGTTACTACATCACAGTTATCTATTTCTAATACAGAATTAACAATTACATAATAACTTCAAGCAAAATTTTGATAATTATATCAAACTAATTAAAATTTTCATGGAAGTTCTTGTTTGATTTTAGAAAGTTTACCTATCTTGAACCAGATTTTCACGTATAGAAAGATCGCTTGTTATTAAATTGTGACCAGTGCAAAATTATCAATCAAGATGGTGTCTGATCGCCAAGAGTTATTCAAGAAGACAATACTAAAACACCTTTATTTCAGCAAGGAGTTGTCCTGTACCGACCTGACGCAGTTGACCGGTAAGAGTCTTCCGCATACGACCAAGGCATTAAATGAGCTGGTGAAAGAGGGATTGGTGATGGAATCGGGGTATGCCATTTCTACCGGAGGACGCAGGCCGCAGATGTATTCTGTGCGGCAGGATTACATGTATATACTTTCTGTGGCGATGGACCAGTTTATGACCAGTATATGTATACTGGACATGGGCAACAAACTGATTGGAGAAGAGCATGTACTGGAATTGAATTTATCTGCTCATCCGGATGGTATTTCCATACTGGGGCAGGAGTTAAAGCAGGTCATTGAGCAATCGGGTATTCCCAGAGATAAGTTTGCCGGCATTGGTATTGGCATGCCGGGATTTGTAGATGTGACGAAGGGTGTCAACTATTCTTTCTTTGACACGTCTGTCAACAGTATTAACGAATATTTGGAGTTGGTAACCGGTGTACCGGTGATCATAGATAATGATTCGAGCCTGATAGCACTGGCGGAATGGAAGCTGGGCGAGGCCCGCAGCCGGCAGCATGCTTTGGTGGTGAATATTGGCTGGGGCATTGGTTTGGGTATGGTCTTGAATGGCAGTCTTTTCCGTGGAGAAAACGGATTCGCCGGTGAATTCAGTCATATTCCTTTGTTCACCAACAATAAGATCTGCAGTTGTGGTAAGATGGGTTGTCTGGAAACAGAAACATCGTTGTCGGTGATTGCAGAAAAAGCGATGGCCGGTATCCGGGATGGCCGGACCACGGTTATGAAAAATCTGTCGATGGAAAACAGGATCGCCACTTATCATCAGATTATGGATGCGGCGATCAAGGGAGATAAATATGCGGTAGAGTTATTATCGGAGGCGGGGTATCATATAGGCAGGGGGATCGCGATACTGATCCATCTGTTTAACCCTAAACTGGTGATATTGAGCGGACGGGGAACGAAGGCTGGTAAGTTATGGCTGGCGCCCGTACAGCACGCATTGAATGAGCACTGTATACCAAAAATTGCTGAGAATGTAGAGATAAAAATTTCGTCACTGGGCTATGCTGCGGAGAGGCTGGGCGCAGCAGCACTTGTTATGGAGAATATAGATAGAAGCCAACATAAATAAAGCATCTTTTATTTTTTAGGATCATCAAATATAAAACGGCACTGGAAGGCTGTATGGGGCTTCGTGTGTTGTAACAAAACTGTGTCTTCATTTATTTCATAAAAATCAAAATTTACCGCAATGAAAAGGTGGTTAGGCTTTTTGCTGCTAACTTGTTTAGTAGCCATCTGCTGTCAAAGCGTTTATGCGCAGGAGAAAAAATGGGTATCCGGTACCTTGAAGGATGGCTCCGGCGCTCCTATTATCTATGCAACCGTACTTGAAAAAGGTACTACCAATGGTGCTACCACCAATGAAAAAGGTGCATTCCGCGTGCAGGTAGCTCCTAATGCTACGCTGGTGATCACCAGTGTTGGTTTTACCAAACTGGAAGTACCGGCAGGTGGTAACCTGAACCTGGTGATGGAAGATGCCTCCAAAGGATTGAATGAAGTAGTGGTAACCGCTTTGGGTATCAACCGTCAGAAAAAATCCGTGGGTTATTCCATGCAGGAAGTAAAAAGCAATACGCTGGTAGAGGCGCATGAAACGAACGTGACCAACGCGCTGACCGGCGTGGTGGCAGGTTTGCAGATCAACCGCTCCAGCACCGGCCCTGGTGGTTCTTCCAAAATCAACCTGCGCGGTAATAACTCCCTGACAGGTAAAAACCAGCCACTGATCGTAGTTGACGGAGTACCTATCGATAACTTCGTAGGTGTAGTAGGTGGTAAAGATGGTACCAACGATTACTGGAACCCTTCTACTGACATGGGTAACGGTCTGGCTGACCTGAACGCCAATGACATCGCCAGCATGTCTGTACTGAAAGGACCTGCTGCTGCTGCGTTGTATGGTAGCCGTGGCGGTAATGGTGTAATCCTCATCACTACCAAAACCGGTAAGAAAAACAGTGGTGTAGGTATCACGGTATCGTCTACACTGGGTTTTGAAAGCATTTTCATGCGTCCTGAACGCCAGAAAACCTACGGACAAGGTTTAAATGGCTCTTTCAGCCCAACAGAAAGTGCGAGCTGGGGTGCGAAAATCGAAGGCCAGGAAATATCCAACTGGGATGGAAAAAATGAAGCAATGCGTTACTATGATAATGCTAAAAGCTTTTACGGTACAGGTGTGAACCACAACCAGAATATCTCTTTCCAGCAGCAACTGGACAAAACTTCTGTGTACACCTCCCTGAATTATATGAACGACAAGAGCATGGTGCCTGGTACCAAATATTCCCGCGTAAACCTGACCAGCAGGGTTACCAGCAAATTTGGCGCTAAGGACAGGCTGACCACCGACTTCAAGGTACAGTATAACAATACCAATGCGTTGAACAGACCTGCCACAGGTTCCAACGCCAGAAACTACGCTACCCTGTTGTATACCATGCCTACCTCTATAGATGTTACCCAGTTCAAAGATCCGCTGAATGAATTCGGTAAAATGCGCTGGTACTCCAATGGTAATGATGTAAACCCTTACTGGTCCAGCAAATACATGCTGAATCAGGATATCCGTAACCGTTTCATCATGAATGGAAGCGTGAAATATCAATTCACTGACTGGTTGAATGCAGAAGTAAAAGCTGGTGGTGATATGTATACTACCAATTTCGACAGCAAAACATATGTAGGTAGCCCTTCATCTCCTAATGGCGCTTACAGTGTCGGAAAACAGACTTTTTCTGAAATCAACTACAGCTCACTCATCACTGCCAAAAAAGATAACCTGATTGGTAAACTGAGCGGTACAGTTAGTGTGGGTGGTAACCTGATGAAACAGAAGAGTACCCGCCTGGCAACTTCTACTGGTGAACTGGTGGTGCCTAACCTCTTTATGATCAACAACTCTGCAGGTAATCCCAGCATTACCGATGAGCAGTTTGATCACCGGATCAATTCCCTGTATGGTGTAATGGGCCTTAGCTGGGATAGCTATCTGTTCCTGGATGTAACAGCACGTAATGACTGGTCTTCCACACTGAGCCCTGAAAACAGGTCTTATTTTTATCCTTCTGTAAGCCTGTCTTACCTGTTCACTGAGCACATCAAATCACTGCCTGAGTGGTTGAGCTATGGTAAAGTAAGAGCTTCTTACGCCGTTGTGGGTAATGATATGAACCCTTATCAGCTGTATAATACTTATGTGATCGGTAAAGATCCGAATGGTAATGTTACAGCAGCCAGGAAGAATATCTTCTTCGATAAGAATGTAAAAAGTGAGCTGATTAAATCCAAAGAAATAGGTGCTGAACTCCGTTTTGTGGACAACCGTTTTGGACTTGATTTTACCTACTACAAAACCAATGCGACCAATCAGTTAATCGATTTACCTATGGATCCTGCCAGTGGTTATGCTTACAGGAAAATCAACGCTGGTAATATCGAGAACAGTGGTATCGAGATCATGGCAGATGCTAAAATCCTGAACGAAGGAAAACTGCTGTGGAATGTTGCCGGTAACCTCTCTATCAACCGTAACAAAATCATTGATATCAACAGTGCAGCAGGTATAGATATCTATCCGCTGGGTGGTTTTGATGCCGTGTCTATCCTGGCTAAAAGCGGTAGCCTGTATGGTGATATCTATGGTAGTAAACTGAGCCGCGTATCAGATGTGAAGAGCCCTTATTACGGTCAGTTGATCGTAGATAAAAACGGTCTTCCTTCTATCGACGGAAAGAGCGTATTGCTGGGTAATCAGCAGGCCAAAGCGATGGTAGGTATTACCAACAGTTTCGCTTACAAAAACTTCAGCCTGTCCTTCCTGGTAGATGCACGCATTGGTGGTGAGATGTATTCCGTTACCCAGCTGGCTATGCAGAAATCCGGTACTGCGGCTGTAACTGCACCTGGTGGCGTAAGAAACGACATGGTGGTATCTGGTGTAATAGACAACGGTGGTGGCAATTATGCGCCTAATACAAAATCCATCACACAGCAGCAATACTGGAGAGCAGTGACCAGCGGCAACCTGGGTGCTGGTGAGATGAATATCTATGATGCTACCAATATCCGTTTGCGTAATGTGCAGATAAACTACAACCTGCCTAAAAAAGCATTTGGCCGTATGCCTATACAGGCTGCGAAAATTGGCGTATCCTGCAATAACGTATGGATGATTTCCAGCCATATGAACGGACTGGATCCTGAGTCTGTATTTGCGATAGGTTCCAACGCAACCGGTTTTGAAAATGGTGCGCCTCCAACCACCCGTTCTTTCCTGGTGAACCTTAGCCTTAGTTTCTAACCTTTAATTGCAACTGAAATGAAAAGAATCATCATAAAATCAGGTTTGTCATTGGCAGCTTTTTCCATGCTGTTGTCTGCCTGTAATAAATTTGAAGACCTGAACAAAAACCCGAAGGAAGCTAATGAAAACCAGGTGCAGGAAGAGTTTCTGATCAATGGTTCTATCATCAATGCACAGATGGACCCGGGTGTAGCTGAACGTTCCTTCGTACTGATCTGGAAAGCTGCCGCACACCAGCAACTGGATGATGGTATTACTTCCGGTATCGGAAATGATGAATGGTCCAATGCTTATTATACTTCCTGTACCGGCTGGCTCACCAGTATTAATGCTGCCATTCAGCTGGGTGAACAGAAAATCCAGTCCGGATCTATCAATGAATATACCGCCAATCTCCTGCAGGTAGCCCGTATCTGGCGTGCTTATCTGTTGAGCGAACTGTCCGACAACTACGGACCTGTTGCTATAGATGCTTATAAGAGCACTAATCCTGACTTTGCGAGTGTAAAGGATGTGTATTATTATCTGCTGGCTGAACTGAAAGATGCCAGTGCCAAGCTGAAAACAGACCAGGCTCCTACGGATGCCATGAAAAAACTGGATCCTGCCTATAGTTACGATTTCAAAAAATGGCAGCGTTATGCTAACTCCATGCGTTTGCGTCTGGCTATGCGCCTGTCTGAAGTAGATCCTGCCAAAGCCAAAGCAGAGTTTGAAGCTGCGGTATCCGGCGATCTGATCACCGATATGAGCCAGGCCTTCCAGGTACAGGAAAAACCAGGATGGGACGCGCTGACCGGTGTAATGAGCCGTGAGTGGAATGAGCAGATGATGTCTACTACCATGGAGAATCTCTATAACGGTTTAGGTAGTGTTAAAACTGCTGATCAGCTGACAGATGCTGTTTACCAGCCTTATATCAGACCCGCTGACTGGGCAGGTCTGCAACTGACTGACCATTTCCCTACCACTTCCAATGATCCGCTGGCTGGTTTCTGGTTTGACGGTCTGCCTCAGACCATCGATCCACGTGCCTATAAAGCGTTTATCCCTGGTGGTGATTTCTCCAATACTAACTTCTGCCGCTATCCTTCCTGGAACCGTAAGGCCTGGGAACAAACAGCACGTCCGCTGATGAAAAATTCTACAGACACTGCTGTATTACTGGATGGTAAAATGGCCTGGAATGGCTCTACCAACGGTGACTGGGGTGATAAAGGAACCAACAACCGTTCCTACTTCTGGCCTGCAGCTTATCCCCGCATGAGCCAGCAGTTCCGTAGCAGCACCAGCAAACGTATCTTCTTCGCTCCATGGGAAGTACAGTTCCTGATTGCGGAAGCAGCAGTAAGAGGATGGAATGTTCCGGTATCTGCTAAAGCAGCCTATGAAAAAGGTATCGCACTGAACTTCGAATACTGGGGCGTATCCAACTTCCTGGGCACTTACCTGGCCTCCAACGATTACAACACAGTAGGTACTTCCGTAAACTTTGATCATATTGCTGAGCCTCCGGTAAGCCATACCATGAACTTCAAAAATGGTTATACTGGCGCACCTGGCACTGTAGAGATCAAATATCCGGTTAACAATCTGTATAAAAACGGATCTGCGAAAAATGACCAGCTGACCAAAATCATTACGCAGAAATATATTGCGCAAATGCCATGGTTACCGCTGGAAGCATGGAATGATCAACGCAGACTGGGATTGCCATTCTTCGAGAATCCGAACGTAGAGCAGGCACTGCCTGGTCTGCCGGCCCTCAGCTCTTCCAACTACATGACCAGCAGCGTGAAAAATTTCCCGCAGCGTATCAAGTATCCTGCTCTGGTAAGAAATACCAATCCAAAAGGATATGATCAGGCCGTACAAAACCTGGGTGGTGCAGAAGAAATCACTACACCGCTGTGGTGGGCTAAAAAACAATAATTTTTGCCTAAACCATAACTGTCACCGGGGCTGACCATCATCATGGTCAGCCCCCTTTATTTATAAAGCTGCCATTTCTTTCAGGAAGATATCTTCCACCATTTTTATTTCCTTGTTGTAGATGGTCTTTTTCCTTGACCCGAAATAAAGTGTGTTTTCCACACAAACATCCCCGTCCCATACTACTTTTATTTTACCGCTTTTAATCTCATCCCGGCAAAGAAAATCGGGTATGATGGCAAACCCTTCGTTGCCACCCAGACAGCGCACAATAGAGCTGATATTGGGCACAATGTAGTTGGGTTTGAAGTCGATGTTATGCCGCAGGTTAAACTTCCAGAAACGTTTGAGATGTTCCATGTCAGCAGCGGTGCTATACCATATCTGTTGTTTGAGCCATTGTTCTACTTCCGCTATCCTGGCGGATTTAAGCTGTTCGTCTTTTACATTGGCTTCTTTCAGCAGTGTTTTAAGCTGTTTTATATTGGTATTGGAGCCGCATACCATCACGATTTTTTCTTTGGAGAAAGGTTTGAATTCGAGGCTGGGCTGATCAGTTTTCTCTGGCGTCACGATCATGTCCAGTACGCCTTTGTCGAGGTCGTGGATCATTTCGGGGTATAAGCCGAATTTGACGATCACATTAAACGGAAGAGAAGAAATATATCTTTCGAGGGTGAACTGAAAGGTCTCGAAACACATACCAATACTGATGGTGGCGCGGCCTTCCCGGCTGCTGCGGTGAAACACCTGTTCTGCCATTTCGAGGCGGCCCATAGGCTCCTGGATAAAGTTGTACAACACCTTAGCCCTTTCGGTAGGTACCATCTTTTTAGCAGAGCGGTCAAATAATGTGTAGCCGGTGGCTGCCTCCAGGGAATTGAGGTGCAGGCTGACGCCGGGTTGCGAAATATATAAAGCCTGTGCTGCTGCGGTAAGAGTACCTTTCTCGTAGATAGTTTTAAAGGTCCGCAGCCATTCCATATTAAGATTCATATTCTATCATTTTTCTGATGCAAAGATACAATTTAACTTATTTTGATGATAGGTTAATCTTTAGGAATTTTGTCCTGTGAAATTTTAAAAACGATTTAGACATGCTTTTTACACAACATACCATAGGAAAAATTACACTGAATAACAGAATTGTAATGCCACCCATGACCCGCTCCAGAGCTGGCCAGGGAGATGCTGCCACTGATATGATGGCCGAATATTACGGACAAAGAGCTTCTGCCGGCCTCATCATCGCAGAAGGCACACAGATCAGCCGTCAGGGCCAGGGTTATGCCTGGACACCTGGTATCTATAGCCCCGAACAGGTAGCCGGCTGGAAAAAAGTAACCACCGCCGTACACCAGAAAGGCGGACGCATATTTGCCCAGTTATGGCATGTGGGCAGGGTATCACATGTATCACTGCAACCAGACGGTGCCGCGCCAGTGGCCCCTTCCGCTATCCTCGCCGAAGGCGTGAAAGTAGCGCTACCCGGACCTACCGGCGGCGTGCTTATGGAACAGCATTCCATGCCTCGCGAACTGAGTATCCCGGAAATCAAAGCCATCGTTAAAGAATATGCTGAGGCTGCCAGAAACGCCATCGCCGCCGGATTTGACGGTGTCGAGCTGCATGGGGCCAATGGTTACCTGATCGAACAATTCATTGACTCACAAACCAATCATCGTACTGATGAATACGGTGGCTCCCTGGAAAACAGATTACGTTTCCTCAGAGAAGTGGCAACTGCTGTGGCCGATGCTATCGGAAAAGAAAGAGTTGGCGTACGTCAGGCACCGCTTACCACGCTGATGGGGGCGCAGGATGACCATCCGGAAGTAACCTATATCGCAGCTGCTAAAATGCTGAATGAAATAGGTGTTGCCTATATCCACGTTGCAGAAGCCGACTGGGACGATGCGCCGGTGATGTCTGCAGATTTTAAGGAAGCTTACCGCAAAGCCTTCTCCGGTACCATGATCTATTCCGGTAAATATACCAAAGCAAGAGCTGAAGAAGCATTGCAAAAGGGATGGGCAGACCTGATCGGTTTCGGCAGACCCTTTATCGCCAACCCCGACCTGCCTTATCGTCTGCAACACGATCTCCCGATGAATACGCCCGATAAGACCACCTTCTTTGGTGGCACCGAAAAAGGGTACCTTGATTACGCTTTTTATCAGCAGCCGGTACCGGCACAAGTATAGTATAGTGGCATGATAAGCCGGCCATGGTTGTTCCGCAAAGCCGGACCAGCCATGGCACTACGTGTAGCCGTTATCGTTTGAAATACCCCTTATAATTCTCCGTTCTGCCTATATTGGATAACAATCATTTTTTTCGTTTATCCAAATATCCGCTTCATGAAAACAATCCTCTTTGTTTGCGCCATCACCGCATTGTCTCTGGGTGTAGGTACCACTCGTGCCAACAATGGAACGCCTGCAAAACCGGTAGTTGCCGGCAAAAGATTTATCAACATGCAGGGCCCTTCCACTATCAGTCTGTCTACCGGCCCTTACGGTTATTCGGTGGACCTGCATGGGGCTACCCTGCCTGATAATGCCAAATGGACTATCGAAAAAGACGGGAACGTGGTGGCACGTTTCTCTGCCACCCAGGTGGTGAACGGCATTGCTATGCTGTCTGTAAATGGTACTGATTTTGGCACTACCGGCACTTTCTACATCAGCCTCACCGGCGTTACGAATGATGGCTTTGGAATGATCTATGGCGCCAAATCGGTGACAGCAACGTTGTAAAAAAACATGGACTGGCCCGTATGGTCAGTCCGGTTTTTAACCATTGCTGTTGTATCTCTGCAACAGTGGTTACCTTTGCATAGATAACGATTCCCTATGCCTTCCAAAATCTACCGAATAAAGACGTTTTTCCTTCCCTTTCTGTGGATACTCCTGTTATTTATAACAGGATACAGCTTCCTGAACTGGTTGTTGTTTACCCATTATGCTGTTTTCCCGGTACGGGAAGAAATACTCGATTTCGGACTGCCGGTTGTATTGGGTGTAGTACCTGCTTGGATATGGATGTGGCCCCGCATTAAAATGTTTTCATTCCGTAATGGGAAAGCTGATGTGCTGTATTATTCTGTGGTGACCCTGGGAATAATTGTTCCTGCACTTATAACCCAATCGTATATACGAAAAATAAATGAAAGACTGGTAAAGCTGAATACAATCAGTGAGATCACACAACATAATGCTGCTGCTTATCAGGTCAATAAACTGTATATCGACAAACAGCGTGCTTCAGCATGGGCCTATGTTACCATAGAAGGAAAGCATAATACACAGTATGTTTACCACATTTATATTACTGCTCCGTTATTGGACGGGGCGCGGGATACCGTTAGTACCCAGTGTTTGGCCTGGTATGGTTTAATATATCAGACAACCATCAGCAATCGTTTATCAGATGAGGAAAAAGACCGGCGTTGCCGTCAGTATGCGTTGTTGTGTGAACAGAAATTTCAGGCTGCTGATTTGAAGGATTTTGTTTATCTCGAACGGTTGGGTAATACCAACGAGCGGCCCTTGTTTCTGCAGGCAGCCGCCAGGAACCTCTGGTTCCAGGCTCCGGAAAATATTGTGCTGATGCCTGTCAGGAAATCGTTTGGTATGCGGGCAGATAGTTTTTTACCCTGGATTTTTGGTACTGTCACTGTTTTTCTGGTACTCTGGCTGATCATGAGTTTGTATACGGAATTAAAGATGCCGTCCGGAAAGCAGCCACCAGACTGGAGATGGCCAGCCACTAATCTGCTTGCCTGGATGATGGGCACCTCTTTGTTCTTAGGGCTGATAACACATGCTATGGCCTCTGATCTGACAGTGTTGGGCGTCAGTTCACGGCCACTGGTACTAGGGGGCCAGTGGTGGCGGTTGGTACTCAGTATTTTTCTGAATATTACCTTTTTACAGGGCTTCTACGTCGTTGCTTTTTACCTGGCAGGTTTTATACTGGAACCGTTGCTGAAATGGAAGTGTTTGTTGTTATGGCTGATATGCGGAATTGCCGGAAATATTATGAGTATGGTTATATATCCTGACTATCTCACTTTCGGGGCTTCCGGCGCGGTGCAGGGCTGTTGGGGTTTTTTGCTGGTGTTTGTTTTCGCGGGCGTGTTTTCGAAAGATACCGGTACCAATCTATTGTATGCGATGGGGTGCCTGGCGGTGGTGGTATTAGGACTATTACTGGGCTTAAAAGGTACTTCCGATAGCGCTGCCGACCTGGGTGGGCTGGCATGTGGCATACTGCTGGGTATGCTGTACTACCGGAAGTATCGTGACGTGGCTGTTTATAAAGGCTGATATGGCATAGCGTTCAATAATATGTATTCCCGGTGCTGTCCGTTAAATTGTACGTTCTTGTCGGAAAGCAGGATGGGTCTGGTGACGATCAGTTCATCGCTGATCACGATACCTTTACGGAAGGTGGTGAGGCCTGTCCAGTGGGAAGTGCCGGTCCTGAGCTGCAGCCGTTGTTTTTTCCCATCCAGGGTGGTGATGTCGAGTTGTTTGGGGTCGTTGTCATGTGGTCCTTCACTATAACCTTCTCTTTGCAGGGTGATGGTCTGATGTTGTTCATCCAGTGAGATGACTTTTACTGTTTGTGTACCCACGCCGCCCAGTTCCCAGGGGACGGTAATTTTGTTTTGCCAGGTATCTCCTTCGTGGACGTTGACAGGTATGGCCCCCCAGATCAATTCGTTGTATAACAGGCCGCTGGCGCTGGTATTGGTATAGGTTTTATCCTGGTAGGTATTGGTGCCATTGAGGCCGATGATCGAAACGGAGCGGCTGATGGGGCGGCCGTCGTAGAGGTCGGCTTCCTGGAATACCGGTTTCAGGGGATTGTTGTCTGTCACCTGGTAAGTGCTGGTACCACTGATTCTGAATACCAGGGGGGCGAAACTGTCTCCGGAATAGGTGATAGTCCTTGAGTAAATATTGGCCAGGGAATCCCCTTTGGCCAGCTGGTGCATGAGATACGCCTTACCTGTTTGGCATCTGCCTTGATAAGGAATTGTTAATATTAGCAGTAGAAATAGTAATGGCTTCATACTTTTCTTATATTTTGATTTTATGGGTTAAAGGTGGGCATATTGTGACAACAGCGGAAATCGTTTAAACGGGAGCAGGCATATTTTCAATTATCTGTATTACTCATTCAATATTTCTGTCTGTGCAATGGAGGGGGTGGCATTATTTATCGTCTTAATAGTACTACAACTGTTTTTGATGCTGCAAACCTTCATCTGTACTTGCAAGGGATGGGCCGTGTTTTTTTGCTTACTGTTGTCAGCCCGAATGGTTTGTGGACAAGGTTCCGCGATGACCCGAGGAAAAGTGGTGAACAAATTCACAGAGGAACCATTACCATTTGCTACCGTGTACTGGAAATACGCCGATCATGGTGTAATGACAGACAGTGCCGGCGAATTTAAATTAAAGAGAAGCACCCGGACCAGCGATACGATGATCGTCCGCTATGTGGGATATGTTACGAAAGCTATACCACTGGCCGCTACGGACCAGGAGCCACTGGTAATACAAATGGAAGCCACCATGAACGTGGGGGTAGAAGTAAAAGCCAAAATGGACAAAGGGCTGGTATGGTGGCGGCAGGTAGTAGCCCACCGGCCAGAGAATGCACCCGGACATTACAATAGTTATTACGCAGAACTGTATAATAAACTGGAGATAGATCTCTCCAATATCAACAAACAACGCTGGGAACGTTCGCGTATCATGAAACCATATACCTTTGTAACCCAGCGGGTAGATACCACCTCCGAAACAAAGCCTTTCCTGCCGGTGTTTCTCAGCGAATCCGTTTCAGATTATTATGTGGCCGGCTCTCCGTCCAAAGTGAGGGAAGAGATCCGGGCCTTAAACACCAGCGGTATCAAAAACGAGTCGGTGATGCAATACCTGGGAGGCATCAACCAAAAAATAAATACCTATGATAACTACCTGTCTATCTTCGGACGGGAATTTATCAGCCCGGTCAGCAACGTAGGCGACCGCTACTACCATTACAAAGGACTGGACACCGTTATACAAAACGGTCAGCAATATTTTCATCTTGCCTTTACGCCCCGGCGGGAAGGAGAAAACCTTTTCTCCGGCGATTGTTGGATACAGGCTTCCACCTGGGCTTTGCAGAAGATCAGCCTTTCTGTGTCCGGAGCAGTGAACATTAACTTCGTAAAAAGACTGGACATTATCCAGGAATTCAGCCAGCGCAACGAAAAAGAATGGGTAGTGACTAAAGACCGCTTTATCGTGGAGCTGGCTTTCCTGGGAAAAGAAAAAACAACCTTTATCGGCAGAAAGACAACGCTGTACCGTAACATCGCTGTGGACCAGGATTTTATCGTCCGGAAACTGAATGAGAACCGCCGTAAGGAAGAACTAGTGATACCAGACAGTGCCACCGTTATCGGCAAAAATTATCTGGAACAACACCGCCCTGATCCGCTGACCACCAATGAAAAACATGCTATAACGTTAGTGGATACACTAAAATCGATGCCCGCTTTTAAAAAGCTCAGCAACACCGTTACCTTCCTGGTGGATGGGCATATTAAAATGGGCAATGTAGAAATAGGTCCCTGGTATAAATGGATCAGCCGCAACAGGATCGAAGGACTGCGTTTCCGTTTTGATCTGGGCACTACACCGGAATTTAGTCGTAATCTGCGATTGTATGGTTATCTGGCCTACGGTACAAAAGATGAATCTCTGAAAGGAAAAATGGCAGTAGCCTATATATGGCCTGGAGATAAAGGCTGGAGTACGCTGGCTTCCTACAAAGATGATCTTGATAACAATCAGCGTGGCTTTAATGGAGAAGAAGTGTCTCTCGATAATATCTTTGGCCAGCTGGTACGCCGGCACGGTATTCCGCAGAAATTTACCCGCGAGCAGGAAATGCAGCTGACGGTAAGGAAGAGATTCCCTGAGCAATTCTCCTTGCAGGGCACTGTTTCGCGCAGCCAGTATACCACCTATGATCCGCTGCCTCCGCATAGTATATTCCGGTCATCTCCCAACGACAGAAGTCATATAGTGAATGCGGAGTTCAGGCTGGGCTTCCGGTATGCTCCGGGAGAGAAGGAAATCCGCACTTTCCGTAAAACGCGCAGAGTGAAAAGTAATCAGCCGGTGATTGATGTGGCTTATGCAGTGGCTCCGGCCGGTGTGCTCAACAGCCGGTATCAGTATCACAAAGTCAACTTCAGTATTCAGCAACAGTTTCCGCTTAATCGCTGGGGGCGCGTGAATTATATGATTTATGCCGGAAGGATTTTTGCAGACAAACTGCCGTTTGTATTACTGCAGATCCATCCGGGTAATGAAACCTATTACTATAATAAAGATGCTTTCAGCCTGATGAATAAATATGAGTTTGTGAGTGATCGTTATGCAGGCTTCAATATAGAACATAACTTCAATGGCAAACTATTGAACCTGTTGCCTTTTATGCGTAAGACGGGTATTCGTCAGTTCTGGAATGCAAAGGCTGTAATAGGCGACCTGTCTCATGCTAACCGTGTATACAATCAGATAGAATATGGCCGTTATGGTATGCGCTCCCTGGATGGGAAGGTGTATACCGAACTAGGTACCGGCTTTGATAACATTTTCCGTTTCTTCCGGGTAGATGCTGTATGGCGGCTTTATCCGCAGAAGGGAAATGTGTCTTACAGCAGTTTCGGCCTGTTTGGAAGTTTCAGATTACAGTTCTGATATGCCATCTGACCCGGAAAATAATACGTATTAACAAAAAATATTAAATAACATGAAAATTATGCATAAATTGAAGTAACATTTAAAACATTACTTTATGATCTGGACTATTATTATCGGCGGTATTGCCGGTTGGCTTGCCGGTAAACTGATGCGTGGTGAAGGGTTCGGGATTATCGTAGATATCCTTGTGGGTATTGTTGGCGGCTGGCTGGGTGGCTGGCTGTTTGGTAAGCTGGGCCTTCATATGGGCAATGGCCTGATAGGTTCGCTGATAACTGCCCTGGTAGGATCTATCATTCTGATATGGTTGGTCCGGCTGGTAAAGCGAGGGTGATAACAGACTGTCAAAAAAAATTGCGCCGGCCGTGATATGGCCGGCGCTTAACGTTTATGGATATACGTAAATATTTTTTGTTTTAAAAATCATTCTGCTACTTTAATATATCCCCATCCTTCTTTTTGTTTAGTGATGATTTCATAGATGGCGTCGGGAACAACCTGTACGCCGGGAATCAGTTCACTGGCGTTTTTGTTGTTTCTTTTCATGGTGGCGCCACATACTTTAATGTTCAGGTTTTTATGATTTTTGATGAGCTCGGAGATGGCGGGTTCTACTTTTGATTTATCCTTCAGTACCATGTCGAGGGCATCTCCGTATACGGCTACTTCGAGTTGTGCGTTGGGATTGCCTTTCAGGATACCATTGAGTTGCCGTATAATGGTGTTTTGTGCTTCGGGGCTTTTACTGGTGATATCGAAGATTACTTTGTAGTCTGCTTGTGCATAGCAGAAAATGTAGCCCAGTAAAAGTGTAAAAGTGATGAGCAGCTTTTTCATAATGATCATTTTTAGGTGGATTACTTTTTTTTATGCTGCCGGGCGATAGGGCCGAAGGGCCCGTATTTGTGTTGTATAGCGGAGTAAGTATCGCTGAATGGGCCGAAAGGATGATCGGGCGGTTTGGTACGGATATCGGGCCAGTCGGCCGGGAATGCTTTTTCCGGCCGGGGCTGTGAGTTGACAAAAGCCGCCACGTTCCAGGCTTCTTCATCGCTGAGTTGCGGATGCTGATAATTGGTGCCCAGCGGCATGTTGTATTTGACATAACCGGCGAATCTGGATATTCTGTATAGTCCGGCTCCGGTGTTATAGCTGTTTTGCCCCCAGAGCGGAGGATACAGGTATTCTGTGCTGCCGGGTTTAAGTTCGCCTGCACCATCGGGGCCGTGGCAGCGCTGGCATTTTTGCAGGAAAACGATCTTTCCTTTCGAGGTGTCTGCCGGTATTGGAAGATATTCCAGGTCTCTGATACCGCTGCCGGGTGTTTTATAGCCTTTGGGCAGATCTTTTCCAAGCCAATGTATATAAGCGATGATAGCCTGTAGCTCGTGGCTGTTGCTGTCGAGTGCCTGGCCATTGAGACTACGGACAAAACAATCGTTTACTTTTTTTTCTATCGACTCCACCGTACCGCTGCGGGCTCTGAATTTGGGATACAAGGTGGCCGTACTGCCGTAGTTGTTACCCCAGGGCCTGGTGCCGGCATCGAGGTGGCAGTTCTGGCAATTCATGCCATTGCTGATGGCAGCTATGCTGCCATGCGGGCCAAGATACTGCGCGGTATGCGCTATCAGTTCACGGCCATATCGTATCCGCTCGCCTTCGGTGGTATGGGGAATGGAGGCGGTATCCGGCGCCATCCACAAATCTTCTTCACCTTCCACCCACACGTTGGAGCGGCGTAAAAGTTGTCTGATCACCAATACCAGGCTTACGGCAAACAGTCCTGATAGTATTACCGTACGCCATTTTATTTTTTTCATCCTGCAAAACAATAACCACAGTTCTTTTCCTGTGCCCGTGTGATGGCCCACAATCCGGAAGGCAGCAGCTGTACGCCGGGCAACATACCATCTATCCATTCTTTTTTCACTACCTGTGGATCGAGAGACATTTTTTGTGCTGCCACAGCACTGTACACTGTAATCGCCATATTACAGGCGCCGAACAGTACACCACTGGATTGCAGATCATTGATACCAATAGCCACATTGCCGATGCCCGGAACAGCGTAATCGCCTGCTTTAGGCTCCCAGAAAGGATTCCGTGTGGCTGCCGCTTGGGTTTTAGGATCATCTATTTTGAACATTTCACCCAGTTTGTATTTTTCCCATAGCTCATTTTTCAGGGCATAAGGGATCGCTTCATGCCGTAGTACAACTACAGCGCAACAATCTTTTTCAGGCGTACCAGCAGCATGATTGGAGATCAGAAATACTCTGGGCCAGGCGAAAGGATATATTCCGTGGGGTTGTGGGACATCCAGTACCATCCTGTGTTTCCCTTTGATTTTACTTAGCCAGTTTTCAGCGCTGTTGGTGGTCATATGTTTGCTTTCCTGATCTACAGCATCCCCAATAGCAAAGGAAAAAGAAGGTATACTCAGCATGGTCGCTCCTGCGATCATCTTCCCCAGAAAATCACGGCGGTTGGTACCCCCATTACTTGGATTGTTCATAACATTTGATTTAGAGGTGTACAAGGATCGGCTTTTATAATAGGCCTCTTTTCCATATGATGTGGGCAAATACCTGAAGAGAACGGAAAATAAATGTAGATAATTAAAACAGTGGCATGTCGGATAAAAGTGACAAAATTTATAGCGTCCACAGCTGGTCTGCGTCTTGCATCACGCCCGAAAACTGATGGGGCAGGCAACGGGTGAAATAGCGGAACTCATTGATAAAATGTGTCTGGTCACAATAGCCGGTTTGACTGGCCAGCAGGCCCCAGTTAGGATAGCGCATCCTGGTCAGATATTCTATGGCTTTGCGGAAACGTACAATACGGCAAAACATTTTCAGATGCAGTCCGGTTTGTTCAAGGAAGGTCCGTTCCAGTGTACGTTTGGTGAGGAATACGGCTGTTTCCAGTTGCCGGATGGTGATATTGCCATTGGCTGCGAGGATGAGCTGTATGACTTCTTCAATATTTCTTCCGGCGAAATGTTTTTGTGTGCTCAGCTGTTCCAGAAGATAGGATTCGAGGATATGGACCTGTTGTTCGGGATTGTTGCAGGCCCTGATATGATGCCCTGTTTCAAGGATCTGCGGGCCGAGGAATACAGACAGGTCAGTACTTTTATTACAGCACAGATGGGGCGGAATTCTGAAAAACCTGTACCAGGCACCAGGTTGAAGGCTGACTACCAGGTGTTTCATGCCTGGTGCAATATACCATTCGCGGATGCTGTCGTGTGGTCCTGTTACAATAGCAGGAGCGAGGTATTGCCGGTGATGTATATCATAAACGGTTTTTTCCTGTCCGAGGTTAAATAACAGGTGCTGGCTGTAGTGTGGTAAAAGGGTCATGCGCCTGTTGCTTTCTTCCGGGAAATCGCTTTCCAGGACCTGATAGGAGCGAATGTAGTTGTGAAGCAACCCATGAGGCTGAAAATGCCGGATTTTAAACATATTCAGGCGCTTGAGGGGGGACCCAATGCAGCACAAAGGTCACAAAATTTCCTGAAGGAAACCGTAACTGTTTAACGAACGGATTAGTTGACCATTCCCTGTAAAGCTTTTCTGGCGGCCTGTACAAACAGCTGGAGGCTTATTCTGGCATCATCAGGGAAACCGTTGTCTGCTTCGAGGAAAGCGGAAGCCTGCTGATGGAAGGTGCTGTATTGTTGCAGGCAGAAACTTTCAAAAAGCATTACATAGTTGCGGATGAGCTCCTGCTCTGTTGTCCGGGGTTGATAATGTTGTACAGCCGGTATGAGGTCTACCAGAAAATGATGTGCGTGATGCAGGAAAAGCGGACCGTGTAATTGTTTGGTCAGTTGCTTTAGTGTTTGGGGCATCACCTGATAGAAGGATAGATTGCCTCGTTGCTGGTAGTAGGCTGCATGTTCGGCTGCAGGGATTTTGAGGTCGGGGAGTAAGGGGGCGCTGCCGCTAAGCAGGAAGATCAGGATCTGGGAGGCTGTTTGAACGGCCTGTGCTGCTTTACCGCCGGCGAATGCGATATGGGCAACATGATGGTATTGTTGTATCCGCTCAAAAAACAGATGGTGATAGCCTTTGGCTTCCATATGTTTGAAGAGCAGCATGGTATCTTCCACCATGGCAGTGGCGGCGCTCAGGTTGCGGGTTTTATAGAGGTAATAGGTTTTTTTCAACAGATAATCCAGTTGCAACACATGCCAGAGATGGGTATGGATGGGCAGTTTGTCCATATAGTGTTTACTTCTGGTGAAGTAATGGTCTGCCTGATGGAGGCGGCCGCCTTTGGCGTGATGGAGGCCTTTGGTATTATAGCTGGATATGGCATGGAAGGTACATTTTTCATGATGGCTGAGCGGTTTCAGTAACAGCTCGTGGGAGTAATCTTCCAGTTTGGCTCCGGTGGTATGGAGGGCAGTCGGTGTAATCTTATTGAGCATAGACTTTTTTTAGAATCCGGCGGGTTACAGCTTTGGAAGCAGGCCGGCAGAGAGTAATACGCGGTTGGGCAGATTTCTGCTGAAGACAGGGCAATCGTCGTTGCTGTCATCTGTTTTCAGTGTGTTGCCGCCGCAGAGCGGTAGTTGCTGGCAATACCTGCAAGGGCAGCCGGTAGCAAACAGGTGTTGAACAAACGTATCGGTATAATACTGGGCAAACATTCTGGTAGAAGGATATTGGTGAAGGCGGTACAGTTCTTCCTGTTCCAGTACGGCCGGTACTTTGAGTATCTGTATAGTGCCGGGTTGGAGGCTGTTTTCCAATAATTGCTGGAGGCTCACCTGCATATCGGGTCTTACGCTGAAGGTCGCTGGCGGGAGCCATTCACAACGGATATTCTGGGCGCTCATGAATTTCATGAAAGCCAGTTCATCGGCTTCAGACAGGTCGGGATAACAGAAAAGGGTGGCCTGTGGCAGGGCAGACAGCCGTTGTAATATATTGATCATCTGGGTATCCCAGTTAGTCCAGCAGTTGCCGGTAATGAGCAGGGTAATGCTGAGCTGCAGGTGGGGAATGGATTCCAGTTGTTTGGACAGGTGTAGCAGCATAATAACGGTATTGTCTATACGTTTTGGCTGCCACAGATTGCCGATTACCAGGTGGATGTTGTTTTGTATGGTATGTTTTAAAGAGGGGGCAACAAAGGCGTCTTCCGGATGAAGGTAAAGTAGCTGAAAGGCAAAGTCTACCCGGTAGGTATTGCTCAGCTGTAACAGGTGCTGGTCGAGATGATGCAACCAGGACAGATCTATATTGTGTTCCTGGAGTACGAGCAGCAGCCGGATGGTGTGTTTAACATCTTTTACGCCGGCAGCCGGCAGTTGGCGGCATGCGGAGGCAATGCCCTGATGGAGCTGGGTGATAAATATATTGTCGGGTTCCGGATGAAACGGTAACAGCAGCGTAGTGGTATTAATGGCATGATCAGCTGCGATAGACAGGTTGCGGGTGATGATGGTATCGGTTTCGTATTCATCAGAGGGCACCAGCATTTCATGCTGTATCAGTGTTCTGAAAAGGGGCATGGGCAGATCCTGAAGTTCTCCGGTATGTATTATGTCAAGGTACGGTCGGGATATACGAATGGTCTTACCGGTCCGGGTGCTGTACAGTAGTTTGTCAGCAGCATGGTCCTGTTCAAATGCTGGGATGGATATTTCCATGGTGAACCTGGATAGCTTGAACTTCATCATATTTAGACCTTATTCTTGATATAATCGTTACTGTTAGGGATGATGGGTAATCAGTTCTGGCAAGGTATTCGGACCAGGAAGCAGCGGTTTTCAGGACATACAGGTCCATGGCTACAGGCTACGGTACTAAATAAAAAACCCTGTTCAGAGCTGGTAGCCTGGTCTGCCGGTCCGATAAGTGGCCGGGAAGAGGACTCCTGCCGCCGCAGCAACAGGAGTGCTCTCGTCAGCCAGGTTACCTGTTATTACCTTTGCTCTGCGGGGTAACAACGATGGATGTAAAGTAGGGTTGATATGGATAGTCTGAATATTTTTATGGGTAAATTTCCCAGGGAATGATAGCTGTCGTGTTTGGCATTTAGTTGTCAGTAGTATTTGGCATTTAGTTGTTTTCTGATTTCAAATTTGGTGTTTATAGCCCGCTGGGTGAAACTTTTTAGATGTAATGTGCTTCTTCCACGATAAAATGCACTTTCCCTTCAACATTATGTTTTAGTAGTTGAATTATAAGCATTTAACATATTCATAATATGTTAAACCAGGATTTAATTCCTTTCCTATAAATTTTTTTACTTATTTTCCGGTACAAAAGCGACTGAAATCTAATCGAACAAGCTTTTGTGAACGACCAATGCTAACCTTTTTTAGACGTAATGCCGGTGAAGTGCCAACAGAACAACAGCTGCTGACAGATAGATTTGCCCTTTTCCTGTCAGACAAAAAATACACCCAGGGTATCAGATGGACGATCCACTTGATAATGTGGCTGGCCATGGTCCTTTTGTATACGATGATGATGTCTACAAATTATTCCGAAAGTATGGGTGTAACCATGGTGTTTGTAGTGAGGAATATCATTGGCTGTATGGTGTTTTTTTATTTTACTTTTTATTTCGTGATACCCCTGATGTTGCGGGGGGATGTGGTACCGGCTACGGTTTGTCTTTGCCTGCTTTTTTATTTCTGGTCGGTGATCAGTTATCTTTCTGCCCTATGGCTGATGCAAGATTTTTATCTCACTAATGATCAGTTGAGGCGTGATCTGATCCGGGTAGTAGGAGGAGGTTGGTCCAATACTTTCAGTGTGATGCATATTCTTCGGATATCCCTTGGGGTTATAATGATAGTAGCGCCTCCCATGGTGCTGAAACTGGTGGTAGACTTTGCACGTTCCGCCACCCGTAGTCTGCGGCTGGAGCGTGATAACCTCAACCTGGAAGTGAGTTTTCTGAAATCGCAACTGAATCCGCATTTTTTATTCAACACCCTGAATAATATTTATTCGTTGTCGATCCGGAATGATTCACTGGCACCAGACCTGATCATGTACCTGTCGGAGATGATGCGTTACACCCTGTATGATTCCAATACAGACAAAGTGGCGCTGAGTAAGGAAGCAGAGTTTTTAAAAAACTATGTGGAACTGGAAAGCATCCGTTATGGTAAAAATGCGGATATTTATTTTAAATGTGATCCGGAAAGCTTGGAGATGCATAAGATTTCACCATTGTTAATGTTCCCATTTGTGGAAAATGCGTTTAAATATTCGCATAGCACCCAAGCAGACCATTGCTGGATTCATGCTTCCATGCAGATGGAAGATGGCCGCCTGGTTTTTGAGATTTCCAACAGTAAAGGAGAGATGCCCAAAAATAAAGAAGGGGTAGGTGGTATCGGTCTTGCCAATACCCGTAAACGCCTGTTACTGCTGTATCCCGGAAAACATGACCTGAAAATTGTTAATGAACCGGATGTGTATAATGTGAAACTTGTGCTAACATTGATATAACTGTTTTATGGACCAGATGATTACCTGTCTTGTAGTAGATGATGAACCATACGCGAGGGACCTGATGGAAAATTATATCTCCAGGATTCCTTACCTCCAGGCGGTGGCTTTCTGTGAGAAAGCCTTTGACGCCATAGATGTACTGCAGCAACAATCCGTCGATCTTTTGTTTTCAGACATTCAGATGCCGAATATCAACGGTATTGAAATGATCCGTTCCCTGAGCAATCCGCCTTTTGTGATTTTTGCCACTGCTTCTCCCGACTATGCGGTAGATGGTTTTGAACTGGATGCAGTGGACTACCTCGTAAAACCTATTTCATTCGAACGTTTCCTGAAAGCTGTCAACAAAGCCAGGGGCCATATACAGCAGAAACGCCCGCAAACCATTCCTGCGGCTCCGCCGGCACCACCCGTAGCCAACCACCTCTTCGTAAAGGATGGCTACAAACTCTCCAAAATACTTTTTGAAGATATCTACTATATCGAAGGCATGAAGGATTACATCAAACTGGTATGTAAACAGAAAAATGTGATCACCTATATGCGCATGAAAGCCATTGAAGACGCCTTGCCCGAAGATCAGTTTATCCGCATTCACAAATCATATATCGTAAGGGTCCAGGCTATCAAGTCGATCATCGGTAATACGGCCGAACTGATTAATAACGAGTCTGTCATCATCTCCAAGTCCTGCCGCGCCGATCTGAATAAACGACTGGGCATTAGTGGACCTCAGGAGAAATAGCCTGTATCTATACCATATTATTCAGGGCCATCCGGAGCGGATGGCCTTTTTAATGCCCGTATCCATCGCTATTTTAACGGATGATGTTGCTATCATCTTCCGTTCGTCGAAGACAACCTGCATTACGTCTAATAAAATACGTTAAAATGTGGAATATTCGGATGTTTGTGAGGTCATCATTAACCGTTGTCAACTAACACGCATTAAACGAATTGTATGAAAAAAACAGCTATATCCTCAGATTCCACCTTCCAGCTTACGCTGGATAAAGAAATCATTTCCAAAGCAGACGCGATGGATATCGAGAATCTGAATTTCATGAAAAAATTGCCGGAAGGATCTCAATATTCACTGCTTCCTACTGTTCCAATGACTAGTTTCAGCTTCAGTGTTAAAACACTGCTGACCAATATCTGATTTTGTTTCCCCCCCTTCATCTACCAGTTGTCAGTACATGACTTATGCAATACAGGTGTGCAATAATAGATGACGAACCACTGGCGCTGGATATACTGGAAAGTTATATTCAACGGACGAATCAACTGAAGTTGATCGCGAAAACCAGTCAGCTAGCCACTATTATACAGCTGGTAGATGAAAAAAGGGTAGACTTGGTATTGCTGGATCTCAATATGAGAGGGATCAATATGGACAGCCTGCAATACCTGCTCAGTAAGGATTGTCGATTTATCCTGGTTACGGCTTATCCCCGTGACGTACTGACGGATAAAGGCCTGGACAACGACTTTGGCTATATAGCAAAACCAGCCAGTTACAAACGATTTATCAAAGAAGTGGAAAGAGTGGTCGAAGGAGTAACTCATCACTAACATATCATTGCCCATTGCCGGGTTTAATGGCAGGGTAGTGCAGGGCCATCACGTCTAGCATTGGTCTGAAAATAAATCCGGTATATTTATATTTACTGGAGCTCCTGTACTACACCTGCCGTTAACCAGGCGGGTAGATGTTATAGATCAAACCGGAATGCTGTTATGTCAGAACTCGTGCCACTCAACTTTTATCTGCTTCGTTTGCCCCTGCTTCCTTTGGGGAAGCCGGTTCAACTGCCTGAAGAACATATTGCTTTTGCGACAGCAATAGCTACTATCTATGAAAACCCACTATTACAGGAAGCCATTTATCTGGCCAGCCCCGCCTTACATCAGGAAATGATGAAATGGCTCCGCTCACCCGCCCAATCAGATACCAGACATCAGAAGTTAATCCTTGCCCTTTACCGCTACCTCCTCAGGATGAGCGTAAGGGCAACCCCATATGGCCTATTCGCCGGATGTGCCACTGGTACCGTCACCGCTGCCCCATCCCGCCTGGAGGTAACACCCATCCGTGTTATGCAAAAGATAACAAGGCTGGACATGGGCTATCTTTCAGAAATAGCTACAGCCCTGACCAAAGATCCCGAAACCCGCCAGAAGATCAGGTTTTTCCCCAACAACAGCCTTTATCTCAGCGGGGAGTCCTACCGGTATTTCGAATATCAGCAACGGGATAAAAGACGGCGTTATTTTCTCAGCGGATTTACCTGTACCCCCTACATCGCAGCAGTAGTAGTAGCTGCAGCCAAAGGCGCCCGGCTGTCTGAACTGGTGAATGTGCTCACCGAACAGGGCATCCCGGAAGCAGAAGCTACTAAATTCCTGCATCTGCTGATAGATAACCAGATATTGACAGCAGAAACAGATCCTGTTGTAACCGATAGTGATTATCTTTCGAGAATGATCGGCCTGTTACAGGAGTGTCCGGAGCCTCCTGCCATCGTTGAACCCCTGCAGGCGATCCAACGGCTGCTTCACTATCAGCAGCACGGTATACAGCGGTATCAGCAGATCCGGGAAATAGTACAGGCCTGTTTCCCCACCATCGACGGAAAAGACCTGATACAATCCGATCTCTTTTTTAAGCCGGCAGCCAATACCCTGAATGCCACCACCGTAAAACAACTGGTGTCGCAATGTGCTGAACTGGCGGTACTCACCCGACCTATGGAATGCGCAGACCTGGCCACCTTCCGGCAGCAGTTCTATCAGAAATTCGAAGAGCGTGAAATACCCCTGATGCAGGCACTGGACAGTGAATCCGGTATCGGCTACGGACTGGTGTCCGGCGATAATTCCAGCTATACCCCGCTGATAGATGACCTGATAATGCCCGGTCAGAAAAATGCCGGCAATATCGCATGGAACTATTACTACCGTTTTGTGATGAACAAATACCTGGATACACAGCGGCAGGGATTAACCCGTATTGATATTACCGCCGAAGACCTGGCAGCGCTGGCATCCGAAAACGAGCAGCTGGTGATGCCATCCAGCCTGTTTCTGATGGGAGCCCTGGTGGCCGATAATGCACAAGCTCTTGATACAGGTGATTATTCGTTTATCCTCAAATCATTTACCGGCCCGCAGACCTGGTCCTTGCTGGGGCGCTTTGCTGCAGGCAATGATAGCCTGGCACAACAGCTCCGGGAGCAGGTACAGCAGGAACAGTACAACAATCCGGACCGTATTATCGCGGAAGTGGTACACCTGCCGGAAGGCCGTACCGGTAATGTGTTGTTACGGCCCCGGCTATACGATTATGAAATACCTTTCCTGGCCAACGCTTCCGTAGACCAGGATTTTCAGATAGCTGTCAGCGACCTGTACGTCAGCGTCCGTAACAACAGGGTGGTACTGCGTTCCCGCCGGCTGGGAAAAGAAATCCTGCCCCGCCTTACCAGTGCACATAATTTTGAACAGGGACTGCCTGCCTACAAATTCCTCTGCGACCTGCAGCATCAGGAACATGCCAGAGGCTTCATGTGGGACTGGGGTTTGTTAGGAGAACAACCTTTCCTGCCCTCCGTTCATTATGGAAATATTGTATTAAGCAGGGCCAGATGGTATCTGACAAGTAAGGAGTTCCAGTCTTTACAGTCCCGGAACAGCCCTGCGGAGGCCCTGCTGGCGATGTGGAAAAAGTATCATGTTCCCGATCAGGTATTGCTGGCAGAGGGAGATAATGAACTGTTGATAGATATCCGCAATCCCTATGGACAACAGCTGGCTGTGGAAAAACTGAAGAAAGGAAATATAGAGCTGCTGGAATATTATTTCGGCCCGGCATCCGGGTTGGTAGTGGGAGAAGAAGGTGCCTACACGAATGAAGTGATCATCCCTGTTCTTAATAAGTCCTATGTTCATCAGCAGGTTTCGCCTGCGCCGGCTGTGCCGGAGAGGGTACAGCGTGTATTCCCTCCCGGTAGTGAATGGTTATATGCTAAAATTTACTGTGGCCCCAAATGGATGGACAAACTACTGGTCCGTGAACTGTTGCCCCTGATGACTGAACTGCGGGAGAAAGGGCTGATACAACAATGGTTTTTCCTGCGTTATCAGGACCCTGATCATCACCTGCGGATAAGACTCCTGCAAACGCCGGCATCCGCCGGCAGCAATGTGCTGACAGAGCGCCTACGGGAGCTCATTCAGCCATATATAGAAAATGATGTAGTTAAAAAACTGCAATATGATACCTATGTTCGTGAGTTGGAGCGTTATGGAGAACAAACCATGGCGCTCAGCGAAACACTGTTTTTTTATGACAGTGAGACCGCAGCAAGGCTCCTTACTTTTATCCCCCGAAATGAAACCAATGACCGGTGGCTGTTGACCCTGAAAGGAGTTGATGACCTGCTCTCTGCCTTCGGGCTGAAAGACACGGAGAAACTGGACCTGTGCCGCCAGCTGTACAACGGATTTTTTACTGAGTTTAATGGTAATGATACGTTATTATTGCAACTGAACAACAAATACCGTCGTCATATGCGACTGATTGCTGATTTGTTGCAACAATCGCCACAACAGGCAGTATGGCCGCCACAGGTGACAGCCGTCTTTGAAGAACGTGCTTCGCGGCTGGCCGGCATACGCTGGCAGCTGCATAGCATGGCTGCTGACGGTACTATTCCGGAAAATATGTATCTGGAGCTGTTGCCACATTACATCCATATGTTCATGAACAGGATGTTTATTGCCAACGCCAGAATGCATGAACTGGTGGTACATCACTTCCTGATGAAGTATTATACCTCCCGTGTAGCCCAGCATGCCAGACAAATGTCATAATCTATTATCCTGTACAGAGACATTACAGACCAATAACCCATTTACCTCGAAAAAACAGTAGGACTTTATGAAACCAATTTTAACCTCCCTGCTTTCCCTTGCTATGATGCAGGCTTTTGGACAGAAAACATTTGTACAGTGTGGTAAACTGATTGACGGTACCGGGGCTGCACCCCGCCAATCGGTCACCATCGTAATCGAAGGTAAAACCATCAATGCTATCCAGAATGGCTATACGACAGGCGGAGCAAACGATGTGACTATCGATCTGAAAGATAAAACCGTATTGCCTGGTCTGATCGATTGCCATGTGCATATTGAAAGCCAGTTTAATAAAAACTCTATACTGGACGGTTTCCGCCTCAGTGATGCTGATGTTGCCTACAGAGCAGAAGGATTTGCCCGTAAAACACTGCAGGCCGGATTCACCACTGTACGGGATTTGGGCGGCACCGGTGTTAACATCGCGCTGCGCAATGCTATCAACCAGGGCCTGGTAGAAGGACCGAACATCCTTACAGCCGGCACGGCCATCTCCGCTACCGGCGGCCATATGGATGAATCAGTAGGACTGCGTGATGAAGCTCATGCTCCCACCAGCCCTGAAAGAGGCGTGGCCAACGGAAAAGACGAACTGGTAAAAGCTGTTCGTTATCAGTTTAAAAAAGGAGCCGATGTGATCAAGATCGCTTCTACCGGTGGTGTGCTGGACCTGAGTAAAGATGGTTCCGGCGCACAGTTTACCGTTGAAGAGATTAAAACAGTAGTGGAAACAGCCAAAGATTATGGTATGCGTGTAGCCTGTCATGCTCACGGTGCAGAAGGTATCAAACGGGCTATCCTCGCTGGCGTCAACTCTATCGAACATGGAACTTATATGGATGATGAAGCCATAAAGCTGGCTAAACGTAATGGTACCTGGTATGTACCTACCATCATCGCCGGTAAATCAGTAGCAGATTCTGCTAAGATCCCCGGTTTTTTCCCACCTGTTATTGCAGCCAAAGCGATGGAGATAGGACCTAAGATACAACAGGCTTTTGCCCGGGCTTACAAAGCTGGTGTGAAGATCGCTTTTGGCACAGATGCCAGTGTATATGAACACGGAAGAAATGCGCTGGAGTTCCAGTATATGGTGGAAGCCGGCATGCCGGCCATGGCAGCCATCCAAGCGGCTACCGTGAATGCTGCTGAGCTGCTGGGCATCAGTAAGGAAAGAGGATCTGTTACCGCCGGTAAAATGGCTGATCTGATTGCAGTGGACGGTGATCCTTTACTGCACGTCAAAGTACTTTCTGATGTGATTTTTGTGATGAAGGAAGGAAAAGTATACAAGAAAAAATAATATACGATTGCAGCAGCCGGATCATACGGTCACCGTTTGATCCTGTGATTCCAGCTGCCCTTTGAATAGCTGCCGGAAATAACCCTTGCGGGCACAAAGTTCTTTATAACTGCCCCGCTTCACAATACGGCCCTGTTGCATACAAAACACTTCATCCACTTTCAGTGCTGCAATAGTACTGACACGATGAGTGATCAACAATATGATCTTTCCCTCAAAATAACCTGCTGTATTCTCAAACAGTTGGTGCTCGCTAACGCTGTACATTGCTGAAGTGGATTCGTCGAGGATAAATATCCCGGCGCACTTCAGCAATGCGTGGGCGCCTGTATGATCTGTTTTTTATTCCCTATGTAAGTGCGGTGGCAAATAATAATTTCTTAACACTGGTTATGTAGCTTCACACCTGCAAAAGGGTCATTCAATGAAATATATTATTCTTTTAGGGGCTTTCCAGGCATTGGTGGTATTTAGCATTTTTGTTATCAATCATAAAAAAACAACGGCTGATAAGATATTGAGTTGGTTTTTGATGTGTGTCTTTATTCATCTGGGCAGTGCTTTTCTGCTACATGTTCTTTTCCCGAATGCAGAGATCCACAAACAGTTCTACACTTTTATCAGCCTGATATATGCACCCTTGTTCTGGACTTATGCAGCGCAGCTTTCCGGCCGGTATCAGCATATAAAAAAGAAGTTTCGTTTTCTTTTCCTACCGGCGCTGATGGCGGCAGTGGTATATTTCAGCATCGCTGGTTATGTGATAGCGCATGACGGAGCAACACCTCCGGTCATTATCCTTTATAATAAGACGGTAGGTTATGCTTCTTTAATTTCCAGCATTGTATATGGGATTTTATTGCTGGTGGAATCCCCCCATATACCGTTTTTCTGGCAGTCGGAGCGAAAACTGATCCGGTTTATGGGCATTGTATCTTTGATAATGTCTTTGTTCTCAGCGGGGCTGATGATCAATAATATGTTGCCTTACTCTTCCCGCCTGATACTGGACAGCCATTTATGGGGCAGGATCGTAACTTATATCTGCCTGCTGAGTGTTTGCCTGGCTATTGGAAGGGTTAAAGTATTATCGCTGATTTATACTGATACCCAGGTACCTATTTTGGAAACAGCCCGGGAGGTGTTGGCAACAGTGATCGATGAGCCTGTTCCTTTTACAGAAATGGAAGAAGTAGAAACACCGGAAGCAGCCATGCCGGAGCCTCCCAGCCAGCACCGGAAATTACTGTTGTCTCCCGATCTGCAATCGGCTATTGCCAGAGATATCAAACGTTGGATGGAGGAAAAGGAACTCTATAAAGATCCCGAACTGACGCTGGACAAGCTGGCGGCTACTATGGAAACATCCAGGCATCACCTTTCTGAAACACTCAACCAGTACCTGGGCCAGTCTTTTTATCAGTTTATTAATGAATACAGGATCAGGGAAGTGGTGAGGTTGATCGATGAACACCGGGAAAATAAGGTGACGCCCAACATCCTCTCCCTGGCTTTCGAAGCAGGCTTTCATTCCAAATCTTCCTTCAATCAATACTTCAAAAAAGTGACCGGCAGTACACCTTCAGCTTATCTGAAAAGTACAAATACCGTTGTACGGTTCACGAACATCTCTATCAACAATGCCTGATACAGGCGTTTTTTTGTGGCTCTTAATAATATGGTAATATAAATTAACTGATTGATTTTCAGTTAATAGAAATTGATATAGTCCACTCTGACCGACACGGTCGTACGGATTTATCCAGAAGGACGACTTCTTTAGCAGGCCGGATCAACTTTGCGAAAAAAATAATTCGCTCATGAGTAGCCGGCTTTTGTTATTGATTTTACTCCTGCCTGTTTTCTGTACAGCACAGCAGATCAGGGGAAGCATTTTATCCAAAGAAGGACCGTTGCCCGCCGCCACTATTATCATCGATGGAACAGGGACACAGACTGATCTTTCGGGGGCTTTTGATATTGTTGTCAAAAAAACGGGGAAAGTAACGCTTAAAATCAATTATGTTGGTTTTGCCGTCAAAACGATGGAAGTGGATGTCAGGCCCGGCGTCAATCAATTGGGAGCGATACTAATGGAGCCTGCCAGCGACGTACTGGGAGAAGTAGTGGTGAAGGGGGCTTCCGCCGGATCGCAGGTGCGGGCCATCAGTATTAAAAAGAACGCACAAGGTATTATGGAAGTACTGGCCGCTGATGCTATCGGTAAACTGCCCGATCGTAATGCAGCTGAAGCGGTGCAACGTATCCAGGGCGTATCTATCGAAAGAGATCAGGGTGAAGGACGTTATGTATCTGTTCGTGGTACGCCTATCCAATGGAGCGCCACCCTGCTCAATGGCAACCGCCTGCCCACCGCCAGTCTGGACTATACAGACCGTCGCATACAAATGGATATCTTTCCTTCTGAACTGATAGAATATGTACAGCTGTCCAAGGCAATCACACCGGATATAGAAGGAGATGCCATTGGAGGCTCCATTAATTTTATTACCAAAGCAGCTCCCATGTCCCGCACGCTCAGGATCAACGCTGCTGGCGGATATGGAGATCAGGCCCGTAAAGGTTCCTATAATGCTTCTGTTGTTTATGGAGACAGGTTGATGAAAGGTAAACTGGGTTTTGTGCTTTCCGGCGTGATATGGGACCGTACCTCGGCCCAGGACCGTTATAATATGAATTATGATTTTACCAACCCTGACCGTAAACAATCCTATTCCATTACTGATCTGCAGTTGCGGGACTATATCGCCCACCGCAGAACTACCGGCTTAAACGCAGGCCTGGAATATAAATTCAATGACAGGCATAAAATCCAGTTCAAAGGTATTTACAGCGATTTCCTGGATGGACAGATGGTACGGGAAACGTATTTTTATTTCAACGCCAAAAATGCAACCATTACCTCCAGAGCTTCCAATTACCTCACCAGCCTGTATTCCGGAGAACTGAGCGGACAGTCCGTCCTCTCTCCTAAAGTAAATCTGGATTGGGCTGCCAGTATGGATAAATCTGAATTCCGGTTTAAAGATCCTGGTTATTATCCGATGGCTGTCTTCCAGCAGGCCACTACCTATGAAGGGCTTGCTGCCGATGGAAAAAAATATCTGGCCATGGATGCTCCGGATGGAAAAGGCGATGTGATGGATGCGGTATTGCCTCATTTATCAGCGGCTACACCTATCAGCAGCACTTCCATGAAACTATCTCAGGTAGTGATGGTACGCAGCACCAACTGGGAAGAAAACAAACGTTTCGGCTTTAACTTAAAATATACACCAGACAATAAACTTCACCTGAAATTCGGTGGTAAGTTCATCCACAAGGATAAAGTGGTGCAGTCACCTTACAATGTTTATCTGGCGGGTATTCAGGGCGCTGCGCCTACCATGGCCGGTTTTGGCAGTGAACCATTCCCTTACAACGGTGGTTTCCTGACCGAAATAGGTTCGCCTTACAACAATGTGATCATCGACCAGATGCCACTCAGTCAGTTGAAAACACTGGTAACACCTGAAGGTATCAGTAATAATAAACTGTATCCTTACCAGGTAGATTCCGCTACCAATGTATCCGGCGCTACCAAATATTTTACTGGTGTGGAAAACGTATATGCCGTATACGTTATGGGCGAATACAAAGCTTCGGATAAGTTAACACTGACCGGCGGTATCCGCAACGAATACAACAAAGTGACCTTCAACGGTAGTAAAGTGAGCACCAGCACCAAGCAGGTTACAGCGCTTACACAAGACAACAGCTACAACGCCTTTCTGCCCATGCTGCATCTGAAGTATAACGTGACCAATAAGGATATTATCCGGCTGGCTTATACCCGCAGCTTTGCCCGCGCCGACTTCAATAACCTGAACCCTGGTACCACACAGGATGATGTCAACAAAACCATCAGCAGAGGCAACGCCAATCTGAAACCCACTTTCGCCAATAACTTCGACCTGATGGCTGAACATTATTTCGGAGGAATAGGCATGGTCAACTTCGGCGCCTTTTATAAAAAACTGACGGATCTTATCTATACCAATCAGTCTTCTGAAATGGTAGGTGGTATACAATACATGGTCAGTGAGCCACAAAACCTGGAACATGCATGGCTGGCCGGTTTTGAAGCGGGTTTTGTAAAAAGATTTACCGGTCTCCCCGGCTTCTGGAAAGGATTTGGTATAGATGCCAATTATACCTACACCGATTCCAGAGTGAAGATTCCTCGTTTTATAGGTACCGAGAAAACAGAAGACGAAAGTGCGATACCCAAACAGGCCAAACATATCTTCAATGCATCGCTGATATATGAGTACCGTAAGTTGATGGCCAGGATTGCCGGCAACTACAAAGGAAAATACCTGGATGTGATCCGTCAGGCTGCAGGTCCTGATCATTACCGCTGGTATGCCCAGAACTTCACCGTAGACTTTTCTGCTTCTTACGCGATCACGCCTAAAATCAGGACATTCCTGGAGCTGAACAATATCACCAATGCGCCGGTACGCTATTATCATGGCACCTTCGACCGGGTGGAACAGGCAGAATGGTATTCTATCAGAGGTCAGATAGGTGTCAATGTAAAAATCTTCTAATCATAAAAACTTCATCATGCATACAATTATTAACAGAGCGTTGGCCACTGTACTGCTCTCCTCTGCAGCCGTGGCTGGTTTTGCCCAATCTTCCAAAAAAACTTCTGCGCAGCTGGATGCGCTTAAAATAAACCAGGTGCAGGTACTCGGTACACACAACAGCTACGCAAAGCCCGTGGACGCTGCAGTGCTGGCTTATATTGATCCTATTCTCGAAAAAATGGCGAAAGGTTACTTCGCAAACATGTCGAAGGAACAGGCGGCAGCTTTCCATGAATTTCATCCGAATGAAATGAAGATGAGTGAAGGGTTAAAGTATAATCATCCTCCGTTTGATGTGCAGCTGGATGCAGGTGTACGCAGTCTGGAGATAGATGTGCATTACGATCCTACCGGCAACCGTTTTAATGATCCCGCAGCCTACCGGGAGTTGCGTAAGAAAGGATATGAAAATCTGGCGCCATTTGAAACCAAAGACCTGGACAAGCCCGGCTTTAAAGTGTTGCACATGGCCGATATTGATTTCCGTACCCATTACACCACCTTCAAAGGTGCGTTAACAGCGATGAAGTCCTGGTCTGATGCACATCCTGGTCATTTTCCTATTTACGTGATGATAGAAGCGAAAGACAAAGGTCTTCCACTTTTCCCCAATTCCGCACAGGTATTACCCTTCGATGAAAAAGCCTTTGATGAGCTGGACCAGGAAGTAGTGAGTGTGCTGGGCCGTGATAAGCTGATTACGCCAGATGATGTACGGGGGAAATTCCCTACGCTGCGTGAAGCAGTACTGGCCCGCAACTGGCCTACGGTAAAAGCTGCCAGCGGTAAATTCATTTTCCTGTTGCTGCCTTCTACAGCCGGTATGAACCTGGTTTCTGACTATGCTAAAAACAAACCTAATCTGGAAGGTCGTATCATGTTTATGCAGTCACTTCCACAGGATACTTATGCAGCCTTCTTCCTGCTGGACAATGCTATTGTTCGCCAGAAAGAAATACAGCAGTATGTACAACAAGGTTTTCTGGTGAGAACACGCGCGGATATTGAAACGTATGAAGCGAAAGTAAATGATCATACCAGGGCTGACGCAGCTTTTAAAAGCGGCGCCCAGATTATTTCAACGGATTTTTTCCGTAAAGGAAACGGATATGGTACACCTTATTTTGTGAACCTGCCAGGTGGAGGAGAGGCGAGAGCTAATCCGGTAAATAAGTAATGCTGATGGATCTTAAGCGCCGCATCAGTCCTGAGATTGATGCGGCGCTATTGTTATTCTTTTTGCAACTAACAATGAGTAGGGGCAACTATTAGAATGCTGATTGTTTTTTGTTTTTTTAGATGACGGAAATGTAAGTCGTTTGTTGCGCTGTTGCAGTGGCATCTGTTAACTTTAGAGAAGACAAATCATATCTTATGATAAAACTTTACACGTGAACCTTTTCTGTTGAATAATGTGGGATTCTGTGCCCCGGTCCTGTTTATATCTGTATGAACTATTTCCCCGCACGTATAAGTCTGAATCAATACTTATCCTGATAGACCTATAGCCATAGGGTATTTTTTGTCTGTATAGTCCGTTTGTTATTACCTGCATCACCGGCAGGTGTACTATAACTATGCCTTTTTTAGCCCAACAATTTCATCACCCAAATTAAAATCCTTATGAAGAAAGCACTATTCATTTTATTAGGGGTTTTATTAACCTCTCCTCTTCTCAAAGCCCAGGTAAGCAAAGGCGGAAAACCCTACAGCTTTACTGCTAAGCTGGCACAACAGGATGTTAATGTTAAAACCATTTCAGCGTTACCGGTACAAAAGCTGCAGCTGGAAGATGACCAGAACCTGAAACAGGGACTGCCACTGCGTATCGGTGTCATAGCACCGGTGTCTTATTCACTTAATAATTCCGGTACCTGGACCAACCTGCCTGGAGGTGACCGTTTATGGCGCCTGAAAATACAGGTGCAGGGAGCGGTGGCTACCTCTCTCTATTACAAAGACTTCCTGTTGCCGGAAGGTGCCAGCCTGTATATTTATAATGGCGACAACACCCAGCTGATCGGAAGTTATACCAGTGCGAATAACGAAGGAACCGGCGTGTTTGCTACTGAAATACTAAGAGGAAACACCTGCGTACTGGAATACTATGAGCCTAAAGCAGCGAAAGGCAAAGGCCATTTCACTATTACTGGTGTTAATAATATCTACAGTAATAAAATCCCGGAATCAAGAACTACTTCTATTGATAAAACAGTTGGCGCTTCCGGTACCTGCGAAGTGAATGTAAACTGCCCTGAAGGTGCTAACTGGCAAAATCAGAAAAGAGCGGTGGCTAAAATATTGTTGAAACTGGGTACCAGCGCCTACCTCTGTTCCGGTTCCCTGGTCAACAATGCCCGTAAGGATTGTAAGCCTTACTTCCTTACCGCTAACCACTGCGGGTCTAACGCTTCTGCGACAGACTTCAGCCAGTGGATTTTTTATTTCAACTACGAATCCCCCACTTGCGCCAACCCAGCCAGTGAACCAGCCAGCAATACTATTACTGGTTGCGTACAACGCGCCCGTGCCGGTGAAAGTGGCAGTGTTGAAGGATCCGATTTCCAGCTGCTGGAATTTACGCAAGCTATTCCAACTTCCTACAATGTGTATTATGCCGGCTGGAATGCAGGAGCAGCAGCCAGTCCCAGTGGTGTAGGTATTCACCATCCTGCAGGCGATATTAAAAAGATATCTACCTATTCCGCTCCGGCTACAGGAGCCAACTACGGCGGTGGTGGTACAGCTCCTTATACCCACTGGCAGGCCAACTGGGTACAGACTGTAACCTCATGGGGTGTTACTGAAGGTGGTTCATCCGGTTCTCCATTGTTCAACAACTTAGGCCAGATAGTAGGCCAGTTATCCGGTGGTCCTTCCAGTTGTACAGTTGCCAACTCCAGTAAATACGACTATTACGGACAGGTGTACCGCAGCTGGACATACGGTACAGATGCGCTTCACCAGCTGAAACCCTGGCTGGACCCTGATAATACAGGGGTGCTGTCACTCAATGGTACCAACTATCCTTGTGGTGATACTACTGTTCCTACTACCTGCACAGATGTATACGAACCTAACAATTCCCTGGCCACCGCTGCCAGTATACCAACAGGAACGGATATACGTGCTACTATCGCTACCGCCACAGATACTGACTATTTTAAAGTACAGTTGTCTGATACGAGCAAACTCAATGTCGTGCTGGATAACCTCCTGGCCGACTTCGACCTCAGATTGCTCTCCGCCAGCGGAGCACAGCTGGGCATCTCCCAAAATACAGGTACTACTGCAGAATCCATTACATATAACGGTCCCGCCGGTACGTATTACCTGCAGGTATATGGAAAAAATGGCGCTCACGCTGATTCTATCTGTTACCGTTTGAATGCTGGTGTTACCAGCCTTAACGGCTGTACCGACCAGCTGGAGCCCAACGATACACAAGCCACTGCCGCCGCTATTGCAACGGGAACGAATATACGGGCACAGATCGCCACCGCTACAGATGTGGACTTCTATAAGTTTACCACTACCGGTACCAATGATCTGAACATCCGCCTCGACAGCCTTCCCGCCGACTACGACATTGTGCTGCTGAATGCTTCCGGTACCCAGCTGGGTATTTCCCAGAATAGTGGTACTACTCCCGAATCAATCACCTATGGCGCTGCCGCAGCAGGTACCTATTACGTGAAGGTATATGGTTATAACGGTGCATTCAGTAATACAAAATGTTATCTGCTCAATGTTACCGCTACACCGGTAACTGCCTGTACAGACGCATATGAACCGAATGAAACACGCACTGCTGCTGCTACCATACCCGTTAATACTGTGATCTCTGCACAGATATCTTCCTCAACGGATAAGGACTGGTATAAGTTTACCAACACTGCCAGCCAGCCATACATAGAAGTGCTGCTGACCAACCTGCCAGCTGATTACGATCTGGTATTGTATGATGCCAACGGTACACAATTGGGTATATCACAGAACTCCGGTACTACCAACGAAAGGATTGTTTATAACGTTGGTACAGTAGGTACCTATTATATACAGGTATATGGCTACAGTGGTGCATCCAGCACTACCCAGTGTTATAAACTGGCCGCTAATATCGGCAGCTCTCCCAAACAGGTACCTGTTGCCGCTAAGAGCGATAAACCCGGTGATGTAGCAGCTAAAGATCTTCATGGGAACATCCGCCTTTATCCTGTGCCGGTAAGGGATGTGGTATATCTGGAATTGAACAGTCAGCATAACATGCAACAAACAGTTATTATTACCGATATCAATGGTAAAATCGTTTACAACCAGCAACATCGTGTTGTAGATGGTTTCAACCGCCTGGAAATACGTTTGCCGGCTTCATTGAAAGATGGTACTTATATTGTTTCCACCAGCAAGTTGCATTCACAGAAATTTATTTTACAACGATAATTCCAGGGCTAAAGCCCAGGACTAATATAGCCTGGGGCTTCAACCATAATTAATTCAAGACTTCAGCTATAATTAATTCAAGACTTCATCTATAATAGCCCAGGGCTTCAGCCCTGGGCTAATAGGTGAGCATTCTCCTGGCCGCATTATATTGCGGAGTGTAATGTTTTAATTTCTCCACGATTAAATCGGCCACCTTGTTTCCATAAATATTGTCAGAGTCCTGATGAGCCCAGCGGGAAGTGTTGTCAAAGGCGTTAAGGGTATTGTGACAGATAAATTTTTCCGAAACCGGAGGAAGTAAAAGGTTACCGCCGGCATCCAGTATGGTTTCAGGACGGTCTGTTGAATATCGTAAGGTAAGGCAGGGAACACGGAGTATATGTGCTTCTTCCTGCAGTCCTCCACTGTCTGTATAAAGCCCCAGGCAATAGTCGGAAAGCATAAACGATATAACATCAAGATAGGAAGGCCATAGTTCACATATTTTAACGCCTGCCTTTTCGGTAGCCCCGAGTTGTTCTTCCAACCCAAACTGATGAATGGCGGCCATCATAGCATTGGATTTTACCAGCAATATATTCATCCCTTCCCTGCTTAGTTTAGCGATGCCGCTGAGAACGGCCATCAGCCTGTCGGGAATGAGGTTTTCCCGGCGATGCAGGTCTACCCGGAGCCATTTTTTCCCTGATAAAAAAGGATAACGGTCCAGGAAATCTTCTGTATGCGTAAATTTTTTCATTAATTCCACTGCATCACTGCTCAATGATCCTGTCACCATAATATTTTCTGCAACATATCCTTCATACAGCAGATTGTCCATATTTCTCTTCACAGGGGCGAGCAGTAATTCAGAGCTGATGCTGGCGAGTCTGGAATCCATTCCTTCCGGGAAAGGATCATTTACATACCGGGCCCAGTCCCATCCGGCCTGATGCAACACGTTGCCTTCCTGCCATCTGTTCTTGTCTGCCGGGCCATAGGAGCGTAGCCCTGCTTCCACATGAACACTCCGTGCTCCCGCCGAGAAATAAAACAATTGTGGTAGTATACCCGCGGAAAAGGTATCTCCGGATACAACCGGAATGATATCAGGCTTTTCTGTATATGTTGCGAGCACGCTCAGGAAGTCAGTTACAGATTGACACATCGTGATGATCCGTTCATTAAAATCACGACCATTGGAATATAAATTAGCACCAATCTGCTGTTTATAACCAAGTTCGTCAATCTGTGCTGTCAGCAGCTGATCATAATGCTGGTTACTGTTTACCAGCAGGAAGGGGAGGTCTTGCTGCGTCATTGACTGTATCAGACTTGCCATTTTGATGAAGCAGGGTTTGGTGGCAATGATGGGAAGATACAGGGGGCGTTTCAGGTCCATCGCTTTTTCGATGGCGGCCTCCATCATGCCTGCGCAGCTGGGGTTTTGTATTGTATATTTCATAGTACTGATAAGCTGGTTACCGGGAAAGTGTTTCAAAGTAATCCGTCTTTAAAACCGACAGCGCATCGGCTATTTCGGCTAAATGCACAGGCACCAGATAACTTCCCTGGTTCACCTTTACCGATCCGATACTGTCCAGTAGTACCATAGGCGTTTCTTCAGGTGTGTGCATGATTTTTCCTTTTTTATTATCTGATTTCACCGACTGCATTACCTTTTCAATATCTGTTTGTGCGGCAATCCGTAAAGGGCATTCACAGAGCCGCAGCAGTTCTACGTGTTGTATCACCGCTGCTTCACTTATCCATCCTCTGCGTTGTGCGATGTATGCTGCTGCCAGCATGCCCAGTCCTACAGCCTGACCATGGAAAAGCTGATGGGTATTCAGTTCCAGGCTGTGGCCAACAGTATGGCCATATTCCAGGATGATACCGATTTCTTTCTCATGAGGGTCTTGTTGCAGTAATCCCCGTTTTTGCAGAATCCCCATTTCTACCAGCTTCATGAGTTTTCCGGGTACCAGAGGTGATTGCAAAATATTAGACAGGTCAACAATAGCGTGTGGATCAAAGGCCAGGCAGTTCTTGACAATTTCAATAATTCCACCATGAAGATGTAACAGGTCCAGGGTGGCGAGATACTTGATGTCGATAATATTGAGTGCCGCTTTGTGATAGAGGCCGAAGCTGTTTTTGGAAACGGGACCGTTGACAGCCTGTTTCTGGGAAAGTATCGCATCTGACATCGCGAGCAGGGTAGTAGGAATATGTATCAGCTGAACACCTCTGAATAACAAGCCTGATATGACCCCTGCTACATTACCGGTAAGGCCTCCACCAAAAGAGATGATGGCGCAGGAGCGTGAGGGGGCAGTGGCCATGATGGCTTCCAGCAGCCGGGAAACAGTGGAAAGTGTTTTCTCCTTTTCGGTTGCATCGATAGCGTATATCCGAACAGGTAGTATGGCAGAAAGAATCGCATACACTTCATTGTACCATAGTTCATTTACATACTGGTCAGCTATGATGATGGCTTCGGTACAATAGGTTGTTATCATTTTAAGTTCGTCTGCCAGGATCTCATGACCAAGCCTGATGGTTGTTTCGGCGTTGCCAAAGGGAAAGGTGATTGTCCTGGTTCCCGGATCAGCAATGGTGGATATGTTCATTGCACGATGGTTTTTATTTTTTTAATACTATTTACTATATCGTTGATATCCTCTTCATTCCCCAGTAGCATGGAATGATGAAGCAGCAAATGGGTATTATATACTTCCCAACAGCCGGGTAGCTGGTATCTGGAAGGATTCAGCTGTTCCCTGCGGGCGGCAAACCGCGGATCATCCGTTACATACAAAGGGTGTTTATTCAGTGGAATATAAGGCTGATGAATCCAGATGCCCAGTTCTGCACTGAGCATTTCGCATAAGGCTTTTATCGTTATGTTTCCGAAGTGAGAGCGGTTTATTCTGAGCGGAAGGTGGTAGGTGGAGACGCTGGTGGTGCCGGGTGCGCTGTCTGTCATGCTTACTCCTTCTACATTACCCAGCAGCTGTCTGAGCAAATGCCGATTATTGTTTCTGATCTCATTCTCCTGATCCAGTGATTGCAGTTTGTTGAATAAGATAGCGCATGAAATTTCACTCAGGCAATAGTTGGAGGCAAAGCTGTCGCCGGCGTCTTCGAGTTCCATGTAGCCCGTGCTGGGTTTGCCGTTCATTTTTTTTCTTGCGTTGGTACGTATGCTGTATATCTTATCTGCCAGTGTCTGATCGTTGGTAACAACAGCGCCCCCTTCGCCGGAGGTCAGTATTTTCCCTTGCTGCATGCTGAATGCTCCTACTGCCCCTATTGTGCCTACCCGTTTTCCCTGCCAGGTGGCGCCATGTGCCTGTGCGCAGTCTTCAATAATCGGGATATTGTATTTTTCACTGATGTGGAGCAAAGCGCCCATGTCGGCAACAGCACTGTAGAGATGCACTACCATAATAGCTTTGGTACGCTCTGTTATCGCTGCTTCTACTTTTTGCGGTGAGAGACAAAGGGTATGCTGATCTACATCGACCATTACGGGAATGGCATTCAGCGAGGCCACCGTGATGGCGCAGGCCACCCATGTAAGCCCGGGTACGATCACTTCATCATCAGGGCCTATGCCCAGTGCCTGAAGTGAACAGAGGAGCGCAGCCGTGCCATTGGCCGTTGGAATACAGAAGGCGGCATTGTTAAAGTCTGCAAATGCGCGGGCAAATTTTTCTTCATAGGAGGGCTGGTCCTGGTAAAATCCGCTGACTGTCCATCGCTGGCTGCGCAGGCATTGCATTACTTCTTCTTCCAGCGCAGGGCTGGAAGCCGGCCACCGGGGCCATGCCTGCTGCCTTACTGGTTTACCTCCGTGGATAGCTAGTTGTTCCATCTGCATGAATGGTTAATTAATACGATAGTTAGAAACACCTCCCAGGTAATACCGGATGGTGGCCATTCCCGATCCTGCGATAGGCAGGTGGAGTGACTGAATACGGGCAAATAGTTTATCATCTTCTCCCACCCGGTTGATCAGATCGTGTTCGCTGAAATCAAAGTCCAATCCTATCTGCTTCAGTACGGCGGTGTCAAAAAGCCATTCGTTCATATCAACGGTGGCCAGCCGCATAGGGTCCGGAACAGCTACAGGCCCGTCGCGCATGACAGGCTGCCCCTGTACCATTACACCGGCTTCCACACACCACTGCCATCTTTTGTATGCTTCCTGCTCATCACTATGCCAGGGATACGACATGCCATCAAACTGGCTACCATCGTTGTATAACAATGATCTCCAGGAATAGGCGGCGAATACCTGCTGCCGTTCCATGACAGCCATAAGGCTGTTAAGATGACCGGACTCCATTTCATTATCATCATCCAGAAAACATACATACCGCTCTGAAACGGCGGATAACGCATGCTGACGCAGAGCGGCCATCCGCGGAGAAGAAGGCCCGCGATGAGGAACTCCTTCCAACAGAAAAAAATCAGTGGTATCTCTGCAAAAATCCAGTCGTTTATCTTCCATCAACTGTGCATAGTTCTCTGAAAAAACAATATGTCGTACAGGAATCTCCTGTAATAAAACACTCTTTATACAGCGAATAAGAGCGTCCACTCTGTCAACCGTAAATGTTATCACACAGATTTCCTTATTCATATGCCCATGTTTGTTTTTGACCAGAATCTTTCTCCCTGATGCATGTTCATGTATTTCCGGACGGAAGTAATATCCTTTTCTGTCACCTGCGATCTGTAAAAACGGAGCAGAGATAAACGCTGCTCCAGTACACTGATATCAGTGTTGATTTGTGGATACAGATCTTTGGTTAGTTTGCTGATCCAGTGGGTATATTCCTCCTGGCGGATTTCTCCGGCGTAGGGAAGTTCTTCATAGTATTTTATCTTCAAAGGGAAAACCTGTTCAGCACATTGCCGTACCAGTATATGATCGATGTGGCCGCAAATGCCCAATGGGGAATAAACCTCTGCAGGCCTCAGCGTTTCGTTTAGCATGGCGAGATCGCTGGAGATGCGCTGTTTTAGCTGCTTTTCATGGTCAATATCACAGGTATGATCGAAGATATTGCTGATAGACCATCCTCTCAGCAGCGCTTCATCATACTCAAGTACATGTGCCCTGACAGCTATTTTTTTACAGAAATGTTTATGTTCTGTATATCTTAAAGCAGATATCTTCTCGGTGTCTGACAGGGCGGAATAGGGCGCAAAGGCGCTTCTGGAGAAAATAGTGACAATCGTGGTGTCTGCTGATATAACACCAGAAAGCAGCAGCCCTGCCATTGAATAGGCGGTATCATCAAAATGGGGTTCCAGGATCAGTGTGCTCATTGCCGATGATGTTGGAAAGAATCTTTAAGCTGAAAGACGTAGATGCCTGCATTGCTGTCTTTTTGCCGGTCGAATGGAATGAACTGCCGGAGATCAAACCCGGCCATCCCTGCAAATGTTACCAGCTCCTGCTGTGTAAATAATTTCTGTCGAAGCGTTTTATAAACAGTCTTTTCCACTTCTCCATTCCCGCGGATAAAATCGAAGGTCTGGTGTGAACAAAGGATGCCGGACGCTGTGTCGTAGTCCTCCCAATACTTCATGGATGCCGAAAACGTGCCTTTGTCTGTATGAACACCGTGTACAATGCCGTAGGTATAGATATTTTTCGGGTAGGTATGTTGTGCCTGGCGGAGCTTATCCGTATCCCGTATTCTGAGATCTGTGATAAAGCAGCCATCAGAATCAATGCTGGTAGCTATTTGCCGGAAAATATATAATACGCGTTCTTCATCAAGAAAGTGCGTAAGAAAATCATCCACTGCTATCGCAATATGATGACTGTCTTTTATGACGGCTTCAGTGCCATTGGCACAGATTGTTTTTATACGGCGCCGGGTATCCGGAGGAAGATCATCGATCTTTTTGTCCAGGTGAGTGAGCATGCTTTCGGAGATGTCGACACCGGTGACGGTATGGCCTTTGTCTGCCAGCTTGAGGATGACACGGCCTGTACCGCAGCCATATTCGATTATTTTCCGGGGTGTGTTGCCAATAAGGTCGAAATATAGCTCTTCTGCCTCGTCAGAATAAGCATCGCCGGCTGCGGCGTCAAACAGGGCAGGGTCATAGAACTGGTCTTCCCAGGGGGTTATCAGGGTGTTAATCATTGGGTAATAATTTCACTGTAATTTATCCAGTTCTCATCGATCAGGTATTCGAGGTCAGCATACCTTCTTTCGTAGCACCAGTTACAATCGGCGCAGCTGGAGATATATCCTCCGTTTAAGGCCAGGAGATGCTCTTCCCGGAGACGTTTCATTTTTTCTCCCTGCCAGAATGATCTGAAGCCATTTTCTCCCTGCCATTGTCCCCAAACAAATTCAGCAACACCATTGAGGTGGTCACAGAAGCCCAGTCCGCCTTTTGAGTTAATATATAAATAGGTGAATGGGTGGATGCAGAATTTTTTAACCTTCTGTACGTTGGTGTTTTCGTGGAGCAAAGAGGCAGAATATTCTATTTTCAGATAGGGATGCTCTTTCACGAGTTGTGTTAGCTGAGCAATGGAATGGTTGACCTGCTGGGCATGATGGATGAGGTTGGAAGGGTCTTCCGGTGTGGTTTTCAGGGGTTCCATCTTAAAATGTGTGATGCCGAATTGCATTCCCAGTTTTACAATCTCACGTAGCTGATGAATATTGTCACCACTTGCAGTGATGCAGAAGTAGAGGTTGTCAGCTACTTTATGATCATTGCTCAGTAGCGCATCCTTCAGTATTTCCATGTTCTGAAGAACCCTGGTCATGGAGGCGCCGCCTCTGATGTGTTCGAATGTCACTTCATCGGCAGCATCGAAGGAGATACCTACCAGTACACCTTCACGGCCCAGCTTTTCCCAGAGTGAGGGCCGGTTGACAGTGCCGTTGGTAATCAATTTGATCCGCTTTTTATAACTCAGCGCTACATCCAGGTAGTCATCGAAGTTCTTCAGAAGCGTGCTCTCTCCCCATCCACGGAGATCAATAAATTTAGCATGCGGAAAGAGATTCTTCGCGATGTCGAGGTACATGTCAAAAGGTAATACATCTCCTTTGAAGCCGGCAGAGCGGCACATAGGGCAACTCAGATTACATCTGTCGGTAAGCTCAATATAGAGTGCCTGGGGATAGTCTGATAATTGAGGGTCTATCATAAGATGGGGGTTTTAGTTATGTCCTTACGTTACTCCTGGTATGACTTGGGGTATGATTGCTTTCGGAAGGGATGGGGTTGTTTTTTGCTTCTCTTAGTGATGATGTATCATATTGTGTTTATACATCAACACTTCTTCTAATTTAGTTTTTTTTGAGAATATTGTAAAATAAAATTTAGTATGGATAGCTAACTTTTACTGACGGGCTGAAGCTTTGTAGCGATCTGTCTTTTTGGACCTGTCTGTTTTTTAAAACAACGTGAACCCAATGTTGTTTACAAACCGCTAATGAATATTCCGGTTCAGGAAAAAGGAATTTTTGTGCCGGATGGGGCTGTTGAAGCTGGAAGGCCCGGAATGCTTAAAACCTTGTTAAAATTCAGTTTGTTTCCGGTACAATTGCCGGTAGACATAATAACTGCGTAGTATATACGTTTTTGACTAAATTTGAGCCAGAAAAACTTATAGCCAACAAATCCGGATGACAATAAAGCCTCCGGTCCAATCTGATATGAAGAAGAATATTATTACAGCTGCAGCATTACTCCTGGCCTCCTGTGCCTTTGGTCAAACCAAGCCGCTCATTGGTATTGTATTCAAAGGCAGTGACAGCACCGGCCACCAGGCTGCGATCCGGAATGCAGTGGAAGATGCTTTCCTGCGTGCCAAACGGTTTGATTTTGTAGAACGGGAAGCCATCGACCAGGTAAAGGGCCAGTCGTCTGAAAATGCGCAGCTGACTGCCATGAAGGAACTGAAGGCCCAGTACCTGCTGGTAGGCAACGTGGTGAGTGTCATGGAGGACCAGAAACAGTCCAAACTGCCGGTGCTGGGTACTACCGTAACCTCGCAAACGGAGATCATCTTCAATGTAAAAGTGATGGACGTTAATTCTGGTGAGCTGATAGCTGCCGGCAACTTCGCCAATACAGGCAAAGGAAAAAACGCTTTTAACGATGCCTTACTCGGTACCCGTGGCCGCCTGGATAAATTTGTAAAGGATAATTTCAAGCTGATGGCTTCCATCGCCTCCATTGAGGAGAAGAACGCCTATGGAGATGCGGTCAAAGTACTGCTTTCCGCAGGTAAAGCCGTGGAATTGAGAGAAGGGGATGAGTTTAAAGTGTATGAATCGGTAGAAGTGAATGTGGATGGTAAAAAGATCACCCGTAAGAAAACAGTTGGTAAAATCGTGGTTTCCCGTATCGAAGACGAACATTTCAGCGTTTGTACGGTACTGGAAGGAGCCGGCGAAATCACCAAACTGATCACCAGCGGCGCTACGCTCCGATGCGAGCTCACTGCCGAAGCTCCCAAAAAACTCTTTTTCCAGAAATAGATTTTTTGTTTCGTGAGAAGCTGCAGCTGTGGGAACATAGCTGCAGCTTTTTTGCTTCTCCCCTAATTTTTTGCGGTACTGCTCCCAAATTTCTTCACTTTCACCGGGCGTTTTTGCACCTGTATACGCAACCCTATTTTTACAGGAGTGCTGGTGGTTAATGTAATTTGCTGTGGAGGTTCTATATACTGATACTTTTCAGGCAAACCTTGGGGATCAACAGTAATGGTATAAGTATTGGAAGGAGCATATAATGTAAAGATGCCATTTTCGTTGGTGCGTGCCACAAATATCCTTCCTGTAGGGTCTTTCGCCGTAATGGTTATTGCTGCTACACTTTCATCTGTACTATAACTTAATGATTCTTTTTCCAGCATTACATGCCCTTGAATTACCCCTATTTTGTGTAAAGGAATTTGTATCTGTGTTTTACCATTCACCGATATGATGCTGTCGCTTGCAAAGTAGCCCCCTGCAGATAATATGGAGATCTTTGCAGGACCATTGGGTAGGTTTTTAAACGTGATCCGTCCTTCATTACCGGTAACAAAAACCTCCTGATTGATCCGTACCATTACATTTCTTGCCGGATGCTCACCAGGGTCAAATAAATAGTTGCTGTTATTATCTTCAAAAAAGAAAATATCCAACGTTCCATTAGTTGTCAATGCTGCCTTACTACTACCAAATTGTTTTCTGATTCCTATATCTATTCCATTGATTTGTTCACCCAAACCGCCATATATCCTGTTGTATCCGGCTTCCAGCGTCAACCGGGAGCTTAGCCTGTAAGTAGTATTAACAGAGAGGTTATTGTATAAACGTTCAAAACTACTCTGATAAGTAATATAATCGAACACCTGAAAAAACAGCCTGTTACGAAACAGGCGTCCACTATAACCCGGACTGATGGAAATCAACTGGTATTTTTTTCCTGGCAGGAGATATTGATTCATCTCACCGGCCAGATAAGGGCCGTGCTGGATAAACGCATTTAAAAGAAAATGTTTGTAGGTCAGGCCCGAATAGATCCTGAAAGCAAAAAAATTCGTGTAGGCGGTAGTGTTACCCTTATTGAATCCAATGTCTGCAGTGATCCAGAAAAGTTGTCCGTTCTGTCCCTGATAGCGGAGGTCTCCGCTAATCCTTATTGATTGTAGGTTTGGAGAAATTGTGCTGAATCCATTGTTATACTCTGTATGCTCTTCATAATAATAAGGCTTCAACCCCAATTGCCAGTGTTCATTGAGCGCTTTGGTTGTCCCGAGCTCCAGGGTGCGCAGGGAATAGTTCTCGTAGTAGCCTTTATATACCGGGGATATATACCGGGGATTGGCGCCAAACTGACTGTAATGTATGTACCAGGGTTGTCCTCCACCGGGTGTGAAAATTATTTTCTGATCGAGGTTCAATACACCTTTTCGGGTGCCGGCATAGAATGGTGTGCTGTAATAATTAATAGATACTCCCTGCCATCTTTTACCGATATAGGTATAATTAAATGTCCCTGCATAACCGCGGGCATTTTTACCATCATGTTCATATTCCTGTGTGGTGCTGTAGCTGGTGTATGCGCCACCTTCCATCTGGTGTTTTCCATCCTGGGATTGCCAGCCCAGACTTCCTCCACCCAGTATATCATCTTTTAGTTCCTGCGGATTTTGTTGAAAGATAAATTGCGCATTTCCATTTAGAGCATCGGAGAAATGAGTGGCCGTGTGTAAAAAGTAAGCATTGTAGGGGGTATAGAATTCATTATTGTTTCCAGTGAAACTGCTTACCAGATTGTAATTCCCGTTTACATATCCGGCTTCAAATTTAAATAATGTATCGGGTGTAAGTACTGCCACTGCGCCTCTTCCGCTTAACATCATTTCATAACTCCGGAAGATGCTGCCGGCAGTGAGGTCACATGCAGGGCTTTGATAGTTGATAAAAGTATTGGTCAGCATCCAGGTTTGAGAGCGGGTGAAGTAACGGGCATCCGCTTGATATCTTAACGTCTTAGTTTCTGTCAGATTTGCCTGCCCTCCTGCCAGTGCTTCCAGGTAGTGGTAGTCTGAACCGGTCATCCGGCTATAGATAGCGGCAGTATGTCCGGGGCCTGTGACATTGCCATCCAGAGATTGGTCTGCAGCATAGTTACGTTGATTGGACACATTGTATATAGTGACCGGTAATGTGGTAATAATATCGTTATTGGAATTTTTTCCTGTAATACGTAGCTGATTACGCGTATTAGCCATTAATGCACCAGGTATTCTAATCCGGAAATGTAGAATGGTATCTGAAAAACTATTTACCGTTAGCGTTGATAAGGTCAGTTCTTTTTGTGGTTGTAAAGGGTCCGTAACAGTGATCGTTACTTTTTGTGAAATATTGCCTGTATTACTACATTTCAAGCTTACGTCCGCTTCATTTTTTCCGCTCAGCAGATATATATCCGGTTCCAGTACCTGCAGGGATATACGATTTATAGGTGTCAGGCTGATAGTTGTGCTATCCATTAATGTGTGATCCGTACTGATTGCCTTCCAGGTAATCAGATAATTTTTATCTGCGGCAGCACCACGGGGAATGTATATGGTGGCCGTTAGTAAAGCGCTGTCTCCCGCTGCTATAACTACTTCCGGTTGCTGGGATGTGATTTGCTGAAAAGGTGCGCAATACAATATGGGCCGGTAAGAAATACTTTTTGCCGTATGGTTACTGATAATTGCCAATAGTGTAAGTGCAGATCCTGAACTTATTTGTGCATGTCGTTGTTGTATACGCATAACACCTTGTGCACAGACATTTCCTGTTACACATATATACGCATATAACAGCGTAATACAGAATATATATCTGGAGTTTTCTGAGGGGCTCAATTTGCAGTACGTTTAATGAGGTTGGTGTAACTAAATGGTTATCCACAATTTCATCAGGTTGATAGATTGCATTCCTAATCTTAAATGTACAAATAAATAAAAACCATTAATGAACTATATCATATATATTTCAAATATATAAATGGAAAATTAATATGTGAACGAATATGATTTTCAATTATTATTGCAACTTAATACTTCTCAATAACATTCAACTGCTTTGTTTAACACACCCAAACTATCACTTATGACTACCAAAATTCGCATGTTTATTCTGGCTGTGGTACTTTGTTTACCATTCGTATCCAAAGCCCAGTTTACACCAACAGCAAGTACTACATTAACAGTAAACCTTTCAGCATTATCAGGTATTGAATTAAATGCTGCCGGGCTTAATCCCACATTAAATTATCTGGCCTCTTCTGATTACACGAATGGTGTAACAGTGTCGCAAACAGCTGCGCTTTCAGCTTTCAGTACATCGCCTTACAGTATTACTATTCACGCTAGTGGTCAGCTGGTAAATACGACCAATAGTTCCAACACTATCCCGGTAGGAGATGTAACGGTAACTCCATCACTGGCAGCATCTAATTCTGCTATCACTATTACGCCGCAGGCTATACCGGTTTCGGCCGGCAGTGCCCTGAAACTGATTGCTTCTACTGCTGGCACCATATTGCAGAATTTCAATCTTGCATATTCTACTGTAGGTGCCCCAACAACAGATTTTATCAACAAACTGACAGGTGCATATACTACAACCATCGTTTACGCCATCACTAACCCCTGATCACTTCAAATACAGGGTTATTCTAAAATAGATATATCTTGATGAGGTTATTCTTTATGATGATTGTGCATATACTGGTATGTATACCGGTATATGCACAATCAGGTCTTGCCGCTGCTCCCATGCAATTAAAATTCGATGCAAATACAGGAGCCACCCAAACACAAAAAGTAATCCTGAGCAATCCCAGTAAGGGACCTGTTATGGTAGCAGCGGAATTCTCAGACTGGTACCGCGATAGTACCGGCAATATCATTTATAGGTTACCTTCTTCCCTGCCTGCATCCTGTTCCGGATGGTTAAAAATCTTCCCTGCCAGTCAATTTGTACTACAACCGGGAGAACTGAAAGAAGTGACTGTTATGCTCAGTATGCCGTCTGATGCGCTTAAGGAAAGTACCAATAGTATGTTGACATTTACGCAACTGAATAAACAGCAGGTGATGTCACAACAAGGCATTCTTATTAACCTCGCTGTAAGAGTTGGCATACAAATCTATAACGTACCGCCAGGTGTACATATAAAGGACGTGGATATTGATCAGTTTACAGATACTTTGTTTAAAGGGGAAAAGGTAGTAGGGAAACAACTATTCCTAAGGCTCCGTAATTCAGGGGAGTTATCTGCCGAAGGTAAAGCCAGTATTGAACTAACCCATAAGGAAACAGGTGCCAAAACGGCTCTCCCGTCTGTTCCATTCTATACGCTTCCAGGCGCCGTACGCCAAATAAGCATACCATTAGCCGACAGTTTGCCTCCAGGAAGATACAGCGCAGTTGCACTAGTGGATTACGGAGAAGATCAGGAACTGAGGGTAGGGGAGCTGGAGTTTACAAATACAGCAAACAACGGGCTAAAAGTAGTAAAATGAGAAGATGGTTAACCGGTTGTATGTCCATCATCATACTATGTTATAGCCTGCGCATATCAGCGCAATCACTAACAGCTCCTCCTGTAACGGTAAATTATACCACCTACAGTCAGCTCAACAGTACCCAGACAGCCACCAACCGCCTAACTTTAACGGGTGCACTGGCGGTTACTGTATCACTGTCTATTAAAGCCAGCGGTCCACTCATATCTACTACCGTTCCGAGCAATACGATCCCTCTTAGCAATGTTACCGCACAACTTACGGATGTTAATCCCACCATTGTGGGCATGGCAGTACCCAGCAGTGTGCTTACCCTTACCACAAACAATCAGGCATTTGGCACAGGTCTTTTATCTTTAGCCACTACCCATTTCACAATAAGCTATAATATTGCAGGAGGCAGTAATCTGATGGTACCACCAGGCACCTATGTAACCACTCTGACATATACGGTAACAAATACACTTGGGCTTTTCCCTACCACTACGGGTACCGCCCTGTTATCCGTTGTTATCAGCCCTATGTCAGGCATTGCGCTGCAAAATGGAGGTAGTAACGCTACTATTGCATTCACCACATCTGCCAATTACACAAACGGTGTAACTCTTCAACAGGCCAACGCACTATCGGCATTCAGTAATTTACCATACAGTATTACCGCAAACACTTCTTCTGCCAGCCTGGCGAATGGAACTAATTTTATTAATGTTTCAAATATCAGCCTGTTATCAACGCCTGTAGTTACCAACCCCCTCATCACTTCCAACTCAATAGCATTGTCAACAAGCTCTCAAAACATTATCACGTCTACTGCTGTTCCAGGCGTTTACAATTTTAACCTGCAATACCAGACAGCTCCGGGCAATACCGCATTCCTGATGCCGGCAGGTAATTATACTAATACACTTACGTATACGATCACCAATCCATAAACCGATGATCCCCACACTAATCCTTCTCCCCCAGCGTAATCCGAAGCCGGTTGAGTGCATTCATCAGAGAAATGCTGGCAGTGAGATCCACCACTTCTTTTTCACTAAAATGTTGCCCGAGCTTTTCGCGTATCCGTTGCAGATCATCCTGCATCAATGTGACTGCTTCTGCCCATAACAATACCAGCTCCTGTACCGGATCAAAAGCTTTGGAATGTTTCCAGCCGGGCAGTTTATCAAGTATATCCTGGTTGATTCCCATTTGTCTTAATTCATTGCTGTGAAAGCTGCAGCAATAGGCGCATCCGTTTAATTGAGATACACGTAGCTCTGCGAGCGCAATCAGTTTGTTGTCCAGGCCTGACTTTCTGATACTGGCATGTGATTGATACAGGAAGCCGATTGTTTCTTTTGAGATTGTTTTGTAATCCATATACAGTGTTGTCTTCTATTGTTGCACAAAATTGATCATCTTACCCATCACCTGACGGTAATGTCATCTGAAAAAACAGTAACGTGATGGGAAATGATTTTTGCCTGGGTGGGAGTTTGTATTTTTGTATGATGGAACACCTGCATGATACATTTGCTGTAGAGATTGCTGAATATCAGGACTGGAGCGATAGAAACCGGAAGAATAACTTCTTTGAACTGGTATATGTTCTTCGGGGAACAGGTTTGCAAAGCGTAAATTATGTCAAAAGGAAATACGCTAAAAACGGTATTTTCCTGCTGCCTGCGGCTAAATGCCATGCGTATATCATAGAAGAGCCAACCCGTTTTCTTTTTATTCGCTTTACCGGAAGTTACTTTGCATCCAGGGGAAAAGACCAGATCGATTACAGTTCATGGTTTAGCCATCTGAATTTTATTCTGGGCAATCATGATCGTTTTCCGGGAGAGATCATCAGCGATCCCGTAGAGAAAAGCCGGGTGAAACGATTGCTGGATGTGGTTCTTTCCGAATATCAGCGAAAAGATGCCTGTTCTGCTTTTGTGATACAGAATACGCTGGTGTCTGTGTTGGGTATTCTGGCACACAATATTCAGAAAAAGGTATTGCAGGGACGTACTTTTAAAGACAGCAGGTTTACCGAATTAATCAATTTTATATCGTTTAATATTTTAGATCCGGAGAAGATATCACCTGCTTATCTTTCTGATAAATTTAATATCGCGGAGAGCTATTTCAGCGAATACTTTCAAAGGAATGCTGCTGAGCGTTTTCAGGACTTTGTATTAAAAACCCGTTTGCAGATTGCGGAGTCCAGAGCTATCTATACCAGTACGCCTATAACGGAAATCGCCTGGGAACTGGGGTTTACAGATAGCAGTCACCTGAATAGGATGATGAAAAAACATTTTGGCAGAGGGATGAGAGAGCTGAGAAAAGGAGTGGTGTGACCCCGGAAATCAGATGTAAAAATTGTTTGGACCCCCATTATTACTGCTGTTAAATTTCAGTATAAAAACAACTGCTTTTCATGTATCAGTTTTTGTGTTTGAATGAAGTTGGTAATTGAAAGAATGCCTATATTTATAGGCCATTAGTTGTTTAAACCATGCCATAAGGTAACCAAGCCATATCTGATGTTAGTTAGTAATAAACATTTCACCCCTGTTATAGGACTGGATATTCACATTGTTATCCTGTTTGGTTTTCCCATACCCTTGCCTCATCCTTATATTGGGCTGGTAGTAGATCCTATGGACTATGTGCCTTTTATTGGCGCTACCACCAGGGTGAACCATGTTCCGCGGGGAAAAAGCGATACAAGCGGGAAACTGATATTTTTATTTCATATACCTATGGGCGGTCCTTTTTTGCTGGCGCCGATGATAGGGCATGATTCCGTTAATTTCTTTGGTAGTAAAAAAGTAAAGGTAGAAGGTAATATGATGAGCCCTTCCGGGCATATGCTTATGACCTGCAATGACATAGGTTTGCCTTTATCCCTTTCACCCGGAAAGAAGTTTATCCCCATTCCGAGTCTTTACCTGCCTACCTCTTATTCCATCCCGCTTTCTTTTGGGAAACCGGTTATGGTGGGAGGCCCGTTTGTGCCGGATTGGTCAGGCGTGTTATTGAATCTGGTGATGTCTTATGGTTTTGGTGCTGCCATGAAAGGATTGGGTAAGCTGGGGAAAAAACTGATGACGAAGTTTAACCATGCATTGCAGGGTAAGTTGGGCAGTAATAAACTCAGCCGGTATCTGTGTAAGAAAGGACTGGAACCGGTAGATTTTATACAGGGAATTGTTATTTATGACAGCAGTGATTTTGAGCTGGCAGGGCCTGTTCCGCTAAAATGGGAACGGTCATGGAACAGTGACAGCGCTTTTGAAGGCCTGCTGGGGCATGGTACTCACCTGAGCTTTGATATGCGCATACAGGAATTTCCTGCTGAAGCGGTGACCATTGTATTGCTGGAAGATGGCCGTAGTGCTGTTTTTGAGTTATTGCCTTATAGTGGGAACAGCGATTATAACCGCCATGAGAAGTTGTTGTTGACCCGTACCAACGTAGCCGAATATACGCTGTTTGACTATGAAAACAGGTATACCCGTACTTTCAGAAAACAACATCCGCAGGATAAACAATACCGCCTGGTTTGTGTTCAGCATGAGGCGGGATTTATGATTAGTCTGCACTATAATGCGGTGGGTCATCTGCTGCGGATCATCGACAGCGCAGGCCGGCATCTGCTGGTGAATAGCGATGCGGCCGGCAGGATTACCAGAGTCATTGCGCAACACCGGGGAGAACAACGTTTGCTGGTGAGTTATGCATACAATGAACAAGGTGATATGTGTGAAGTCACCGATGCCCTTCAACAAACTACGTATATTGAATACCGTGATCACCTGATGATTAAGAAAACGGATCGTCACGGGCAGGCTTTTTACTGGGAATATGATAACAGAAAACGTTGTACCCATACCTGGGGAGATGGCGGCCTGATGGAAGGATGGCTGGAATACCATCCGGAAAAGGGGTTCAATCGTGTAACCACTTCGCAGGGAAACACTACCACCTATTTTTATACACCCGATTTCGTAGTGTCTCAGATCAAAGACCCATTGGGCAATTCCACCTTCTTTAGTTACACGGAAGAAATGGAAGTGTACCGGGTAATAGATCCGGAAGGTAACACCACCGGCTATACGTATGACGAAAGAGGAAACCAGACAAGTGTAATGCTTCCGGATGGATCGGCCATTACCTCCCTGTATGATGAGCAGGGCAGGCTGGTTTTATCTACAGATGCAGAGGGTAACAGTACTACCAGTATATATTACGCAGATAGTGGCTTGTTACACACGCATACAACGGCAGACGGCAGTATCCGTATTTTCCGTTACAACGAACAACAACTGTTATGCAGGATAGAAGATGAACAGGATAATACCACCTTGCTCACCTATGATACTGATTTTAACTTAAATGGATTAACGCTGCCCAATGGAGGCAACACCGCCTGGGAATATGATAACTGGGGACAATGTTTGCAGCTGATTAACCCGCTGAAGGAAAAACAGACTTTTCAGTATGATCAGCTGGGACGTGTGACTGCAGTATGGACGCCGGACGGAAACCATGTGAAACTGCGGTACAACGCCTATGATAATGTGGTGGAGGCCAAAGATAAACACCATCATGTACGTTACGACTATACGCCATTAGGTAGTGTGAAATCGCGGGAAGAGAACGGTGCCAAAATGCACTTCGTTTATAATAACGCTGAGAAGCTCACCGCGCTGGTAAATGAACATGGTGAGATGTATCGTCTGGAACGTAATGCTAATGGAGATATTATCACTGAAACAGGTTTCGATGACTTAACACTACGTTATGAGCGTGATAGCACCGGAAAGGTTTTGAAAGTGCATCGTCCTGGTGGAAAATGGACCTCCTTTGAATACAATAATAATGGATTTGTTTCCCGGATAGATTATAACGATGGTCAGTGGGAAATGTATGATTATGACCGCAACGGCGCCTTGCTGGCGGCTTCCAACCCCAATAGTACCGTGACGTTTAAACGGGATGCTTTAGGCCGGGTCATATCAGAAAACCAGAACGGTTATATCGTCACCAGTAAGTACAATGAACGAGGGGAGAGGATATGCCTGCAAAGCAGCTTGGGTGCCAATATCCACAATGGATGGAATGAAATGGGCGATCTGACTAGTATCAGGGCCACCACAGCAGGCTCGGAAAATCCCTGGACCGCCCATATCCAGCGTAATCTGCTGGGATTGGAAATAGAACGGATATTATCCAATGGCGTAAAAAGCAGTTGGACCTTCCATCCCGGTTCATCTGCCAACGGAACGCCGGATGCGCACATCGTTACGAGCAACGGAAAAACCACCCGTAACCGGCAATATCACTGGGATGCCAATTACCGGCTGAAGCAGGTGTTAAATGGCCTCAGCAACGGACTGGTTAAATTCGGACACGATGAATTTGCCAACCTGGCATGGGCACAATACGAAGATGGGATATACGACTACCGCCTGCCGGATAAAGTGGGCAATCTCTATAAAACATCCACCAGAGTAGATCGTAAATACAACGCCGGCGGACGTTTGATGGAAACAGCCGACGCCAGGTTTATATATGATAAAGAAGGCAATCTCACCAAAAAAATAGTCGTTCAGTCATCATTCCCTGTAACATGGGAGTATCAGTGGTACAGCAACGGGATGCTGAAGGAAGTGTGCCGGCCGGACCAGAAAACGGTCTCCTTTCAGTATGATGCTCTGGGACGCAGGACTGAAAAGGTTTTCAACAACCGGGTTACCCGTTTTGTCTGGAATGATAATACACCCCTGCATGAATGGACCTATCCGGAAAAAGACAGGCCACAAACTGTTATCAATGAATGGGGCGACATCCTGGAGAGCCATCCCGAACCGGTACCGGAAGATGAACTGGTCACCTGGGTCTTCGAAGATGCTACCTTTAACCTGGCAGCAAAAATAATCGCGGGCCGGCAGTACGCTGTTATTACCGATCACCTGGGAACGCCTTGTGAAACCTATGATGAAACAGGACTTAAAGTATGGAGTGCCGAACTCGATATTTACGGCAGTGTGCGTAAATACGAAGGAGCGAAAGACTTCGTGCCATTCCGTTATCAGGGGCAGTATGAAGATGCAGAGACAGGGTTGTATTATAACCGGTTCAGGTATTATAGTCCGCAGGAAGGTATATTTGTAAGCCAGGACCCCATCCGGCTTAACGGTGGTATGCAGTTATATGCGTATGTGCATGACAGTAATGTCTGGATAGACCCGCTGGGATTAAAAGAAGGAAGGTATCACGGTCCTAAGCCTAAATACGATAATCCGGGGCATCACCAGCCGGGGCATCCGAAATTCAGAGGTGGTGGCGCCGGTAAAACATCTATCTTGCCCAAAAATGCAGAGGAGATTTACAAGAAGGCCATTCCTGATTCAGAAGGTAAACACTGGTACGCCAAAGATGAAGCAGGGGAAATTCATCGTTTCGGTAACAGTAACGATGGAAAAGCACACTGGAATGGTTCTTCCGGGCAGGGACGAGGAATAGAAGTTCCCAAAGATGTGAAGAAAAGATTTAGTGACCCCAATGCCTACAACGTGGCACCTAAAGCGGATATTTGCTATAAATAAATAATATGGTATTCGGACAGGAAAATATATTCATCATCGACGCAGACCTGAGCCAATCAGGCTATTACTCCTTTATTAATTGCTGTTTCCGCGTTAAGGAGGTGACCATTGGAGATATAACACAATCTTCTTTGTTAGGGGTGGCACAACCGCTCTTTAAGCAGGTCCTGTTAAAAGAAGGCCAGCGAAGTGCAGCTGCATTAGGTAAAAACAGTGCTGATGAAATCATTCATCTGTTAAAAGAAGCAAAATCAGGAGAAAATGAAGCAGCAGAAGCACTATTGGAAACATTGGAGATAGACCTGAATGGTATCGAATGTTTTGATGGATATTATTTTTTTCTGATAGAAGAACAGGGATTTGACCGGCTGCTTATCAGCGATAATGTGGATCAGAAAAATTATGAATTCAAGTTACCTAAAAATCATTTCTATAAGAGCATCAAATCATTGCTGGCATGGATCAATGATGTTACCTATATTGCGCTGAAGACCGATATATAAATATGCTATCTTATAAAAGAAGCTGTCTCCTGTTTTATACAAACGTAGGAGACAGCTTCTTTTTTTACTTCATCAGATTTTATTTGTTCTCTTTATAAATATCCCAGTTTACTTCATCTGCGGGTCTTTCAAGCTGCGTGAACACACTGCCCTGGTCCTGCGCCACCGGGATCTCATTCAGGCGGTTGTAGCGACGGAGGTCTATCCAGCGATGTCCTGCCGGCTCAAACCAGAGAGAGTATCTCCGCTGGAAAAGTATTTCCGTAATGAGGGCCGGAGTGTCTTTTGTACCATTGTAGGGCGTAAGACCGGCAGCGGAACGTATGCGGTTAATAGCCGCAATAGCATCTTCCGGCTGATTCAGTTGGGCTTTGGCTTCTGCATAGATCAGGATCAGCTCTTCGTTGCGAATATAGGGGATAGGGCTTGAGTTCTGTGCCCAGCGCTTATCCTGGTACTGGCTGGATAACGGTATCGCACCTACGGTGTTGATCAGTGGTTGTTTTCTTAAAAAGAACTTTTCCGTTACTCTTTTGTCGCCTGGCAAAGCATCTGCCACAAGCGAAGGATGCACTACGGGTATTCCGTTGAAACTGCCATCCGGCAGGTAATAGAGCGGGTTAAAACCATCAGGCGGCGCACCGTATATATGAGCAGGTCCGGCGTTCAGATCACCATTGAGGTCAAAGAAGGAGCCGGAAAGCGCATCCAGTGCACCCTGCCAGTCCTGCTGGTAAATGGCGGTGCGGGCGGCCAGTGCGCGGTTTACCTTTGCCAATCCTGCGGGAGTACTGAAATTACTGTATCCGGCTGTAAGTCTGAATGGTAGCGTGTTTCCGGCTTGCGTGAGTGCTTTGTAACCGCTGTCCAACACATTCCTGATCGCTTTTAAAGCGTTTTCATAACTCACAAAGTTGCCGGGATTCAGCTCATCGCTTACCGATATACGTATACCACTTTTATACTGGCTATTGGCCGGGATGAGATACTGGTATCCCTGAATGGTGAGCGCAAATCCAATGTAGGACTGCTTTTCGAGATCACTCACGGCATATGTGTTGTTCACGGCACTGATGAGCACATTTGCTTGTTTGATGGTCTGATAAGGGGCTGCATAGGCGGTAGTTACACCGTAGAAGTTGGCATCAGGCTTGCGTCCGCCCTGACCTAACCAGAACTGTATGTATCTGGAATCAGCGGAATTGAAATACCAGATTTCCCGGCCAAAGGTGCCAAATGCTGTTGCAGCAGTGGAGAGGTATTCCCTGCTGCGGGCTTCCAGGCCGGTAACAAGGCTCTGCAGCTGGTTGCGGGAAGCATTGGTCGTAACGCTTGCCACGGATGGATTGTTTGGATCTGCAATAGGGTCCAGTTTGCAGGAGCCTAATGTCATTGCAGAAAGTATAAAGAGTGTAGTAATCTTGTTTTTCATCATCAGTAATTAAAAGAATTAGAAATCCACTTTCACATTAAACAGGATACGTTTGGAAGAAGGGTATTGAAAGAGGTCCGTTCCTGCATTGATGGCCTGTGTACCAAAGTTGGACGCTTCGGGATCATAACCGGGATAACTGGTAACGGTAAACAGGTTGGTGGCTGATACACCAATTCTCACCTGGTCTACTACATTCCTGAAAGCCCGGCTGATCAATGGTTTGGGGAAGGTATAACTGAGGCTTACCTCGCGGATCCGCAGATAACCTGCGTCCTGCACGTATACACCTGCACCGGTGCCTGCTCTGTCTTTCCCATTAGGTACACCATTGTGGTTATAGTCATCGTTCCAGTCTTTGGTAGTACCACCGTTGTCAGTGTTATACAATGTGATGTTCAGCAGGTCGCCGCCTTTTTTCCAGTGCAGCAGGAATGAAAAATTGAAATTGTGGAGGAACTGAATATCGTTGTATAGAGAGCTTTGGAAGTCGGGCTGCGAATTGCCGTATACGGTGTATTCTCCTTCCTTTGTTCGTGGTACGCCTACGATAGTGGTAGGTGAGTAACCTTTGCGGATCAGGTATGTGCCGAAGGTAGGACCATAGGAGCCTGTAGTATAAGAGGGTACGTCCAGCCTGGTGATTTTGCTGGTGTTTTTCCAGAAGAGCAGACGGCTTGTCCAGGTCAGATTACGGGTAGACACCGGCACACCGCTCACCGCTATTTCCACACCTTTGTTCACCAGTTCTGCAGCATTGATCTTCTTGGTGGTAATACCGGTAGAAGAAGCCAGGGTGAGGTTCTGTATGAGGTCAGTCACACGTTTGCTGTAATAGGTGCCTTCGAAGTTGAGGCGGTTATTGAAGAAACCCGCATCGATACCCAGTTCCAGCTCACCGGCGCGTTCCGGTTTAAGGTTTGGATTGCCTGCCACACCTGATATTTTGGAACCGATGAGTCCTCCGTTGATAGCTGGTTGCAGAGAGCTGTAGGTATCGCCAAAGGAAGCCAGCCCGCCTGTTTGTCCGTAAGCGGCTCTCAGCTTGAGTTGTGAAACGGTGCGTGATTTCCAGAAACTGAATTTGCTCACATTCAACGCCACCGATGCTTTGGGAAAAGCATAGTATTGATTCGCATCACCATTTAAGGTGGATTTGTCGAAACGCACGCCCAGCGTAGTAATCAGCTTATCATCGAAGTTTACTTCTTCCTGTGCTACGATACCGGCATCTTTTACCTGCTGATCATACTGCTGTAACAACGACTGCACGGCTGCCTGCGAGATATTTTGTTGTTTGGCCACCAGTCCCCGTCCGCGGTTAAGTGTGCTGTAGGACTTTGTTTCCAGGAAAACTGCTCCGGCCTGTGTGCTGAAATTGATTTTGCCAACAGCTTGCTGGTAGAGGAGGAATGCCTGGAGATTGGTGTTGATGGCGTTTTCCTGCCCCAGCACAATATCGCCGGGATTAGCTTCGCTGCGTTGTGCCTGAAGATCATCGGGGAAGTATACTTTGGTGCGGCTGCTGAGATAATCCACGCCGCCCTGCACGGCAGCAGACAGGCTGCTGCGGGCATTGCTGAAGAGTTGAATATTCAGTTTGCCGGACTGTATAAAGCGGTTCACGTTTGAATTGTTGATGGCTTTATCGCGTAGTGCCAGCGGGTTTTCAGATTCCGAATAGGGATTGTCCGGATAGTTGCCGGCTGCATCAGGGAATGGATTGAAGTAGTTGGGTGTGTAACCGATAATATATCCCAGGCTTGCGCCAGCATTGTTTTCATTGCCGGTAAAGCCTCTGTCGGTGTTGCTGTTGATATAGTTTGAATTGATGGAGAAGCTGATACGCGAACTCAGTTGATGATCGAGGTTAAGCCGTATGGATCTGCGGGAGAAGCCGGTATATTTGATGATACCGTTTTCCTTAGACAGATTACCGGAAACATAAAACTTTGTTTTCTCTGTTCCGCCTGAGATGTTGAGATGTGTATTTGTGAGCAGGGGTGTTTCGCCGTACAGGATTTTTTCATAGTTGAAAGGGCCGCCGTTGGCGAGTGCATCGTGGTATCGCTGTAGTTCCAGCTCCTGCCTGGATGGTGGGAAGAACTGACGGATTTTGTTTTCATCCCAGGGAGCGCTGCCCATGTAGTGTTGTATTTTGGCGAAGCCGATTTCCTGGCCGAGGCTTACGCGGGTGCGTCCTGCCTTTCCTTTTTTGGTGGTGATGATGATAACGCCGGCGTTGGCGCGGGTGCCGTAGATAGCGGAGGCAGAAGCGCCTTTCAATACTTCTACGGTGGCAATATCATCGGGGTTGATGTCTGCCAGTCTGTTAGCGGCATCGTCTTCCTCTTTGCCGCCGGCGCCGGTGATGGTGGATCTTCCTGTACGTATCACGCTGTTGTTGAGATACACGCCATCGATGATATAGAGAGGCTGAGAAGCGCCCTGTAGTGAGCTGATACCACGCAGCTGTATAGAGAGACCGCCGCCGGGTGCGCCACTGTTGCTTTTGATGTCGGCGCCAGGGAGTTTGCCATAGAGGGCATTGTCAAGTGTTTGCGGAGTGGCCGTGCCGGTCAGCTCTTTGGCGGAGATGGATGTCACCGCGTTGGCGAGGTTGGCGCGTTTGGTGGCGGAGGCAAGCCCGGATACCACTACTGCGTCCAGCGATTTTACATTCTCTGTGAGCTGTACGAGCAGCTTCCTGTTGTCTGTTACCCTAACATCCTGGGGCAGGAACCCGATAGCGGTGAAGTTAAGCACCTGGGTACCCGGTGGTAACACCAATCTGAATACGCCCTGGTTGTCTGTAATAGCGCCTGTGGTTTTTCCTTTCACCGTTATGGTGACGCCTGGCAGTAATGCACCGTCTGTGGCGGATCTCACCTGGCCGGTAACGATGTTGTCCTGGGCCTCCGCTGCCCGTGATAACAGCAGCAGCATGCACAGGAAGTGCAGCATTTTTCTCATTTGCTTGTTTATTTTTTTGTTGAAATTGTACAGTTGGCTGATGGACATGGTATTCCCTGTACCGCTTTTTGCGGAAGAAAAAACATGAGGCAGATTGTGATGCTGACGGTGCTGGTGGTGGGATTGGCAGCAACAATAAGAGAAGCCGGTTATGCTGTTATGCTACAGCATTTACAATAGTTGTTCAGGTGCATAGTTTCATTTCTTGCCTGCAAACCTATGGCAATTTTATAAGTCTACAAAATTTGTGGACTAAAAGAATTTGGTTTTTGTTAAAAAAGAAAAGAGGATGTCTCCTGTTTGGGTAAACATGAGAGACATCCTCTTTTGCGTAGTAAAGGTTATTGTATCAGGTACTCATTAAAAAGCGCTTGCAGCATCCAGTAATGCAATATCTTCTTTGTCCAGAACAATGGATGGTGCATCGGTCAGTGTTTTTAACTGACTCCTTGAAGTAGCACTCACGATAGGAGCTACCACATGCGGTCTTGTTAATAACCAGGCCAATGCAATAGTAGCTGGTACTGTTTGATGTTTATCGGATACCTGGTCCAGTGCGGTTAGTATTGCAAGGCCTTTTTCATTCAGGTATTGTTTCACACCTCCACCGCGCTGGCTCTTATTGAAATCGGCTTCAGTGTGGTATTTGCCGGTGAGAAAACCCGATGCAAGGGAGTAATAGGGTAATACGGCCAGCTTAAACTTATCTATTACAGGGGCATAAGACGATTCATATTCCTTCCGTGCTACCAGGTTGTAGTGAGGCTGATATACTTCATACGGTGGGATTCCATGCTTGTCTGAATAGGCCAGGGAAGCCACCAGGTTTTCCACGCTTAAATTGGATGCACCGATATGTCTTACTTTTCCATCCCTCACCAGTTTGGTATGAGCTTCCAGTGTTTCTTCCACCGGCGTCTTACCGTCATCTTTATGTGTATAATAGAGATCGATGTAATCTGTTTGCAGACGACTCAATGATTCTTCTATGGTTTTGATGATATTGCTGCTGCTGATATCTGCGGGACGCTCATTGTTTTCATAGCCTACCTTGGTAGCGATAATTATTTTATCGCGGTTGTGGCGGGCTTTCATCCAGTTGCCGATAATACGCTCTGATTCGCCTCCATTATTACCGGTAACCCAGTATGAGTAAGTGTCTGCTGTATCTATAAAATTAAATCCTGACTCAGCAAATGCATCCAATATATCAAAAGACTGTTTTTCATCCAATGTCCATCCAAAGACGTTCCCACCCAGATTGAGGGGTGCGGTCTCTAATTGCGTTGTTCCTATTTTAATCTTTTTCATCTGTATATTCTTTTATTTTACCAGGGCTATAATACATCAATGAATGGCGACAGGGTTAATGTTCACCTGTGTGGAACCTATATATAAAGGCTGTCCCAATACAAACAGGAATTCCCATACTTTATCACGTACCAGCGGGCGGCTATCGATCAGCTCCAGGTTATAAATTCCCCTTTTAGCCAGCATAAACTGGTTAATAGGAAATTCTTCATTACTCTTTGGGTTCGGATATACTTCTGATGCCCAGGTGTCTCCTCCAAAAGCAACGATACCCTGGTCAGCGAGCCATTGTGCTGCTTCCATACCAATGCCCGGTTCAACTTCCAGAAACTGTTTGTTATCTTTTCCAATTAATTCCAGCCAACCGGTATTAAACAGCACTACATCTCCTTTGCGCAGCGTGATCCCTTCTTTCTTCAGTACTGCCTGTATATCAGCAACGGTGAACTCTGTGCCGCCGGGAACTATTTTCTTTCCATAGTGTGCTGTCATATCCAGTACTACACCACGTGTAACCATAGGCGGTACCTTCTCAATACCCAGTTTCTTAACTCCTTCTACGGTAACAAAATCCACTGCTTTGTTGCCATTATAGTAAACATTGTCAATACCAATGTGGCCAATACCATTGAGCTGCGTGCCTACGCCGGTCCAGCCATTCACCAGTTCATCATTAAAGCTGAATTTGTTGGGGCCAAGAGTTCTGCCGCCTTGCTCGCCGGGCTGTATGTTATACAGGTGAAAACTGCGGTGGCGAAATGCAGGAAGATTCTTATCTATAGGCACCGCCAGCGGATAGGTTTTGCCTGTCTTAACCAATTTGGTTGCCGCAAGGACTACATCCGGTGTCAAAAGATTGACAGCCCCGATCTCATCATTTGGACCATAGGGAGAACGATACCAGCTTGTATCTGCCACATTAATGGAAGTGTGGCTTTGTCCAAATGCAGGCAGTACGGCGATCATGATCGCACTTGTCCATGCAGATACTTTATTAAAAATTGTTGTTTTCATTAGTTAACACTTTTATAAGTTGTGTAATCGGTATACCCATGCTCAGCACCGCCATAGTGGAGGCTCCGGTCGGGTTCATTCAGTGGCCAGTCATTTTTTAAACGGGGAACGAGGTCAGGATTCGCAATAAATGGTTCGCCAAATGCGATCAGGTCTACCAATCCTTCGTTCAGGAATGATTCCGCCTTTGTTTTGTCCATTCCTCCTGCGAGGATCAATACTCCATCGTACCAGTGGCGGAATCTTGCCAAAAACCCATCAGGCAATGCATAACTCCCTCTGGACTTTTGGTCCATGATGTGGATATAGGCAATCTTCCTTTTGGATAATTCCTCTGCCAGGTATTTGTAGGTAGCTTCAATTTCATCATAGTGGGGCAGTTCATGCAAGCCGCCGTATGGAGTAAGGCGGATGGCCACTTTTGATGCTCCTATTGCTGCAATGCTTGCATCTATTGCTTCCAGGAGAAAACGACTGCGATTTTCCACACTCCCACCGTATTCATCTGTTCTGTCGTTGATATATGGATTCAGGAACTGCTCGATCAGATAACCGTTGGCACCGTGTAACTCCACACCATCAAAGCCTGCTTTAATTGCGTTGGCAGCGGCAACAGCAAAATCATCTACAATGCCCTTTATCCCGGTAACGGTTAGTCTGCGCGGTTTGGAAGAAATCAAAAAATTCTCTTTGCCATTATCATCATAGCCCCATGCATACGAGTTGGAGGCCTGAATCTCAGAAGGGCCAACAGGTTGTATTCTTCCGGGTTGATTGGTGATATGGGAAACTCTTCCCACATGCCATAACTGTGTGAATATCTTACTACCTGTTTTCTGAACAGCCCTGGTAACGAGTTTCCAGCCATTCACCTGTTCCTGTGTGTATAAACCGGGTATATGTAATACGCCTGTGGAAGTTGGGGATATCGCTGTACCTTCTGTAATAACAAGACCAGCGCCATCTATTCCACTTCTTTGTTCATAATACTCGGCATTCATTTCGTTGGGGATGCCGTTGGGATTACGGGCACGGGTCATCGGTGCCATTACTACCCTATTTAATAATTCAAAGTTTCCTTTACTGAATTTTTCAAAAACTATCATCACTTGTCTTTTCAGTTGTTAGATAATCATTCGATCTACAAAGCTTCTGTATTAGTCAGCGTGTGAGAGATCGAATGGGGAACTATTTTCCCCACTTCTGTTAGTGACTCTCCGGGAGAGGCATCAATACTCTTTTACTTTGTATTTTCTCTTTGGAAGGGACCTTTAGGTTCAATAATCTCCAGGTGAGTGCCATCGGGATCATCGAAATATGCAACTGCAGTTCCGTAGCCATTTTTCAGACCATCTGTTTCCTGAAACACGATGGGTTCGCCAGACAATTTTATGCCGGCTTTTTTAAGCCGTTCAACGGCTTTCTGAATATCATCTACTTCGAAACAAAGGTGCATTGCACTGATCTGGTTATTATCATATTTAGCAACGGTAGGTGCCGGTTGCTCATATTCCAACAGATCAATGTTGAGGTTTTCTAGATGCAGATTCGCGTAACGGATCAGCGTCTTATCCAGGCCCATTACATGTGCCATACGATCTCCGCCAATCATGTCGCGGTTACTGATTTTAAGTCCGGTCAATGCTTCGTAAAAAGCAATCGACTTATCGAGATTTGTTACAACAATACCAACGTGGTTGGCACGGCTGAATCCTTCATTTTTGACTGCCATATACTTTGATTTGTTATATATACAAGGTGTCTTTGAGCTTTGTTTTGATATCCACTCACAAAGTGGGGAAATAGACCCCTATCAGGAATTTACTACTGAAGTTTTGCCAGCTCTTTATGGATGAACTGTAATTCGTCGTTAGACAGGGAAATGTCCATAGCTCTGGCGTTGCTGGCAGCTTGATCGGCATTTCTTGCGCCGGCCAGCACTACGGTTATTCCTCTTTGCAGTGAAGTCCAACGGAGTACCAATTGTGCCAGCGAAGCCTTTTTGCTCTCTGCCAGCGGCTGTAGTGCTGCTAACAGCGCTTTAACCTTTTCAGGATTAAACTGTCCGAAATAACCATTACGGTGATCATCTGACTTTAATTTCGCATCAGCAAAGTATTTGCCGGACAGTAAGCCCCTTTCAAGCGGACTGTAAGCGATGATTCCGATATTATGTGCGGTTGTATAAGGCACTAAATCCTGTTCAATACTTCTGTTTAACATACTGTAGGAAACCTGGTTGGAAGCAAGATTCAGTGTTTTGTAGGCTGTTTCAACGTCTGCAAGGCTGTAGTTGCTTACACCCGCTGCTCTGATTTTTCCTTGCTGCAGTAAGGAAGACAATGCTTCCATTGTTTCATCAATAGGAGTGGACGCATCCGGCCAGTGCAGCTGCAGCAGGTCGATGTAATCCGTCTTCAGCCGTTTGAGGCTTTCCTCTACTTCCTTTATCACGTTTTGCTTAGCTGCATATTTATATACCGGTATTTTTTTGCCGTTCTCTTCCGCATCAAAGAAATATTCACCTTTCCCTTCATTGCTTCCGTCCCATACCAAACCGAATTTGGTCAGTATTTGTACTTTTGTACGATCCTTGCCTACCAGTGCATCACCAATCAGTTCTTCACTGAGTCCAAAGCCGTAAAATGGCGCAGTATCCAGGGAAGTAACACCATGATCGATAGAAGCGTGGATAGCCGCAATCGAGTCCTGCCGTTCATTCCCACCCCACATATTGCCTCCGATAGCGAATGCGCCATATGTAATGGCGGATAATTCGAGTGGAGACTGTCCTAATTTTCTGTATTCCATTTTTCTGTTTTTTGATTTGACAATGCAAAAGTCCATTGTTTCTGGCTATTATTATAATAGTATGATTTATAGGTTTGTATCAGAAAAATGATGAAGTGTCGAATGTGTGTTTTTAGGAAAATGAAGCAGATGTTCTTTTCAGCTGATAGGAATATCATGATGGGTATTGCATCCAAGTAATAGGATATCCTCTTTGTCCAGAACAAATGGATGGTGTTCCGGGTGGTAGTTGATGAAAAGGGACAACCTTACTTCTGTATGATCTGTACCCTATTCCATAATGTCGGAAATGGTTTATTTTAGCTAATACTTTCTCCTTGTTAAAGAAAATCTATTGTAATAGTTTATGGATGCAAAAGAAGTTATCAATATTGAAAAACTGGTTCGCAGTATTCAGGAAACCAACCAATATTTTTTAAATCAGGCCCAAAAACAGGTGAATACTGCCTTAACATTGCGCAATTGGGTAATAGGTTTTTATATCATAGAATATGAGCAGCATGGAGAGGATCGCGCTGCATATGGACAAAGGTTGTATAAGGAAATTGCAGCTAAACTTAAAAAAGAAGGGGTGTCATCTATCAGAGAACGACACTTATACTTATGTAAAGACTTCTACAAGGCATATCCTCATATTTTGCAGACAGCGTCCGCAAAATTGTATCTGAATGATTTACAGGGTGTTGTGATTTTGCGGACAGCGTCCGCAAAATCAGTAGCCTCCGAAAATGTAACGAACCAGTCAATAGCTGAAAGTGCCCAAACTGCTCCGGATCTTTTACTGAGCAGGCTTAGTTTTTCTCATTTTATAGAGTTGCTAAAGTCGGATACACTTTTAAAACGTAATTTCTATGAGATAGAAACCATTAAGAATAATTGGAGTGTACGTGATTTACAGCGGGCAATAAATAGTATGTTGTTTGAGCGAACTGGATTAAGCAGCGATAAACATGCCATATTTCACGCAGACGCTGGCCAGATGAATGTTTACTTGAATTACTATAAAGAGCATGAAATGAACGAAGGAGATAATCCGCCTGTAGGTATTATATTATGTGCGAATAAAAATGAAAATCTGGTAAGGTATGCAACTGCGGGTTTACCACAACAGGTCTTTGTATCAAAATATCTTATTAATCTGCCTAGTGAAACTGAGTTAGCGAAAATTATTGAAGAAGAGCAGTATAAACTGGAAGTAGATATTTAATATTTTTTAAGATCTATCAGCGTGTTTTTTTTATTCAGGATAAGCGTAACGAAAAAGGTGCAAATCATACTGATGATGATTTACACCTTTTCCGTTGAAAAATACCGCGTTTTACCGCAAACAATAATTAATAAACATCATACGGTGGCTTCAGGGTATAGTACCAGTTTAATTGTGCCAGGTCTCCCTTTGTAAAAACATAATAAGGGTTGGTACCTGCATCAAAATCGGCTGGTGCGCCGTTATATCCTGTCAGGGAATAGGTGGAGTTGTAGCTCGACATGATTGCGAGAGAAGGATCCTGTACTGTATTATGTGTGTTGGGAATCGCCATTTCCACTACATTGGTGTCATAGTCCCCGCCGGATACCGCGCCGGTGTGTCCATAACCAAGGATGTGCAGGAATTCGTGGATGATTAGTCTGGTATAATATACATGCGCCCAGGATAGCGTAGTTTGATTTAAATCCAGGTTGACAGACATCAAATCTCCGACCTTTCCTGTACCATCGGGAATATGCGACCATGCAGGTGCAGCGTTTGTTCCGCTGTTATCTGCTCTGATCACCACATCATAAGTGCTTCCTAATGCCGGAAGTACATCGCCATAAGTGATGCTGGTGATGTTGATATTGGGAGATATCTGACTGAGATACTTCTGGGCTACCGGAATCGCAGCATTGATGGCTTGTGCGACTACATTTCCATCGGCGCCTGAAAGCCTGTTATCGACAAATACCCTGATGTTTTTACTTTTTGAAAAATCTACCTTTTTATTAAACCAGATATTGTCTGTAGGCTTAATGCTTGTCAGGTTGTTTTCGAAAGACAGCTCCTGCTGCTGGTTTGATTTAGAGCAGCTCAGGCAAAGTAACAGTGCTGCCAGGATAATATATTTTGGTTGCATAAAAAACGTGTTCCAGGTTAAAATATAGTTTAGGGTCTGTCGCTTACAAAAGTCAGGTTATCGTAGAACCATACTTTAGAACCCTGCCATCCTCCTTTAAAAGTGCCATCGTACATTAAGTAATAAACCTTTACACTCCTGGTGGCCGGGTCCCATTTAGAAGCGGCAGCTTCTGCCGGAGCAGGACTTAAAACAGCATAACGTCCCCTTGCAGGGTCAGGCTGTCCGAAGTAATTGGTTACACGGATGATCTGACCACTTCCATTGGGATCAAAATGTAATACCGGGCAAAAGTATCCGTACCAGTTCCAGTTGTTGTTGGTAGTACTCCAGAATATATGTGCATTTAATGGCTTGCCATACGGATCAGGGCCGGAGTTCTTATATGCGTAGGCGTCTCTCATAATGCAGGTGGAATCATCTATGGTCACCAGGTCGACAGTGGTATTGCTAATAGCAACATTCTCGGCGAATTGGTAGTCGGTCATACCGCCGGGGCGGAAGGAATAAAGACCATCGTATTTGTTTCTAACAACCAGTTTGTAGTACACATAGAACCTGTCGGCACTGATAGATAAAGGCTTTGGTACTTCAGCAATGTTATAGGCGACCATATATTTGTCGTCCGATTTTACATTCAGGGTATTCACCAGTAGTTTAAAGTAGCCTACATTTTTACCTGCAGGTATCGTCACTTTTAAATTTTCGCTGATGATCGTGTTCTCCGGAAAAAAAGTCCAGTTTGTTCCTTTAGCGATGTTGTATTTGGTGATAGCTGCGGTATCTCGTGCAAGCGTCACCGTTATATCCTGGTCTGAAGTACCGGTAGTACTGCCGAGATAAACCGGAATAGTAATAGTATCTACAGCTTTCAGGGTAGAAGGCAACCGGTTAATCGTTTTCATACGACTATCAATTGAAGCGGTAGCGCCATCATCTACAGGCGCCAGTTCCACGATTTTGGTGCCAGGAATATCCGACAGGGATGCGCCAAATTTATCTTTCAGGCAGGACTGCATCGTTACTGCCAGAAGACTTATATATATCAGGTTAAAATGTTTTTTCATCTTTCAATATTTTGTAAGTACATTCAAAATTATCTACCCCAGAATATTTTTTTGGTCAGTAGATCTTCTCCCTGAGCCTTTACATTAGCCGTGTTGGTGGCATATTCCACACTTGGATAAAATACTCTTTTGGGTAAAGCGGGGGCTCCGGGATATTTGGAGCCATAAATGTAAGTGGGCCATCCGGTGCGACGGAAATCGGCGTAAGGTTCAAATGGATTGACCCCATTCATGGAAATCCATTTTTGAGATAAGATGGTTTGCACAGGATCAGTGGTCAGGTCTATATTGAAGTTATTGACCTTTCCTGAAGTCTGCGCTATATAACCATTTGCGTCTGCAATGGCATCGTTGGGCTGATAGGCAAGATTACCGGAAGGATCTGGCAAAGAGCCTTTATATAAGTAGGTGAAGTTGGCACGAACACCATTTTTGTATAACTCTTTATAGTCACCCGGAATCAGATTTCTATAGGCTGCCTCAGCTTGCAGGAAATAACTTTCGAATGAAGTAATCATCGGAATAGGCTGATTAACACTCTTAATAATGCCAAAGCCGTTGGTACCGGAGAAGCTGCCATTTACATTATCACCCCAGGATAAACCTGATAACGTATCATTATTAGCGGTAGGTACACCAAAATAAGCACCTTTAAAGTGGTTCGCGTTATTATCGTATGGAGCGTACACTCTGTACAGCCGCCAGTCGCCATAACCATTGAAGCCATCCCAGTAAAAATTAACAGCAGCTGCATTTGCCCGGAAATAGTTGTAGTTGGATGTTCGCTGATTCTGGTTGATATTCCAGAATCTTTCTACCAGTGGATTTCCTTTCCCGCTCTGATTAAAAAATCCGGGGTTTACATTTCCTTCTGTTTGCACGCTTGAAATGTATCCGTCGGCTGCTGCACTGCTGAGCAAATGCTGTAATGCAGTAGCATAATAAGGAGGTTTGGTACCTAACTGACTCACTCTGAGTATCAGTCTTAGCTGGAGCGTGTTGATGAATTTAATCCAGTTGGCCTTGTTCCCATTGTACATAATATCCCCTTTGGGCACATTTCCTGTCCAGTTCTTGATCAGGTCTCTGGCACTATCCAGTTGCTGGTATAAATCATTGTAGATAGTGGCAGCATCGTCATACACAGGGGTAGGGTATTTATCGATCTGCAATGCCTGTGAGTACGGAATATTTCCAAACAGGTCAACCAGGTTATGATAACAAACTACATTCATTGTTTTCACAATACCTCTGTAAAAGTTGTTACCGTTGGCGTGCTGGTCTATGTACTGCAAGTTTCCAAGATAGCTGTAGTAGCCGGTCCACATGCCCTGGAACCATTTGTTGTCGAAAGTATAATTGAATACATAGGAGTTCACAAAGGAACCGCCGCCGATAGTCCAGTAACCCATCCAATACGACATGTCGTTTGATCCCATATTCTGCAGGTAGGCAATGTCTCTTAACTGTGGAGACAGCACCAGATCGATATCTACGTTGTTGGGATTATTAGGATTATTTTCATTTATATCAAAGTATGATTTGGAGCAAGCCGACATTCCTGCTGTCAACAACAGAACGAGTAAATATTTAGTTAATACTTTCATTTTGTAAAAGTTTCCTGTTGAAAAAATTAAAACCTGACGCTAATGCTTCCACCGATGAATCTTGTAGGCGGCGTTTGTGATGTGTTCGTAGTACCGTCTGCGTTATAGGCGCCACCAAGATTAAATTCGGGATCGGTCCAGATATTTTCTGATGGTCTCCACATAAATAGATTCCTTCCGGTAACCGCTACAGTAGCGCCTTTGATAGTTTTAAATCCGCTGAAGAGGGATGTTGGTAAAGTATAGGACAAAACGACTTCTCTGAGTTTCCAGAAAGCATTGCTGGTAACATACGGTGTTCCCATGGTGCTATATGTCTGCCAGAACTGGTACACATTGGCAATTTGTCTGGATTTGTTATCTACATAATGTCCGCTTCCGTCATCATAAACGGAATTGGGGAATACAAATCGTTGGCGATCACCATAGGTAGAGTGTTCGGAAGCACCGGTCCAGTCTAATGTTTGTCCAATCTGGTTAAACAATACACCGCCACCTCTGTAGTCCGCTACGATAGTGAGTCCGAAATTCTTGTAGGAAACGGAGGTCGTCAGGCCCAGGCGATATGGCTGAAAGATGGACCCCATTAGCTTATAAGCCGCTGCCCGTGTAGGATAGCCGTTACCGTCCACGATAACTTTTCCGGTGGCAGGGTCTCTGGAGAAATCCGTTACTTTTAAAGCCGGGAAAGCATGGCCTACTACTGCATAAGCGTCATTTGTCATCGACAAATCAGCGCCGTTATTAGGTAAGTTAATTACTTTATTATTGATATAGGTGAAGTTGGCGCCCACATCCCATCTTAAACCGGTAGACCTGTTATCAATGAGTGTTAATTTGATATCTGATTCAACACCGAAGTTGGAGGTTTCTCCACCATTCACCAGCATGGCAGAAAAGCCTGTTGAAGGAGATACCTGGGTGGGGATCGTTTGATTTTTTGTTCTTTGCTGGAAAACTGTTCCTGTAAAGTTGATACGGTTTTTCAGGAAGCTAAGTTCAATACCTCCTTCTATTTCTGTTGTCCGCTCATCTTTCAGGTGCGGGTTGGGAGCCAATAGATTTTTGCTATAACCCACATTATTATTAAATGGATAGTTAGATGCCACGTTGAAGGAAGGAGTGGTCAGATAAGCACCATAAGTACTGATAGTGCTTAGATTTACCTGGCCTGTCTGGCTGTATGCGACTCTTACCTTTGCGAAATTCAGGACATCATTATTAAATAACTCCGGCAGTGCATCAGAAAGAATAAATGCTGCATCCGCTGATCCATAGGAAAATCTTCTGTTGGAAGCCGTCAATATGGAAGTCCAGTCAAAACGATAACTGCCGTGTAAAAACAGGTATTTATTTATGCCGAAAGATAAATCAGCGAATGCTGCCTGCTGATTTTGCTCTGCCATGCTTTCGCCGGCACTTTGCTGGCCAATATAACTGGATACGTTAAAGAAATCATTAAAGGCGAGCGTGTTTGCTCCAAAGGCTGAAGCATTGTATTTATCCTTTATGATAGAGTGACCTACTAACAGTTTTGAGCTAATATTTTTTGACAGCTGCTTTTTAAATGCCAATAATAAATCGCCTGTTATGCGTGATTCGAAGGTTGATCCACCACTTGTTGTAGGCAACAGCACCTTTCTGTTGGAGGCCTGGGTACCGCCCGGAATATTATAGGGGTTGGTTTGCTCGTAGTCGGAATATTTCCAACCATTACCTGTGTTTTTAAAATTTAGGGCACTATAGGAGTAACCTAATCGATAACTCGCTTCTATATTGTCAGTTATTGCAAGTTTTGCTGCTACATTCCCTACCAGTTTATTATCGGTCGTTTTTGCCCTGAAGTTATACAGGTTCCACCAGGGATTATCATTCCAGGCATTGTAGTAATTGTCAGGAGAAGAAAAGAATCCGCTTTTAAACCAGTTTAAATCAATGTATGCAGGAGAATTCAGGATTTGACTATATAATGATCCTCTGTTCCAGATTTCGTCCTTATTGGTATTGGTATAGGCCACAGCATAGTCTACACTTAAGATATTGTATTTAGTGTTTCCATTCAGTTTAAAGAAGTTCTTCGATAACTTGTTTCCCGGAACGATATCTGACCGGTCTGTTCGCTGGTAGGCCACATAAGTCGATGAGTTCTGCGTAGCTGTACCCAGTGACAGATCATACTGTTTGGTAATACCTGTTTGGAAAAAATCGGTGCGTGATCCTTTTTTCGGAGAGAAAGTAGTTTTTATTACCGTGTCTTTATAGGTACCGTCGTTATAAAATATCCGTTTCGGTGTTCCTACCTCTACTGTACTGCCATCGTATTTAGGTCCGAATTGCTGGTTCTCGAACGGAACATTGATGGTTTGTCCGGTTACCGGATCTACGTAGTTGGATTCTCCTCCCCAGCCACCATAGCTATATTGCAGGTTAGGCAGTTTGGAAATACTTTCCCACTGTACACTTGTTTTAAAGTTTATTTCTGTTTTACCAGCAACCGGTTTCTTAGTAGTAATAACCAATGCGCCGTTACTACCGCTGGCACCATACAAGGATGCCGCAGCACTACCTTTAAGTACGTTTACGCTTTCAATATCATTCGGATTGATATTGCTCAGGATATAGGGGAGTACAACGGCTCCATCCAGTACAATAATAGCCGAGTTATTTCCTGTGATAGATCTGTTGCCGCGTAAGTTGATTTTATAGGAGGGGTCCAGGTTGTTGTCTTGTGTTTGAATGGAAAGCCCGGATACTTTACCAATTAATCCGGAAGTGGCATTGATGTTTTCGGCCTGGTTTAATTCTTTACCGCTGATAGTGGTGGCAGCATATCCCAGTTCTTTGGGCTGACGTTTGATGCCATAGGCGGTGACTACCACTTCCTGCTGAAAATTGGCCTTGGGCTTTAAATGTACAGTAACAGGCTCTTCGTTCGACACAGGTATTTCTACTGTTTCTGTGCCGATATAGCTGAACACCAGAATTTTGGAACTGTTGGCAGGGACAGAAAGTTGAAAACGACCATTGGCGTCTGTACTGGTGCCAAGTGGAGTGCCTTTGATCCTGATTGTTACACCCGTTAATGGTGTTCCTTTTTCGTCCGTTACAATACCCTTGATAAGCAGCGATGACTGTTGGGTAGCGGAAGCACTGGAATTACGATTAGGTGAATCTGATTTTAATATGATGATGTTATGTCCTACAATAGAGTAGCTCAGTGGTTGTCCTTTTAAGCAGGTGGCCAGCGCATCGGATACTGGAACATTATTCAGATTTACCGTGACAGGAGTGGTAGACTTCAGTACATCATCCTTGTAAAAGAAGACGTATTCAGTCTGTCGCTCAATAGCCGCAAATATTTGCGGAATATTCAATTTTTCTCCTTTCAGCGTAACGTTCTGAGAATACGATTTGGCACTCAGCTGGACACTGACAGCCAACAGAAAAACAATGATTGTTTTCATCTTGTATAGCGTTAGGTTAGGGCGTGCAAATGACTGTATCCTCTCAAATACAGGGTTTAAAAAAATCATATTTTTTTGGTTGAGTAATGATAGATTTTGGTCTCTCTTAAATTCAAAAGCGCTTTTGTTAATTCAATGATCCCTTTTCGATTGGTCCCACCAGGGGAGTTATTATTGATTTTTGATAATAATTGTGGAATTACTTATTTCATATTTGATATTATTCAGGTCTAGTATTTTTAGAAATTCAGAAAGATTCTCGTTGCGTTTTAATTTACCGGTGAATTTTATATCTGTGACATGATCTTCAAACTGAACATTTACATCATACCATCTTTCTATTTGTCGCATAACTGCAGAAAGGGGGACAGAAGAAAATTGAGTATAGCCGTTTTTCCATGCTACTACGGCATTTACATCTATCGTTTTATTAAGGTTCATTTCCCCTTTCCGGTTTATATTTACCTGCTGGTCAGGTAATAACACCTGGGATTGTAGGGTCTTATCCGCGTGTACTCTTACTTTTCCTTCCAGTAAGGTGGTACTTACAAACGGTTCATTGGAGTAGGTGTTAATATTAAACTTGGTTCCTAAAACTTCCACCCTGTAGCCGGCATTGGTTGCTGAATTATTATCTGCTTCAACAATAAACGATACAGGTTGATCGTGATTGCCAATCAGGTGTTTCACCTCAAAATATACCTCTCCTGTTATATATACCTTTCGTTCTCCGGTAGTGAAAGCTACCGGGAATCTGATGGAAGAAGCAGCATTCAACCATACTTTACTGCCATCTGATAGTTGCAGGGAGTATTGGCCACCACGAGGAGTGGAGATGTTGTTATATAATAATTTTTCATCTTTCTTTTCTTCTGCACTATAGATGATTTCACCGGTTTGAGTTTTTACAACACGTCCTTGTCCCTGCGTGGCAAGCAATCCGTTTTGGGCGCTATCCAATGCGATGGTTTGGCCATTGCTGAGGGTAAGGGTAGCCTTGTTACTTCCACTGGTGGTATTCAGATCAGAAGGTGTAATCCGGGCTAATGGCATGTTACCGGAATGGTGAGCGTAATAATAGCCTGACAAGCCAACAAGCGCCGCGACCATTGCTGCCGCTGCCCAGTGCCACCATCTGGAAAATAATGCCCTGCGTTGTATATTGGTTTCAGTAGTGACGTCGGCTGTGTTGGAAAGAATTTCTCTTAATATATTTTCGGCATCTGCGGTACTTAAAAATGTACTTATTTGTACCGGATATTGATCAATATCTTCAATGGTTTGCGCAATCAGCTCTTTTACCGTTATTTCATTTCCGGTAAGGGAAAATAATTCAAATAATTCCGATAGTTCTTCCTCAGAACAACTATCATTCACATATTTATGGAATAATTCCAGCAATCGGTCCTGCATAAACGCTGATATAAGTGCCACCAAAAATATTAGACGCACGGCATTTATGCAAAGGGGTATATAAACAAAAAATATTTTTTTAGAAAACGATGGTGTCGTCTAACGTATTTGAAGTCAATATATTAGTCTCATTCGAAAGAGCATGGCTTTCATGAGAATGTGGATCAAATTCACCAAAATTGTTTGTGTAGTCGCAAACGCATAGGAAGATTACCAGCAAGAAACTTTGGTCCCGTAAAAAGGTTTGTACAATTTTATTGGCAGCCATAATATGTTTCTTTACGGTTTCTTTGGAGATCTTTAATTGTGCAGCTATTTCATCATGACTAAATCCTGCTGTTCTGCTTAAATGGTACACATGTTTTTGCTGAGGGGTTAATAAGCGGGCTGCCTGGGATAAGCTGGCCTGCAGGTCGTGCAACTTAATGGATTCTTCCGTGCTGCTATCTACATCGGCGCTATTTTCATGAATCGTTCTGATAACTTTTACTTCTGCTTTCTTTCTTCTTAACCTACTATAAATATTGTTGCGCACCATGGTATGCAGGTAGGCATTGAAGTTTTCAATTTCATGGAGCGATTCCCGGTTTAGCCAAATGGTCGTAAATACTTCCTGCAAGACATCTTTGCTGTTGATGTCTGATTTCAATAGTTTTTGAGCAGCGAAATATACTTTCGCCCTATGTTTTTCAAATAGTCTTACAAATGCAGTTTCGTCACCCTCCGCTATTGCAAGCAAAAGCATTTTATCCTCCATTGTTAGCCAATTACTTAGTCGGACTAAAGTAGTAAAAATATATTGATAAGTTATTTATAAAGCCATTTCCTGATCCATTTGGTATAACGGGGCATTACCAGATAAACCATCAGTAGCACAATAACGCCCGAAACGAAAAACGAATCAATGAATCGTATGTGGGGTACTTTCAGGAATCTTAATACCGGTACTAAAATCAGCGGAATAATGGTGGTCAAAGGATAAATTGCCGACCATGTTACAAGAAACTGTTTCCACCGGACAGGTGGTTTTACTTTGTCATTTTCCGGTGTGAACAAAAAATCCAACCCGGTTTTTATATGATAATTGTCATCTGTCACCAGGACCGGACGGATTTTTTCAATCAGGCGTTTCCTGGCAGGAGATTCTATCCAAAGTTTCAGATGGTCTATTGTATCAAACCGTACGATGATGGTGTATAAATAGGTAAGACCGGTAATCGGACGGATAATATGCCAGTCAAGATGTCCAACAGCACTTCTGCAAAGCGGGCCTATTTCATTCAGCCAGTCTTCATATTCCTGATACTTTCCTTCCATAACCTGGTGCGATATCACCACCGCTGCACCGTCTTTTTCCATAGGAGAATGCATAATTATTAATTGTTATTTTATCTGAAATGGTTGATATTTAGCTATAGAATCAAAAATATAAATTTTGAAATGATTATTGAGCATTGAGGTACATGAATAGTTTAGGTAAACAAGTGATTGAATGAATATCTATAATCCCGAAAAAAGTATGAAAATAATAATCATAGGAGGCTCCATCGGCGGACTCAGCGCAGGCATTGCACTTGATTGCAAGGGATACGATGTTGAAATTTATGAACGCTCCGCAGGCCGTATGCAGGACAGAGGTGCAGGATTAGTTATTCAGCCGGACATGATAGATTATTTGCAGGAACACCGTATTGCCGCAAAAGAAATTTTTGGTATTCCGGCATATGAAAGACAGGTGCTAAATAGTAATGGGCATCCGTCTTACACATTTAAAAACGATACTTCATTCACCTCCTGGAATTACATCTGGCAACAACTCAAGGATTACTTTCCGGAGAACCGGTATTTCTTTGGTCATCAATTGGAAAAGATAGAAGAAAAAGACAATCAGGTAACGGTAACTTTTGCCAACGGTGTTGAGAAAACAGCCGACCTGGTTGTTGGTGCAGATGGATACAGCTCTGTAACGAGAGCACATTTTTTGCCGGAATCTGTACCTGCTTATGCAGGTTATGTTGCATACCGTGGGTTGATACCGGAAAGTAAAATGACCGATGAAGAAATTGCTTTTTTTGAGAATAAATTTTCCATCTATCCTTACCAGCATTCTCACTTGCTCTGTTACTTGGTGCCAGGTACAAAAGGAGAATTAAACAGAGGACAACGCTTATACAATTGGGTTTGGTATCTTAATAAATCAGAACAACAATTAAACGAAATCCTAACAGATAAAGACGGCAAAAAGAGACTATATGCTGTGCCTCCTGCTTTCCTGAGCAACAAATCCATCAACGACCTTCATCAACTTGCAAACGAGGAACTTCCTGCCATTCTCAGAGACAGGGTACTTCAAACCGAAAATCCCTTTGTTCAGGTAATTGTAGACCTGGCTGTTCCCCAAATGTATAGCGGACGTATTGTGTTGCTCGGCGATGCGGCTTTTGTTGTAAGGCCCCATACCGCTTCCGGCACTGCTAAAGCTTATCGTGATGCTATCGCACTGGCGGATAGTTTGTATTATCATAAAGATGATATTGACAGCGCATTGCCTCACTGGAATGAGCTGCAAATAAGAGAAGCATCCCACCTCATACAGTATGGCAAACAATTGGCGCTAAGAAGCGGGCTTGGAGGATAACCAGCCCTTTGCATATACTGCAAAAGTAGCTAACTTAGGAAACACACCGTTCTTTATGATATGCTGTATCCGTTCCTCAATTATTTTTTCTTTTTGTTTCACACGTTGCTGATGTTATTTAACACAGTAGGCTGGATGTTCCGGGCAACCCGAAAATGGAACCTGGTCACCCTTTTAGTGACAGCCTTCTCCTGGTTTGTATTAGGGATCTGGTATGGCTGGGGGTATTGCTTCTGTACAGACTGGCACTGGAAGGTACGCGAGCATCTCGGATACCACGACCATTCAGATTCTTATGTTCATTTTCTGTTGCTAAAACTTACCGGCATTAATTTCAATCCCCGTCTGGTAGACTATGTTACACTTATTGTATTTCTGATAAGCCTGATAATGAGCCTGTGGCTGAATTTCAGGAAACGGAAAAGCTGATTTGGGAAAAAAACATCCGTTGATGAGGGCTGGTGCAGTATATCCGCCTGTTCCCCTCATGCAGTGGCTATTATGATGAATGGTCAAAAAAAGACAATGTCTGAGAGGGAGGTATGCATGAATAGTGCTAACTTTTATAAGCGTTATTGAATAGCTATCTCCGGGTTTTAGGTCCCGTAGATACATAAGCCCTGTAGGTCTCTTTTTCTAACCAAAATCTCGTATAATGAAAAAAACTGTCATTACTCTTACGGTCCTTTTGATGGCCGTTGCAGCCCATGCCCAGTTCAACAGTGTACCTAGTGGCGGTAATAAAACAGCTTCCGTCAGCGAAGGTATTGGTATTACACAGGTGGTCATTAATTATAGCCGGCCTGGCGTTAAGAACAGAGAAGGTCATATCTGGGGGGAGGTAGTTCATAAAGGTTTTGCTGATCTCGGCTTTGGGTCTTCCAAGGCAGCACCCTGGCGGGCCGGTGCGAATGAAAACACCACTATCTCGTTCTCTACTGATGTGAAAGTGAATGGGCAGCCACTACCCGCCGGAACTTACGGCTTCTTTGTAGCCTATGACCCGGATGAGAGTACCCTGATCTTCTCCAAAAACGCCAGCTCCTGGGGTAGCTTCTATTACGACCCTAAAGAAGACGCCCTGCGCATAAAAGTGAAACCTGTTGCCGCAGATAAAAGTGTGGAATGGCTCAAATATGAATTTACTGATCAAACACCCACCAGCGCTACTGTTGCATTGGAATGGGAAAAACAGGTCATTCCTTTCAGGATAGACGTTGACCTGATAAAAACGCAGATAACCTCTTTCCGTAAGGAGCTGCGTGGCAGCAGTGGCTTCATCTGGCAAACATGGAATTCGGCGGCCAGTTTCTGTGTACAAAACAATACGAACCTCGAAGAAGCCCTGTTATGGGCTGACACCGCCACCAGCGTGAGTACTGGTGGAACCAACAGCTTCCAGGCCTGGAGCACCAAAGCCGCCATCCTCGATAGTCTCGGCCGGAGAGAAGAAGCGATGGCTGTCATGAAAAAAGCCCTGCCCTACGGTGATGTCAATGAACTGTATTACTACGCCAGAAATCTTGCACATCTCAAAAAAGGAAAAGAAGCATTTGACATCTTTAAAATGGACTACGATAAATACCCCAACGAATTCCTTACCAACGCCGGTATGGCCCGTGGATATTCTGCACTCGGCGATTATAAGAAAGCCCTGGGCTATGCCCTGAAAGCCCGCGCACAGGCGCCTGATCTGCCTAACAAAAACCGGCTTGAGCAAATGGTAAAGACCCTCCAGGAAGGAAAAGATATTAACTGATCATCAAATCCGGGACCGCCGCAGGTTGGGCGTAGATGAGGGAGCTATTCTTTATATATTTGTATGATTCAATTAATCCCCAATACTCCATGTACAATAATCTTTTTGCTTATATCAACCGGTATATTTCATCACCACTTAAACGTGAAGAGGAAGCCTTGATTGAAGCCGCTTTTCAGCCTAAAAAACTGAGAAAGAAACAATACTTTCTGCAGGAAGGTGCTGTATGTAAATACGTTGGTTTTATTGTAAAAGGTGCTATGCGGCAATACAGCGTAGATGAAAAAGGCGTAGAACATATCGTACATCTGTATATTGAAAATTATTGGGCATCCGACCGTGAAAGTTCTATTATGCTTACCCCTTCTAAATATAATATTGATGCATGGGAAGATACGGAGCTACTCATTATCACTAGAGCAGAAATGTTGGATTTGATGGGAAAAATACCCGCCCTGGTTGAAATGATACGATTAATGGATGAGAGAAATGCCATTGCTAACCAACGCAGGCTAAACGCTACCATTAGTAATACCGCTGAAAAAAACTATGAAGAATTTGCCGAAAACCATCCACAATTTATACAGCGGTTTCCGCAACACATTATTGCTTCTTATTTGGGTATCACAAAGGAAACTTTAAGCAGAATCAGAAAACAAGCAAAGAAGTAATTATTCACTATACATCTTTCTCTGTATAAAAAGCGTTGATATTTATCAACGCTTTTTTTTATCATTTCTCATCATTGCATGAGCTGCATACAATGCAATTTTACAATGTTGAATCAATAAAGAAATAACATTGAAAAATTTAAAGAAATGAGCAATACAAACTTAAAAAACGCACCAGCTACTCAACTTCTCCGCAAGAGTTTGGACATTTTTTTGGCCAAAGACATGGAAGGCTGGTCAGCGCTTTGTGCTGATGATGTTGTGGCTGAATTTCCTTTTGCGCCTGAAGGCACGCCAGCAAGATTTGAAGGTCGTGACGCACTTTACGCTTATTTGAAAGATTACCCAAGCTATATAGATCTGAAATCTATTCCTGCTTTAAAAATTTACCCGACTGATGATGAAAATGTAGCCATTGCAGAATGGAGTGTTTCAGGTGTTGTAACTGGAAATGGCAACCCTTATGAAATGAGCTACGCTACTTTTGTAACATTCCGTGACGGTCTTATTGTAAACTATCGTGAATATTGGAATCCGCAGGCATTTATGAAGGCAATGAATGGTGGACGTTTTGCTACTGAACGCTAATTACTGTATTCTTATTAAATCATAAAATCATGAAAAAGATATTCACATTATCTATAGCAGTTTTGTTTGCAATTGCGCTGAAAGCGCAGTCTGACGGAACGTTTATCGGTGCAGATCTGATTGTTTATCATGCAAAAATTACTACCCAGAGTCAATCACAACCGCAAGCCTCAGCGCTCGCAGTAAAAAGAGGAAGGATCTATGCCGTGGGTACAGACTCCGAAATACTTAGTCTGAAGGACAATAATACCAAGCTGATTGATGCAAATGGAAGGCGTCTGATCCCCGGATTAAATGACGCACACACCCATATCCTAAGCGAAAGAAGTTTCAATTATACTGTAAGATGGGAGGGGGTGCCTACACTGCAGCGGGCATTAGAGATGCTGAGCGAACAGGCGAAACGAACTCCGGAAGGCCAGTGGGTGAAGGTAATTGGTGGCTGGTCGCCTTACCAGTTTAAAGAAAACAGGTTCCCAACCATGGACGAGCTCAAGAAAGCAGTGCCTGATAGACCGCTGATCGTTCAATACGCTTACAATCAGGCTTTTTTGAACGAGTTGGCGATGAAAGCATTCGGTGTGGGAACCGACAAGTTTCCTGGTATGCCTGGTACCGAATTCGAAAAAGATAAAGAAGGACATTACACCGGTATCGTGCATAGTTATACGTTCACTTTTATCTCGCTGGAATATTTGGTACCTCAGGCTTCCTTCGAAGAGCAGGTGAGTTCAATAACAAATGTAGTCCACGAACTAAACCGTTTCGGCATCACCACAGCTCTTGACGCAGCGGCCGCCAGCGGATATGCCCAGGGGCACGCTCCTATAGACTTTTTAGCAAAGGAAAACCGGCTGAACATACGATTCCCTTTTATCGATATTCAATTTGGAGATGTTAGCGCCCCCACTATGGTAGATGCAGAGATCAACGCTATAACAAGAAGATCCCCCATAAGCCCGAGAGAAAATATTGATCCTATAATGGCGCATGGTCATGAGTATGAAGGCACAGGTGAAATGCTGAGATTGGTACTGCACGATCATGAAAATTTTGATAAGCCGGCTGTCATCGTCAACAAAGATTCGATGCGTCTGTATATAGAAGAAGATGTTGCTAAACTGGTGAAGAAAAGAATACCCTTCCGCATGCATATCAGTTATAATGAAAATATCACACCCTTTCTGGATGCTTTGGAAGATGTAAACCGGAAGACATCTTTGGATGGGTTGCGCTGGAGCATAGAACATGCTGAAACGATAACGCCGGAAAATATTGCCAGGGTAAAGAAACTCGGCGGTGGTATAGCGCTGGACGGCAAAATGGCCTTGCATGGTGATGGTTTTATAAAGACATATAGCCGGGAAAAAGCATTGCAAACACCAAGGTTGCGACTGCTGGTAGATAGCGATATTCCGCTGGCAATGACGACGGACGCATTCAGAGCCTCTTCATTCAACCCCTGGACAAACATTAGCTGGATGATTACAGGGAAGTCTGTATCGGGATCTGAAATGCTCGCAAAAAATAATCGTTTAACCCGTGCTGAAGCGCTTAAATTATTTACTATCGGTCCCGCATGGTTTGAACATCAGGAAGATGAGAATGGTAGGATTGCTCCGGGGTATCTGGCAGATTTTGCTTTACTAAACAAGGATTTCTTTACCATATCAGACAACGAAATAAAATCTGTTTCTTCCGTATTAACAATCGTTGATGGCAGAGTTGTATTTGGTGCCCAGGAATTCAGCAACTTGTCTCCGAAATTGCCTGAAACGATTCCTTCGTGGTCTCCGGTAAAGTACTTTGGAGGTTACTACAAAGAGAATTGACATTTAATATTAGGATACAAAGATTGAATTAAACAGCAACTATAAAAAGCCATTGACAAATGTCGACGGCTTTTTATATCGTTTCTTATCGTTAAGAGATTTGCAATTGATACAATTTTAAATCAATAATGAAGAAATGAAAAAACAAACAAGTTTTTCTACAAAAGGAAACAGGGTTGATGTAGGTCCGTTAACCATACAACGAATGTTACCCAACCAGTATACCAATAAAGTTGGTCCATTTGTATTTCTTGATTATGTAGCGCCTGTTATTAAAGAAACGATTAACAAAAATGGTATGGGTGCACACCCACACAGAGGCATCGCTACATTAACCTATATTCTGCAAGGCGAAGTCGAACATTTTGATAGTGCTGGTAATAGGAGTGAAATTTATTCAGGAGGTGTGCAATGGATGAAAGCAGGTAATGGAATTGTTCACGATGAAAATTTTAATTACGATAGCCAAACCGATAGTAAATACATTCATGGTTTTCAGTTTTGGATAAATCTCCCTGCAAGAAATAAAGCCGAAAAGCCTGCACACGTAACTGTTCAAGCCCATGAAGTACCTTATAAAAATTTACCTGATAAAAGCGGATGGCTAAAAGTTATTATTGGTAATTATGAAGAATTAAGTTCGAAAATTCCGAATTACTCCCGGCAATTTTTGTATCATATACATTTGGAAGCAGGCAAAAAATTTTTGATACAAATTGAAGATAAATTTGAAGTAGCTGCTTTCTTAATCACAGAAAATGTGATGCTAAATGAAATAACATTTCAAAAGAATGAATTGGTGGAGTTTGATAGCAATGCCGGCGAAATTGAAATAAAAAATACATCCGAAGATGCTACTGATATTATGCTGTTTGGTGGTGAAGAATATACAGAACCTGTTGTGTCAGAAGGGCCTTTTGTGATGAATTACCAGGCGGAAATTATAGATGCTTACCGTGATTTTTATGCTGGGAAATATGGGGAAATTAATCTGGCAACAAAAATTTAAAATGAACAATTATGGAAAAGGCAATCAATAAAGTAGCACTGGTAACTGGTGCAGCAACGGGGATCGGTCGTGCTATTGCTATTCGTTTGGCAAAAGACGGGATTGCAGTAGCCGTTAATTATGTGGGTAGTTCGGAACAAGCTGATGAAGTAGTGAATGAAATAAAGAATGCTGGCGGGATAGCAGTCGCCTTTCAGGCAGATGTGAGTGCAGTGACAGAAATTACTGAACTTTTTAATGCCGTCAGTGCGGAATTTGGCGGAATTGATATTGTAGTGGCCAATGCAGGAATTGCCGTAATGGGTATTCCCATTATTGATGTTACGGAAGCTGACTTCGACCGCATCAATGCTGTAAACTACAAAGGAACATATTTTGTGTTGCAACAGGCAGCCAGACAAGTCAGGGATGGCGGACGCATTATTCAGATATCTTCAACGAGTGCGCTTTATCCGGCAGCCGGACTTGGAATTTATGCACCAAGTAAAGCCGCCGGTAAAGTGGTTACAGAAATCCTGGCACAAGAACTTGGGCATCGTAAAATATCAGTCAATAGCGTTTTTCCAGGACCAACAACGACACCGCTGTTACAAAAAGAGGTTTCAAAGGAAGAAATGGAAAGAATCGGCCAGAATATGAACTTAGGAAGAATGGGAGAGCCTGAAGATATAGCGGGTGTAGTTGCATTCTTAGCCGGCCCTGAAGGTGCCTGGATAAATGGACAACAAATAATTGTAAACGGAGGTGGTAGAATATAACTTGTATCAAAGTATAAGGCAAAACAATATTGGTAAATCCAATTAGAGATTATATATTGACCATCCAAATTATGCCACCTATGAAATATTTTTTTAGTTTTCTTTTCCTGCTCCACGCAATGGCTACTTTAGGGCAAGCGTCCTTCCCTAAAGGTTTTAAGCTAATAAAAGGTGACAATTTAAGCGGAGAAGATGATAGATACTCTAATGGGAAAGATGTTTTTCAAATGCATTTCTATTTTAGAAGCTATGACGGCGACTACAAGGGGAACGATGAAAAATATAAACAACACATTACAGAAAGCATTGGATACCCGGTGTATAAGACTACGGATGGGCTCTTGTGGGGAACGGGAAAAACGGGTGAATATTACTCCTACCTGGTAGTAGACTGGAGTGGTGAAGTATTTGAACTTTTTTCCAAGGACAATGATGCAGATTTCTCTTACTATTCGAAATGGCTTATTTCTTCTATAAGAGAATATCATAAAAAAGGAAAGATGTTCATGTTTCCGAGGAGGTTCCGTTTGATTTCATGACCCAAGATTAAATAAGCTGAAAAAGGCTGTGTGAACAACATGTGGCCCTGTCTGACAATAAATTTTTTCTAACTAAAAAAGCCTTCAGGTTGAATGACTTGAAGGCTTTTTTAGTTAGCGGGGCGAAGGTTTTGAGCCTTCATCACCTTATAGTAATATAGAAATTACTTCACTTCTTTCAGCATTTCCTTCACGGCAGCTTCCATCTGCGCATCTTTACCAGCGAGGAATTCCTCGTAGCGTAATGGTACGCGGATATCTGGTTCTACCTGCAGGTTTTCAGTAGGACGGTTTTCCTTACCGATAGTTGCTATCGTCGGAATACCGAATCTGATAGAAGGGTCAATCTGTGTCTCCCACCATACTGCGGTCCCGGTACCGGCTGCTGGCATACCTATCAGTTTACCTATCTTTTCTTGTTTGTAGACATACGGGAAGATGACAGCATCACTGTAGTTTCCTTCATTCATCACTACGCAGCTAGGGCCCTGCCAGTTTCCCACCGGGTCACCGGCATCCAGACGATGGCCTTGCGGCGCGTAGTCCAGGTATTTTTTGCCAGTCAGGAATTGCATGAGGTCATCATGCAGCCATCCGCCACCGTTGAAACGTGTGTCCACGATGAGGGCTTTTTTGCCTTTGTTTTTACCCATTGCCACATCATATACGGTACGGAAAGAAGGGTCGTCCATGCTTTTTACGTGTACGTAACCTACTTTTCCGTCAGACAGTTTGTCTACCATTTCAGACATGCTGTTTACCCAACGTTTGTACATCAATCTGGATTCTTCACGTACAGAGATAGGCTTAACGGTTTCGTCCCAACGTTGTTTTGACACAGGGTTGTAAATGCTGAGCAGTACATTGGTACCCATTTTACGATTCAACAAGGATGACCAGTCGAAATCGCTGGTAATAGCTACGCCATCAATTTTCTCGATGATATCGCCTTTTTTCAGGTTGGAAGCAGCTCTATCCAATGGTCCGCCTTTGATTACCTCATCTACTTTCAAACCGTCTGCTTTGAAGGTTTCATCGTAGAGCAGGCCGAGGGCATCTGTCTGGTCGCCATTTGGAATCGTGGTAAAATACTGGCCACCCGTATGGGAAGCATTCAGTTCGCCCAGCAGTTCACTCAGTAATTCCTGGAAGTCGTAATTATTGCTGATATAAGGCAGGAAACGAGCGTAATTGTCGCCATACATTTTCCAGTCTATACCATGGAGTGTAGGATCATAGAATTCCTCTTTCACTAGTTTCCATGCGTGCCAGTAGATGTATTCGCGTTCTTTTGCCTGGTTGAGTGCCATTTCGGTATTGATATTGATAGGCGTTACTTTACCGGAGTTGACATCTACTTTCACCACGCTACCGCTAGTGCTTACAAAGAGGGTATTACCATCTTTGCTGAGTGCCATACTACCGGGAGATTCGCCCATTTTAGCGAGGATGCTGGTTTGCCTGGTTCTTGGTTCAGTTACCCAGAGATCGTAGCCTTTTTCAAACTCGGCCATGTAGAATACTTTGCTTGCGTCTTTATTTACTACGTAATCAGCGATAGATGCGGAGTTGATAGTCAGGCGTACCCTGCGACTTTCCAGGTTATTGAAATCAGGTTGGAATGCTTTTTTAGCAGCAGTGCTGTCTTTTTCTTTTGCTCTGGAATCGCCGGATTCTTTCAAAAGGGCAAATTCATTTTTGGACAATTTGAATTTATCGTATGTTTCCTGATCCAGGAAAACGCCATAAATATCGGATTCGCGGCTACCTTCTTTCCCGAGGGATCTACGTCCATCACGATCGCTGGTCCAGGTCATGAGTTTGCCTTCTGCCGTCCATTTACCATTGACTTCACCGAAGCCGCTGTTTACAGGATAGAAAGGTGTTCCGTTTCCAACAGCTGGCAATAAGGAGATATTGCTAACGCCGAAGGTCACGAAGCTGGCATTTCTTTGATCATCCACGAGGATCCATTTACTGTCGGGACTCCAGTTAAATGCCCAGTCGCCATCAGCGTAAGAGTGGTTATGACCTTCCGGCAGAATGGGTCTGCTTTTACCACTGGCCAGGTTGAATATTTTGAGAATATTACGATTTTCCACGTAAGCCACTTCTTTACCATCCGGAGAGAATTTTGGCTGGAATTCTTCCGCAGCGGTCGCAATCAGCGGTTCTTCTTTCAGCAGGGTAGCACTGAAGAAGTAAGGCTCTTCCTTGCGAACGCGTGTAGTCTGGTAGATATCCCAGTTACCATTGCGTTCAGCAGCATAGATCAAGCGTTTACCGTCCGGAGACCATTCCACCATTCTTTCCTGTTGGGGCGTATTGGTAATACGTTTGGTCATATTACCTTCCGCGCTGCTCACATACACCTCTCCTCTGGCTACAAAAGCCATCTCCTTACCGTCAGGGCTCATCGCAAATTCGGTAATGTTACCTGTCACAGGAATATTTTTCACCACGCCTTCACGGCCATCGTTGAAGATCCGGACAGCTACTTTGTGAGGTTTCTCTCCTTCTTTCATCGTGTATACTTCTCCGTTATAGGTAAAGCAGAAGGTATTGTCTTGGGCTCTGGTCAGGTTACGAACCGGATGATTCGTAAAGCTGGTCAGTTGCTCCATTTTGGATTTATCGGTCAGCGAGCTTTTGAAGAGGTTTTGAGAGATACCACCTTTTTCGCTCAGGTAGTACACATCGTTATTGTTACCGAAAACAGGCTCACGGTCTTCACCTTCATAGGTAGAGATTTGTTCGTAGGTACCTTTAGCCACATCCATTAACCAGATATCGCGGGTAACAGAAGAGGTATGGTGTTTACGTAAAGGATCCTCATGTCCTTTACAATCCTGGAAGATAATTTTGCTGCCATCTTTGTTATAAGCGGCGGCATCGAAGCCGGCGGCACTTACCAGGAAAGGTCTTCCGCCGGTAACAGGTACGGTGTACGTGTTACGGAAAGCGGAGTAAGGGAAGCGGGAACTCAGAGCAGGAGCATTTCTAACACTACCAAACAATACCTGTTTGTTATCCGGGCTGAAATCGTACGGATAATCTGCCGCGCTGTTGGTGGTAAGACGTACAGGTATGCCGCCGGTAGCTGGCATAACGAACACGTCGAAGTTACCATAACGATCGCTGGCGAATGCGATGTATTTACTGTCGTGGCTCCATACAGGCATCATATCATGTGCCTCATGGATGGTGAGTGGAACAGCCACGCCACCTTTGGCGTCTACGCGGTAAATATCACCCTTGTAACCAAAAGCAATAGTACTTCCATCAGGGGATATTGAAGGGTTTCTAAGCCATAGGGCATTATCCTGGGCATAGGAGCTGGCAGCCACCATTAATGCTGCACAGCCAAAAATAAATTTCTTCATAAGCGGAACTTAGGGGTATAAGAAGGTCTAATATAATGAAATGTCATAGAAGGCTGCAACTTTTATATAGAAAATAAGCAGCTATGATAGCTAACCAATGCGGCTGGCTGGTATCATCATCATTGGCGGAACCGCCATACCAGACATTAAAAAAGCAGTTCTGCATAAACAGAACTGCTGTATATAAACCTTTGAATATGTAAAATAATGTCAGTGGTTTATTGTACCTCAATGGTTGGATCCCAGTAGAAGTAGCCATAAAGCACCTGATTCTCCCCGATTTCATCCAGTTCATATAGAGCAAGATATATGGTGAAGCTTTCTGTACCTTTATTTTTTATCTTAGAATCATATGAATAAAATGTCTGGGCGACAGCTGCTGCCGGAACAGCATTGGGTAATGAAGGTACTACTGCACCAGTCATAGTAATCGAATTTGACGTAAATTGGTTAAATACATTAATTGAGCCGTTGGGCTGTATTTGATAGACAATAACAGCATTTTCTGAATTGCCGGAAATAGTGGTCGCCCTGAAAGAAACGGAGTCGTGCAAATTTGCCTTGAAGGTAATATTCCCCGGGCCAGATTCCCCCATATAGTGGTCATAAGGGCATCGCATTGTGATACCCTGGTTGTAATGAATAGGCTGGGGTTTTTTCGGGTCCTGACTTGGATTGGGATTGAGTGACTTAATCTGTTCAACGTCAACGATCGTTAATACACTGATGTTGTTACCTACAGATCTTTGAGTAGCTCTTGAATGGTTAGGAGCTTGCGCTGTGTTTGACATGCGATGTGGAGTTAAAGTTTTACCTACTCTGTTCTGGCTTTTCGGTATCCGCCATAGATGTATATATATCAGAAAAAAATGCTGATCATCTTTGGAAAGAGAAGCCAAATGTGAGTAGATAACACCGGGAATGAGATGATATTGGTCTGTTGCTGCCCTTTTAAGTGGTGCATTAATGTTATGGTATTTGAGGTTAAGAACCGGTTATTTGAGCTCGTAATTTTTTACGCAAATAGATAACAGTGCTTGATTGGATTTTGTTCACGGATGGGGAAATAATTTCAAAAAAGAAATTTTCTAATAGAAAATGTAATAGCGCTTTATTAGTATCTGTTGAAATGCTTAGATTTTTATCTATGGTGTTTGCGTTTGGGGAATTGCTTGAAAATGCTGGTTTACCTGCAAAAAATTTGTAATGATGTTGATCTAATGTCTGTATAAAAAACACAAATGTTTTTTCTCAATTAGTCCACTTTTTTTTCTGTAGTTGAGAGGTGCAGATTACAACACTCTCGACACTTTTTGGGAGCCATTTAACCTACGTATATGCCATCGGGTAAGTGCCAATTTTCTACTTACATCTTTATAAAAAGATAAAGAGCCAAATGGAAATACTTGATTCCATTTGGCTCTAATCGAAAAGTGCGGACTGGACGGGACTCGAACCCGCGACCTCCGCCGTGACAGGGCGGCATTCTAACCAACTGAACTACCAATCCGTTTGTTGCAGCGGGTGCAAATGTAAAAATAAATTATTCATTTTATCAAAAAAAATTTGACAAGACCCGAATACTGCAGCATTATTTCATTACTCACCGAAGATAAGCCAGCCACCAGGGAAGTTTTTGGTTATTATAACGGGAATGCATATCTTGTATGTAATTTTTTTCGAATACAACCTGATCCTATAAACCATACCCAATGAATTCCCAGCAGTATATGCAAATGTACTGGCAACAGCTCAAGAATATGGGCCTGAACAATGATGCGCTTGAGATGTACCGCCAGCAAATGGAACAGGCCATGAACGGCTCTCTGAACCCATTTAACGAAAACTTAAAACAGTTCAACCAGTTCTTCACCGGCGATGATGCTGATGAAGAAGCGCTCTGCCGCGAACCGGAAGCAGTACGACTAAACCCCGCCAGCCTCCTGACATCTGAACAGCAATGGGCCGTCGCCTGTGGGGCCGATCTGGCCTTCCTCAACGGGCAATACCTCAACGATATCTCCACCGGTATCACCAGACACGAATGCCGGCAGCTGTTGTCAGAATGGTGGGATATCGACAGTACGGAAGAACTGACCGAAATGTTCGACTGGCTGCGCGACAGCGGCCACCGCATAGAATACGATATCATCCTGCAGGCACTCAATAGTGTGTCCATGAAGGAAAGCAAGGCTTTCCTGCGGGAATACATTATTGCCAATGAGCTGGAAGAAGCGGTAGTGATGGAGAGGCTCCGCAATACCCGCGATGCACTGGAGCTTTTCAGAAAGAAACAACTGATATACGACAAACTGCAACCCGATATGCTGATATGGGATTTCGCCCGCATCATCAACCTGGCCCGTGCCGGTTTTGATGCCGGTTATATCAGCTATGAACAGGCATTACAGGAAATTATGGAATGTGTGCCTGCCATCAAACGTACCTACAGCTCCTGGAAACATTTGTCCTTATCCTACCAGTTTGCCCGCTGTGTATGGAATGGGGTAGAGGAAGACAGCTTCCAGGCCTTGCAGAACAACATGGACTACCTGTTACAAGCCACAGACAGCCCCTGGGTGCTACTTCCCTGGAAAGGATAAAATCATAACATATCAAACAACTTATTGCGGGCCAGCAGGGAAGCACCGATTACGCCTGCTTTGCTGCCCAGCCTGGACAATTTGTACTGCGTGTCATTGTTGACAAGGCTGAGGGAATATTTATTGATAGCACTTCTCAAAGGAAGGAATATGGCTTCGCCCGTGCCCGACAAGGCCCCGCCGAGAATGATCAGCTCCGGGTTATACAGGTTGATCAGAATGGCGATACCCTTACCCAGCTTTTCCCCGATGCTGGCAATCAGCTCGATGGCCAGCGTGTCATCGTGGTTGGCTGCATCCAGAATATCTTCAAGGGTGATATCCTTTACATTCGGAATTTTTTTGGTGATGCTCGAAGTGGCCCCTTCTTTCAACCGCTGCCGGAACTGCCGTATTAATGCCTGGCCTGAGGTCTCTGTTTCCAGACAGCCCTTTTTGCCGCAATGACACAGGATCTCATTATCAAAAAAGGGTATGTGGCCAAACTCCCCGGCAAAGCCGGATTTGCCATAATATAACTCTCCGTTGATCATAACGCCGAGGGCTATACCATAATCAGCATTGATAAAAATGACGTTCTTCTCGTTTTTAACAACCCCGCTGCAGAACTCTCCATACGCCATAGACCTGGAATCGTTTTCCACATAGGTTTTGATGCCCACCTTACTCTCAATCACCCGGGTAAGCGGCTCCTCGTTGAAATAAAAATAACTGTAACTATACCCTGTACGATAGTTGATACGGCCAGACAGGTTGATACAGATACCGGAAATCTTGCGGGCAACCCCTTTCAACTCTTTGATAAACTGGTTGATCAGCCGGCAAAGCTCGTCCAGCGAGGCTTCTGTATTGCTAAGCTCATAAGGTATCTTCTCCTGAAACTTCACCAGCTCCTTCTGAAAGTTGAGCAAACCAATGTTGATATGGGTGTTTTTTACTTCCACACCCAGAAAAAACAGGGAATTGGATTCCAGCCCGTAGAGGTTAGGCCGCCGGCCTACAGTCGATTCTGTTTTGCCGTAATCCTTTACCAGACCAGCTTCTATCAGTTCATTGATCAGCTCCGCAATTTTAGGTGAACTCACATTCAACACCTTGCTTAGATCAGCAATCGTAGTGCTGCCCTGGTTGGCAAACCATGATAGAATGCTCTTCTTTAATTGCAGATTTTTGTAGGCCACCCCCGTTATTTCTTCATTATACAGGTCGCTGAGAAATGAATTGTTCCTTGCCATTAGCGGTTGAAAAAGGATTTGATAGATTATACAAGATAGCGATTTTCTTTCATTGAGGAGATATATATGTATGTTGTAAAAATTTAATGTATTTGGGCGAAGAAAAACCCCGGTATAGACCGGGGTTATATTTATAACGCTATAAAATTTACGTCCCTTATTCAGACGTTTACTGACACATGAGCTTTTTGCTTACAATACATAATACTTTTGCGTTACGAGCATGTCTTCCTGTGGCTCATATTGTTCCTGCAACATCTGCCGCAGGTCTTTTTCAATATTGCGTGCAATGGTTGTCACCGGCGTATCTGTAGGTTTATTTTCGAAAGGGTCCTGCAGATTGATACCCATCTTCTCTATCAGCAGGAAAGAAGAAGCAATCGCAATCACCAGTGGTATCTCCATAAAACCCATCACATCTATCAGCGCAAAAGGCAGCAGGAGTATAAAAAAGATCAGCGTAAAGTGCGTATACAGGCTATAAGTAGCCGGAAACACCGTGTTTTTGATCCTTTCACATCTACCCATGGAATCAGTAAGCCTGGACAATGTTTCGTCCATACACATCTGCTGGTACTGGTTGATCCAGCCATTGTCCAGCGCCAGTTTGAGGTCTTTACCATGTAAAAGCAACAAGGCAGCCGGCACGTTATCATATTTCATCAAATGATTTAACTCCCTCCTTGTTAACAACCTGTCCAAACCTTTTAACGGATCGGTTTTTCGTAGTGCCTGGCCAAGACTAAAACACCAGGCTGCCTGCCGCTTTACAAATCGTTCCTGGAAATGGGCCAGCTCTTCCGACTGATATGTTGCATCCATCAAACTCAGGACCTGCCTCGTCAGGGAACGTGAATCGTTGACAATAGCGCCCCAGATGGTCCTGGCTTCCCACCAGCGATCGTACGCCTGGTTGGACCGGAAAGCCAGCAGCAAAGACAAAACAGTGCCCAATACCATCGGAACAGCTATAGGAATACTGATATTGGTAAAATCAAAACGGTAGTACAATGTGTTGATCGCCATGGTATAAATGGCCACCAGCAGGATTTCGTAACGTATTTTACCAAATACATATTTTAAGGGGATATTCTTCTTTAGTAACATAATACCCTGTTTTTAAAAGTTTACTCTGTAGCCATCAACAGTGCGGAAATGGTAGATCGGGTCACCACTTTATGGGTTCTGGCTAATGTTGTTTTGAGAATCGGATACTTTGAACTGCTGATCAGTTTAGCAGGATTGTAACTCCTTTTAGACGGACACAGATATTCATTGTCTGTAGGCAGTACAATCAGATCTATATTCTGTGCCAGACAGAAATTACGGAAAGCCGCACGGGTATTGCCATGGAAGAATTCCACTTTCAGCTTGCTGACAGAAGATGCATATTTGTTACGGATGATTTCACAACCATCTTTAAAATCAGCTGTGATTAAATCAATATGCCGGCTATTACGGGTATACGTAATCAACTCAAATAGTGAATCCGGCATGTTCAAAGCATGCATGAAGATGATGTTAACAGTTTCGTTGGGGTGTTGTGCAACCACACTGTGCACATATCCAAGTGAGCGTATGGTGAAGTCTGTAGGAATGAGTATATTTTTCATAGCTGTTGCTTTTATAACAACAAAACTAGAACCACGATATTAGTAACTGGTAAGAAGGAAGTTAAAAGGTTGTAAGAATGTGGTAAGAAAACGGTAAGAATAACGGACGCTACAGTGGGAGCTCCACCCTGATCTCGGTTCCGGCGTTTACCTGACTATGTACAATAATGTCTCCTTTATGCATCCGGATAATATTCATCGCCAACGGCAAACCAATACCATAACCCTTGAAATGCCCGGTATTGGAGGCCCTGAAGAAAGGAGAGAAGATATAAGGAAGGTCCGCCTGCGGGATACCGATACCCAGGTCTTTTACATTGATGATCACTTTCAGATCGGTGGCCGCCAGCGCAATGGAAACGGGCTGATTGTTGGAATATTTGATGGCATTCATCACAATATTGCTCAACGCCAGCTCCAGCAACTGCTCATTGCCCGACACAGAAAGCTTTTCCTCTTCTTCAGGGAAAAGGCTGTAATCGATCTCTACATGGTTGCCGGGATGTATTTTATCAATCGTGTTTTTGATGGTGAACAGCAGCTCGTCCATCCGTACCTGGCCCCAGTCCTGCTTTTTACCGTCAAAACCTGTCTGTGCCAGATGTAACAGGCTTTTGGTAATATGTTCCAGTCTGCCGGCCTCACTGAGGATATTTCGTAAAGCGGCTACATAGTTTTCCTGCGTTCGGTTTTTATTGAGGGCCAGCTCTGCTTCTCCGATGATGGCGGTCAGTGGCGTGCTTAGCTCATGCGAGGCATTGCTGACAAAGTTGTTCTGTGTTTCAAAGGCTGTTTCCAGGCGGTCCAGCATGTTGTTAAACGTAGTAGCCAGTTCGTTGATCTCATCCCGGCTTTGTTTGGCATCCAGCCGCAGATGCAGGTTGCGCGAGCTGATGCTTTTCACCTGGTTCATGATATCCCGGATAGGCCGGAGGATATACCGGGAGAAGAAAATACCGGCGCCAATCAGGATGGCCGACGAAACTACAAAACAGATCAGCAGTATCTTACGCAGCCAGGCCAGGTATTCGCTGCTGTACTGGTTGATGGCCGATACGATAACGATATACAACCCCTGTTTACTTTTATACAGCACGCCTTCATAAAAGCGGTTCCCATTGCGGTGGGTGGCCTTACTTTGGGTGAGCACCTGGTGATAAAAGCTGGCAGGCAGTTTCAGTGTGCTGTCCTGGTTGATTTGTCCTCTCCCGCTTACCAGTAGCAGATATTCTTTTTCTGAGGGTAGTTTTTCCAGATGTTCGTCGCGGATTTCGTTATAGATCACGGAGTCTTCCTCGTAATAAGGCAGGGAAGCCTTAGCGGTGATGTAGGCGCGTATCTCCAGCCGTTTGTAAAAGTCTTCAAAGGAATGCTGATTGGCAAAATAATACACCAGGATGCTCATCACCATGATGGTGGAGATGGTGAGTCCTGCAAAGATGAGCAATATCTGGGTACGTATTTTCATTCGTTTTCCTTCAGCATATAACCCAGTCCGGTAACGGTTTGTATCAGTTCCGGCAGGTTGTTTTTGTTGATTTTTTTCCGGAGATAGTTAATGTAAACATCGACCACTTTTGTGTTGGTGTTGAAATCGATGCCCCACACCTGCTCCAGTATTTCCATACGCGACAGTACTTTGCGCGGATTTTTCATCAGATATTCCAGCAGCCGGTATTCGGTGGCGGTAAGCTGTATGGTGTTTCCCTGTCTGTTGGCGGCTTTGGTGTCGGTATTCAGTTCCAGGTCGCCGAGTTGGAGCACGGCAGTCTGTTCTGCTGCCGGCACTACGGGAACGGCTATATTACTTTTCCGCCGCAGCAGGCTGCGTATACGCGCTTCCAGTTCAGCCAGCTTAAACGGCTTCACCAGATAGTCATCTGCACCGCTATCCAGTCCTATGACGATATTTTCTGTGGTACCCAGTGCGGTGAGCATCAGGATAGGAGTAGAGAGCTGTGCATTACGCAGGGACCGGCATACTTCTATCCCATTCATATTGGGCAGCATCACATCCAGTATGATCAGTACAAAAGAGGGATTGTCCAGCGCCATACGCAGACCGCTGGCGCCATCAGGCGCTACGCTTACCTCATAGCCGGCTTCCGCCAAACCGCGCGTGATAACTGATACCACAGCCGGTTCGTCCTCTATCAATAATAATTTCATACATCAACAAATATAGGACATGTCAACTAAAGGTCATCTCTGGCAAAATATTTCTATCTTGCCAAACGAAAAATAAGTACCATTGATCTATGTCTTACCTCTATAGTTATGTTGACCTGGAAGAGAAAATCACGGCCGCCGGCGGTGAGCCCAAAGCGCTGGAAGCCTTATGGAACGGCGATGCCTATGATTGGCGTCTTTACCTGAACTTATATATACAGCCTCAAAACGGCCCGCTGGAAAGGCATTATTTAGGTGATATTATGCTGCCACCGGATTTCTGGGTCCCTGAAGGAGAAACGTCGCCCTGGCTGGAAACAATCCTGGCAAAGGAATGGGGAAAAATGGCCATCCAACAATATGGCCTCGAATTTTATTTCCCTTCACCCGATTATCCGGAGCCTGACTGTCCCTTCTGGACCGAAAGGCAGCAGGGCATCCATTGTACAGACTGTGGCAAACTGATTAAGCCTTCCACAACCGATCTGCCAAAGAAAATATGCTACCATTGCGCTCAGAAAAGAAAAAGCAAAGAAGCACTGCAATCCGATGAGCCATTATACAATGTTGCACATCTGGTAAAAATCGTCAATGAAAAGCCGGAGTCGTTGTTTCCCGGACATTTCAATGAGTTTAAAGATCTGTTTCCGCCACTGCTGGAGGATATAGATACTACGGCCTGGGAAAATACCGATAACTGGACTGCAGCAGATATACCTTTGGCGGCGATGTTGAAATGGAAGGAACAGCATAGTCAGGACATCCGGGATGAGTTGCAACCCTTTAAAACTTACAAACACCATCTTGATCAGCTGGAATTTGAAGGAACGAAATATTATTTTGATGATGCTGAATTCGAGTCATATAACCGGTTATATTACGTCATCATCGGATATAATATTATCGCAGATGCCCTGGAAGAAGGCTCCCCGTTCAGGCTCTATTTCGGTAGAAACATCACTTACCGGGAAGATGTTTTTATGCATTTTATCCGTAACGCAGGAGATGGCCCCATCAGCATAGCCGTTATCATGGAGCATTACAAAGACATGTTATCTCCGGAAGAAATAACAGCCATCCTGCAACAACTGGTACAGAAAGGCGGCCTGCTGATACAGGATGATCACATTTCCGTTACGCAAATCGGGTCCTTCATTCCATAGTCATCACTCCGATTTCAGCGACTGCACCGGATTGGCCAGTGAAGCCCTGATCGTCTGAAAACTAATGGTGATCAGGGCTATCAGTAACGTCAGTAATCCTGACGCACAGAATACCCATCCGGAGATAGTTGTACGGTAAGCGAAATTGTCCAGCCAATGATTCATCACTACCCAGGTGAGTGGTGTGGAAATGACGGCGGCGATGAGTATCAGATAAATAAAATCTTTGGAAAGAAGCCCGGTGATGTGGGCCGCGGAAGCCCCCAGTACTTTACGGATACCGATTTCCTTGGTACGTTTGGTGATACTGAAAGCGGTTAACCCCAGGATACCCAGACAGCTGATAAACAAAGTGAAGAAAGAAAATATCTCCACGATCTTACCAAATTGCTGATCTCCTTTATACTGCTGGTTGTACAGGTCATCCAGAAAGCGGTATTCAAAAGGATAACCGGGATGCTGCTGTTCCCATACACGCCTGATCTGTGCTACCGTAGCAGGCATATCACTTGTTTTTACTTTGATGGAATAAAAAAGACCTGATTCCTGATACCAGTGTATCATGGGGCGCAGTACGTCTTTGAGGGATTGTTGGTGGTAATCTTCTGTTACACCTACAATGGTAGAGTATTTCTTTTCCCTGGAGAAGGCCATAGATATCTTACCGCCGATGGCCGCTTCCGGGCTGCTGAAACCCAGGAGCCGGGCTGCCTCCTTGTTGATCACTGCGTCACCATCATTAGTGCTGCCAGCTATAAAATTGCGTCCGGCTGCCATTTTAATACTCATCGTTGGAATAAAGCCGGCATCGATGCCGTACATGTAGAAGTTGTATCCCTGGCCGGTATTGGAGCCATACTGACTGATACCAGTGGTCGTACTAAGCATGCTGAGGTCTATTCCCGGAATAGACCCGGAGACAGACACCTGTTGTACCTGCGGCAGCTGTAACAGCTCGTTTTTAAAGGCCACCGCTTCCTTTTGCAGGATAGAATCCTGATCGCTGTAGGTGCCAACCACCTCCAATACCTCATCGGCATTAAGGCCAAGAGACTGATTGCGGAGATAAGCCAGCTGCCGGTATACGATCAGTGAAGCGGAAAGCACCACCAGCGCTGCAGTAAACTGCCCTGTCACCAGTACCTTTCTGAATATAACACCTTTAACAGTCCCGGTAAAGGTACGTTTGGTAACACTCACCGGCTGCACGCCGGATAATACTACTGCCGGATAAACACCGGAAAGCAGACAGTTGAGTACAAACAAACCCGCGACCATCACCCAAAGCAGCGGATCAGTGAAAAATCCGGTATCTGCAGGTCTCTCAGCCAGATTGTAATAAAGTGGCAAAAACAGTTTGATCAACACGAGGGCACAGCCCATAGCCAGCAGGTTGATCATCACGGTTTCTATCATAAACTGTCCCACCAGCATTCCCCTGGAAGAACCCAAAGCCTTGCGCATACTGGTTTCTCTCACTCTTTCAGTAGCGCGTGCGGTAGTCAGGTTGATATAGTTAACCGAGCCTATGAGGAGAATGAGCAGGGCCGTTACCAGCAGAAAACGCACCGTCTTGACATCTCCGTTGGTTTCAGGTTCAAAGGTTTTGTGAGAGAACAGATGAATGTCCTTGATAGGTTGGGCGGTGAAAATATTCTCTTTTATTTTTTCCCTGGATAATTTCTTCAGCTTTTCATTGAGCGCAATCGGGCTGCTGTGAGGCATCAACTGCACATAAGTGTAGGTATTGTTGCCATGCCAGGAGTCGAGAACGGCGTTGATGGTGGCGGGCAGCGATGAATAGGAGAAGAGCACATTGATTTTCAGGTGTGTATTTTCAGGCAGATCGTGGATGATACCGCTGATAGTAAATACTTTGTTTTGGGTTTGCAGGGTCCTGCCTTTTACATCGGTCCGGCCAAAGATCTTTCTGGCGGAGGATTCGGTGAGTACTGCCTGGAAAGGGCTGCTCAGGGCAGTGGCGGGATCTCCGTCAATAAACCGGTAATTAAAAATGCTGAATACAGAAGGATCGGCGGCATAGAGCCGGTTTATCCGGATAACTTTATTCCCTTGTCTGATCTCCTGGAACTCTCCCATAGATTGCAGGCGCACATAATCTTTCACTTCCGGCATATCTTTTTTCATCATCGGTCCCAGCGGATAATGGGTTTCACAGTCCGTTACCACAAATTCGGCACCCCTGTACCGATCGATGGTTACACGGTATATATCATCTGCATGGGGGGTAAAATTTTCGTAGCTGTATTCAAACCTTACGTATTGAATAATCAGCAGAAACGCTGCAGTGGCCAGTGCCAGCCCCAGTACATTGATGAGGGTGTAAAACCTGTTTTTGTTCAGGTTTCGCCAGGCAATTTTCAGGTAGTTGAGCAGCATAACGCGGTAATTGGTTGGAATGGGAATATACAATAACATTGCCACCTGTTAAAGTACCTGTATTACAGGGCTGTAGCTGAAACCGGTGTTCGTATATGGACAACCGTTTGTCCGGAAATGAACGGGAGAAATGTTTCGGTGTATTAAAATTTTCTATATTGAGCGCATGAATTCAACCTTATCCCAAGTACCTGTGCTGCGTCCTTTTGTTTTGTCTGGTGGTGGTGCCCGCGGTTATGCCCACCTGGGTGTATTAAAAGCCTTTGCCGAAAAACAAATTTTTCCCGAAGCTATTGCGGCCACCAGCGCTGGTTCTATCGCTGCGGCCTTTATCTGTGATGGTTACCAGACTGATGAGGTAAGAACGATCTTTCAGCAACATAAGCTGGGACTGTCTATGGAGTGGAAAAACTGGCGTTCCGGTTTTTTGTCGTTGAAGAAGGTAGAGCAGGTGCTGCAGAAAACGCTGCGGCATACTACTTTCGAATCGTTACCGTTACCCTTGTATATTACGGCTACCAATTTTGTTACAGGTGAACAGGCTGTTTTCGACAGGGGGCCGCTGATACCCGCTATCCTGGCGGCATCTTCCATTCCGCTGTTGTTTCAGCCGGTGGATATCGAAGGGGTGGCTTATGTGGATGGCGGACTTTCCGGTAACCTGCCGGTAGAACCTTTGCTGCATCAGTATAAAGATGTGATTGGTGTACACGTCAATCCGCTCATACCTTATGATCCGGCAGGTGGGTTTATGGCCAATGTAGAGCGGACTTTACACATGGCTATCCGGGAGCCGGTACAGAAAAGTAAAATGTTGTGCAGCTATTTCGTAGAGCCGGCAGGGTTAGGAAAGTTCGGTATGTTCGACTTCGGTAAATTCGATGCCATCTATACTACCGGTCTCGAATATACGAGGACGCGACTGGAAGAAGTTCCTTTTGTATAGTATGTCCGGAATGCAGCAGCAACGGTACATTCCGGACATAGGCCATTAATTGGCTTCGGTATATTTACGGAAGTTGTCAAGGATGGCCTGCCATCCGCCGCGTTGCATTTCCAGCGGATTGGTATCTTCCGGATCAAATGTTTCCACTACTTTGGTGTTGTTGCCTTCTGCACTGAAAGTGATTCTTACCTTTCTGTTGTCAGCGAGGGCGTATTCGATCAGTTCATGTTCTTTTACATCAGTATATACACCGCCAAAATCGAAGCTGAAGCTACCATCTCTGGCAGCCATGGTAGTGTTGAATTTACCGCCGGTGCGAACATCGTTCTGTGCTTCCGGCGCATGCCATTCTGGTGTAGCAAAACACCATTGGGTGATATGTTCCGGCGCGGTCCAGTATTCCCATACTTTTTCCACAGGCGCGTGAATAGTGCTTTCTACGGTGATGGTGCTTTTGTTTTCGGTAGACATTGTATAGCGGTTTAATTGTTTCGATACTGCAAACTTACTGCGCTTCCTTTGTATACATCATGTGTGAAAACGACAAATGGGAGGCGTTTTCCGCCAAGTATTTCTAAAACCTGATTACCTATGAATCTGAAGAAAAAAATCCTGCCTGTATTATTGTTGACCTTGTCAACATCGCTGGCCAATGCACAAAAGGTTGAAAGGACCTATTTCCCCGGCACGCAAAAAGTACAGTCAGAAATGTATCCCGACTCCGCCCATCATCTTAAAATCCTGAAAGAATATTATGAGAGCGGTAAACGGCGGCGTATCAGTAACTATCACGAGAATGGATCAGGACTTACCGGCGATGATGTGGTATATCATGAAAACGGAAAGATATCCGATTATCGTTTCTGGAAAGAAGGAGTGCCGGAAGGGCGTGCCTATGCCACTTTTACCAGTGGTAAGTTAGCCTTCGAAAAGTTTTATCGCAATGGTTTCCGCTCCGGTACCTGGAAGTTTTATAATGAAGATGGCTCACTGGCGAGAAAACAGGTTTTTAAGGAAAATACCAACCGCTGGGATGATGAGACGGAGCTGGCCGTTACTTCTTTTTATCAGAAGGGAAAACTGGTTTATGAAGAAGAAATCACCGACTATAAAACGAAACAGACAAAGATCATTGATAAGGCTGCATATGACAAGCTGATGGCGAAGAATCCCCTGGAAGGCAAAGCTCTTTTTTTACAAAACTGCGCATCTTGCCATAATGCTAAAGTCGATCTGGTAGGTCCTAAAATGGAGGGAATCGGAAAAATAAGAAGTGAAGAATGGTTGTACAAGATGATCACCAACGGAGATGCACTACGTGATAGTGGCGATAAAACAGCCATGGAAGTGTATGAGAAATGGCAGCATATACGTCATCATCCCAACTTTGAAATCTTAAAACAGGAAGAAGTGAAGGAAATCATTCAATATCTCAAATCTATATAAAAAATAAGGGGCGGTAGAAAACCGCCCCCATCATATTCCTATTTCTGTTAATAAAGCCCCATTTTTCGATATTACGTCCGTTGATCGCTTACCAACCTTTGTTGTTGGGTTTAATGTTTGGATTACTCAATACTTCTGACTGCGGGATAGGCAGGTAGTAATACAGTGCGGAAGTTGACAGGTCTGTCTGTGTATCTCCGGCTTGCAGGTCGGCCTCATCCCTTTGTATCGGTAATCCCAGTCTTTTCAGGTCATAGTACCGGTGCCCTTCGAAGGGCAGTTCCCGGAATCTTTCCACCAGTATATCGTTCAGTAGTTTTTTAGGATCGGTGTAGGTTTGTGTTTCGTATCCTGTAATACGGGCCAGGCGCAGCGTATTCAGGTCTTCTGTTGCTTCCGCCAGCTGCCCCAGGTGTTGATAGGCTTCTGCGCGGATGAGATACATTTCTGACACACGGAACACTTTCACATCGTTGCGGTTTTCCGCGCCTTCTGCACCGGCGTATTTTTTAACAACATCAGCCAGCTGACCATCTGCAGCCAGTGCCGGGTCGTTGTCAAAATAGCTGCTGTAGCGGATATCGTTCTCATCATCATAAGCCTTTAACAGCTTAGTGGAAGGAGCAAAGTACACAATACCAATGCCGGCGTTTTTCCAGATATCGCCGGGGCGCAGATCACTGAGGTTGGTACGTTTCAGTTTGAAGATAACTTCCGCATTGCTCGCATCTGTCCAGATAGCGGGGAATTCGGCGCGGCTGGCGAGGTGGGACTTGCCAATGGCTTTGGTGGCGTTTTCGGCGGCCGCTGTCCAGTTGCCGGTGTATAAGGCCACGCGTGCCTGCAGTGCATAAACGGCCTGGATACCCATACGTGTCACGTCTTCATTATCACCTGTGAGGGTGGTGGCAGCATCGAGATCTTTGTGCAGTTGCTGAAAAAACTCAGCTGCGGCGGGCCTTGATGGTTTGTTCTCGATGTCCGGGCTGGTTACGTAAGGCACTGCGGGTGCATCGGCCTGGTATACACCGGCATAACTGAAATTGCGGTACAGCTCAAAGTGTTCAAATGCGCGGATGGCAAGCAATTCACCACGCAGTTGTTGTTTCTGCTGTTCTTCTGTATCGTTGTTGACAGGCACCTTGTCGAGTCCTTCCAGAATACGGTTCACACGGGTGATCACCTGGTAGGCATTGGTCCAGGGGCTGGCGATTTCGACATCACCACCTGCAAACGACCATCTGAAGAGGTTTTGGGCGGAGCCGTTCACACCGGCATTTTTTAACCCTATCCTGCATTCGTCTGCCATCACGGAGCCGATGCGTAAGGTGGATTCCGGCTGCCATCCGGCGTAAACGCCGAGGACGGCGCGGTTAACAGTTGTAAGCGAATTAAAAATTTCATTACCATCTACCTGGTCGGTAGGTTTTACATCCAGCATCTTGTTGCAGGAAGTGGAGTAGAGGGTGAAAGTGGCGGCAGTGAAAATAGTCACTGCCCTTTTTATAATAGCGTAATTCATATCTGATCAGGTTTTAGAAGGTTACATTGATACCACCGGTGATAGTGCGAGGCATCGGGTATTCGTATTGTGCGATATCGTTGGCATCTTCCGGATCGAAGCCACGCCATTTCATGATCGACAGCAGGTTCTGGCCGCTGGCAAACACTTTAACATTACGGATGGCGCCGGTCATGCGTGCAGGGATAGGTACATTGTATCCGAGGGTGATATTGCGCAACTTCACATAATCCGCACTGGTCACATTTCTGGAAGTAAAATAAGTGGCATACTGTGCGCCGGGATACTGGCTTACATCGCCTGGTTTCTGCCATATGCTGAGCATGTCTTTAGACTGGCTGTACTGGCGGTAGTTGGGACTGCCGGAGTGTGCATACAGGTCAGGATAGTTGAGACGGGACATACCATGGATAAAGCTCACCAGCATAGACAGGTCGAAACGTTTGTAACGGATGCTCATTGTGGCACCACCGATCAGTGGCGGATCGTAGGTGGCCTTCATCGGTACGGCATCATCGGGATTGTAGGTATTGGTTTCTTTTCCTTCTTTATCCAGATAGATCGGTGCACCTGTCTGCGGATCTACTCCTTGCCAGCGTACGGCGTAGAAGCTGCCCAGCGGACGGCCTACCATGTTCATAGTAGCTTCGTCGGCAAAGATCTGTTCTTCTCCACCCAGACTCAGAATTTTGTTTTTGTTATAGGCCAGATTCACGCCCAGGGTCAGGGAGAAGTCTCTGTTTTTGATAGCATCACCTTCCAGCATCAGCTCTATACCACGGTTACGTACTTTGCCGGCATTGGCGGCTATCGTAGCAAAGCCGGTAGTGATGGAGAGGTTACGGTTTACAAACAAACCTTCTGTAACACGGTTGTACACATCTATTTCACCACGCAGTCTGTTGCGGAAGAAACCAAACTCAAGTCCCACATCGCCGATACGGTTCATTTCCCAGTTGTAGGCAGGGTTGCCGGGTGTAATAGGAACCAGTGTTTTATTACCGTTGTAATCAGCAGGGCTGTATAAGGTTCTGAAGCCATAGTCGCTGGTGAAGCCACCGGCATTGCCGGTAAGACCGTAGCTGGCTCTCAGGCGCAGGGTGCTGAAGGCATGTGTTTCTTTCATAAAATCTTCTGCCAGGATGTTCCAGTTACCACCAAAGGCGTAGAAGAATTTGTAACGGTTGTTAGCAGGCACCTGGGAAGATCCATCGCGGCGCAGGCTGGCAGAAAACGTATATTTGTCACCGTAGGAATAACGGAACAGTCCAATCTGTGATACCAGTAATCTGTTGGGTGTTGTTTGTCCGCTGAGGGTGGGAATAAAGTTGTTATCCGGTGTGCCGGGAGTAATACCAGCAGGTGTACCAGGCAGTTCGGAAACAAGACCATACCCCGTGTAGCCGAAACCGTTACCTTTTATTTTATTGATTTCAGATAAGAGGTTGGCTTCTATTTCATGGTTTTTGCCCCATTGTTTGTTATAGCGTAATCCGCCGGTGGCCACCAGTCCAAGGCGGTTGTTCAGTCCTCTCTGATAAGAGCCCTGGTTACCGTTGCTCACCAGTTTACCATACCAGGAATCAGGTGTAAGGTATTCGGTGGTGTTGTTCTGCTGGAAGTCCATACCAACAGTACCGGTCAACTGAAACTCTTTGCTGAGGTCTACGGTTTCATTCAAAGACATCACGCCTTTTATCTGGTTATCTTTTTTCAGACTGTTGGCATAGGCGTCGAGTGCATTGGCGCCATAGCGGCCGGAACCTGGTTTGCCATAAGGAGACTCATATGGTAATGCATAGTATAATGCTGCGATAGGATTTTTTTCGGTGATGCCGCCGCCGCCGACAGCTGCGCCGCCTTCTTCTGCTACACCTTCATCCTGTATATATTTGATGGTAGCGGTGGAGATACCGATGTTCAATGTGGTTTTAAATCTGCCGCTGCGGTTTTGTATGTTGCCGCGCAGGCTATAACGCTCCAGGCCAGAATTCAGCGCAATACCTTGCTGATTAAAATATCCACCGGAGAGATAGAAAGTTGTTTTTTCGTTGCCACCGGAAACATTCAGGGAATGTGTCTGGATGCGGCCCTGGCGTAACAGGTGTTTGCGCCAGTCGGTGTTGATCTTCCGGAGGCTATCGAGATATTGGGTGCCAAAGGCAAAGTCTTCCGCTGTTTTAGGTACCAGCGTACCATTCACCATTTTGTTGGGATTATTTTTGGAATAAGCCCATCCTGGCATGCTGGGGTCTTGCAGTATTTCTTCAAACTGCAGCCGCTGATCGGTGTTCATCATATCCCATTTGGAGCTGTTGAGATTGGATACGCCGTACTGGCCGCGGTAGTTGACCCGCACTTTTCCATCTTCCCAGGCTTTTCCTTTTTTGGTGGTGATCACGATGACGCCATTGGCGGCTCTGGAGCCGTATTGTGCGGTGGCGGCTGCATCTTTTAATACGTGTATGGTTTCAAAGTCTTCTGCGTTGAGGGCGGCAAAGGAGTTGTTGGCTACAGGCACACCATCTACTACATATAAAGGGTTAACATCTCCGTTGATAGAGCCTAGGCCACGGATAGATACCCTGCCGGCTTCACCGGGCTGACCAGTAGGAGTACCGACATATAAACCGGGTGCACGTCCCTGCAGCATTACATCGAAGGAGGCTACCGGTGCCTGTGTGGTCATAGCTACAGGCAGACTGGTGACAGCGCCGGTGGTGCGGGATTTGCTTTGCTGTGTGTAACCGGTGATCACTACTCCTGTAAGCGCCTGTGATGTGGATGAAAGAGATACATCCATTACATCGTTGCCGGAGATGGCTTTTACAGAAAGGTCACTGTAACCTATATACGAAAAACGGAGATTGTTTTTCCCTCCGGGCATCATAATGGTATAATGGCCGTTGGCATCTGTTGCTACGCCATTGGGAGTGCCGGGCACAGACACACTCACGCCGATCAATGGCTGCTGCGTGAGCGAGTCTATGACCGTACCTTTAATGGTCCGTTGCTGGGCCATACCGGTAATGGATAATACCAGCAGAACTACAAACAAGAAAATAGATTTGATCTGCATAATTAATCGTGTAATTAGTAAGTAAGAGATAGGCTGTTGAATACGGATGCAAAGCTAGCTGCACTACATTAGAAGAGAATTAAGACCAGGCGGGGAAACCGTTAGAAAGCTATTAGGAAATTTTAATGTGGGAAAAGTTTGGAATTGTAATAAACATGCGAAGACCCTGGTCGGTTTAGGAGCCAGGGTCTTGATGTATCAGATATGGATATTGTCTTAATTTATCGGGGAAATACAAAACGAAATGTAGTGCCTGCCCCGGAAGAAGAATGTACGTGAATAGCACCGTTGTGCAGGCGTACAATTTTTTCAGTGAGAGAAAGTCCGATGCCAAAACCCGCATAGGACATAGCATTGGCGCTGCGATAAAACGGCCGGAATATTTTTTCTGTTTCTCCTTCCGGGATACCGATGCCTTTGTCGCTGACGGTAACATGAATCTGTGTATCGGTGGCATTCAATTCGCAGTATACTTCTTCGCCTGCTGAAAACTTAATCGCGTTTTTAACGACATTGCTTAAAGCGAGAAACAACAAATGCCGATGTCCCTGCATGGTTACCTTCGATACATCCAGACCAAAGCGGAAGACTATTTTCACGGGATAATGTCCGTTGTTGCTCCATTCATCTACCACTTCCCACAGCAGTTCGTTCATGCTTACCTGTTGGAGGTCATTATTGTCCATATTGGCCTGGGCCAGCTCCAGCAGGCTGCTGATAAGGCTGGTGAGTTTGGTGGCGTCTTCCACTACATTTCGTAGTGTGGTTTTATATTCTTCGGTGTTTCTGTTCTGCAGGAGGGCTATTTCTGCTTCTCCCAAAATGGCGGTGATAGGTGTTCTCAGCTCATGCGAAGCATTAGCAATAAACACTCGTTGTGCTTCGAATGATTGTTCCAGATGTTCAAGCAGATGATTGATGGTGATGGATAATTCATCTATTTCGTCTGTTTTGTGAGCATTGACATGTAAGCGTTTATCGAGGCTGGTGGCCCGGATGGTCCTTACATTATCGATGACGTGATTGATGGGACTCAGGGCCATGCGGGAGAAAATACGGCCTAGTATATACGTAATTAATAATGATAACAGGAAGGCTATACTCATGATCCAGGCCAGCTGCCGCATATTTTCGATACCGTTGCTGTCTACTGCGGTGGCTACGATGATGAAGTTACCGGAGTTATCCATATAATAGATGGCGCAGGCCTGCTGTCCATTGCGGGTGAAGCGTATCCGTTTCTGGCTAACCACCTGTTGCAGGGTGGTTTTGTCCCAGCGTACGGTATCTTCTTTGATAAATACCGGTTCAAACTGGTTGTTGTAAATTCTGATTACTTCCTGATTAAGGGAGCGGGGGTATTTTTTTAAGACTGCGAGGAAACCTTCCTGTGAAAGGTTATCTTCTGCGAGATAAAACTGGGCCACGGTCATGGCCCGGTCTTCCAGTTTATCGTAAAAGCTGATTTTACGATTTCTTTCCACCAGGGAATAAATGCCGGCCAGCAGGATGAAGAGGAGCACGGCAAACAAAAAAGTGAATTGCAGGGATAACCTGTTTCTTACAGTCATATTGTTACATTTCTCTCAATACATATCCTACGCCAATAACGGTATGGATGAGCGGTTTGGAGAAACCTTTGTCCACTTTGGCGCGGAGGTAATTGATATATACGTCTATGAGGTTGGTACCTCTGTTAAAGTCAATGCCCCATACTGTTTCTGCCATATGTGCACGGGAGAGTACTCTGTTTTTATTGGTGATCAGCACTTCCAGCAGAGAGAACTCTTTTACAGTTAGAAAGATCTCTTTATTATCCCGGAACACGGTACGGTTATAGCAGTTCAGTTCCAGGTCGGCCACCCGGTACACTGCTGCCGGAGTTACGGTCTGACCGCGACGGTGCAGCGCATTGATGCGTGCCAGCAGTTCATCGAAATGAAAGGGTTTGGGCATATAATCATCGGCGCCGCTTTCAAAGCCCTGTACTTTGTCCCTGACGGTTCCCAATGCAGTGAGCATCAATATCGGCAGGCCCTTTTTATGGGATTTGATACGTCTGCATACTTCCAGTCCATGTAAGGTAGGCAAGAGCCGGTCCAGTATCACCAGATCATAATCATACTGCATGGCTACATGGCAACCATCCTGTCCGTCGTATGCTACAGTTACCGTATGTTGATGTGCTTCCAGTCCTTTTCTGATAAACGCTGCTACTCTAGGTTCGTCTTCTATCAATAAGATATTCATAATAGTAATGTGGGGCTAAATTAAGGGGACTACTGAATATATAGCGCTGCATTAGAGGATTCTAATCCAGGATGAGAGAGTTTTAATCTCAGATGCCTGTTAAATAAATGATAAGCAATAGGGGGGCTTCTTTTTTTTAATGTCTTATGAGTAGAGATTAACTAATTTCGCCCTTTTTTTAAATGCAGTGTCAGGCCTGCATTTTGTATTTAATGGATGATCATGGAAAAGAATACCTTGCTGTTAACTGTTTTTGCTGCTGTTGGACTTTTATCCTGTAAGGAGGATAAAAACAAGCCTGCAGCCCAGCAGGCATTGCTGATGGCTGTTAATGCGGCTCCCCAGGCGGGCCCGGTAAACGTAGTGTATAACGATAGAAAACGAGTGAACAAACTTCCCTACGGCAGCTATAGCAACCGTTATGGTAACGCCTACAGAAGTATTACCACACTAGACACAGACGACCTGATGGTGGAAACCGAAGATGGTAAAGTGGTGATAGCCGATAATCTGTGCGTGGAACAGGGGAAAAAATATTCTCTTTTTATTTATGATACACTCCAGGGCAGCCCTTCCAGGCTTAACTATTCCCTGGTGCCCGATAATATACCAGCGCCAGCCATAGGCCAGGCCCAGGTACGTTTTCTGCATCTTTCTCCCGATGCGGCCCCTGTACTGGTAGATATCTTTAAGGAAACAGACAGTGTACGCCTCACAGCGACTCCTATGCCTTATCTGGCTAATATCCGTAAACCCGCTGAGGTGGCCGGTTTTAAACCGGTGAAAGGAGGTGTCTACCAGGTGAAAGTAAAACAGCTCCATGGAGACATCATGGAAACTATTCTCGATATTCCCCGTGTAAAACTCGCCGACAGAGGTACCATCACCCTTTATCTGAAAGGACTGATGAACGGCCAACCGCCCTATTCACTGGATCTCGGGCTGATCAGGCATTAACGCTGCTGACTAAACAACCATGCCGGTAATATAGCCGTGGTATAAAGTTCACTGTATATCTCATGGCCCAGCTGGTCTGCTTCCCAGAAGCGCTGCCGGCTGCCCCGTAGCGTTTGCTGTAACAAGGAATCAGTGCGGAATGGATTTTCATGGTCTGCGTTGCCATGGATAGTCCATAATGGCGTGGAAGCCAGCACCGGCAGGTGGTTGAAGTCGGGTATGCCGGAAACAGCCACCCCGGCCGCAAAGAGACCTGGCCGCAGACCAATGCTGTTGTAAACACTGGACGCGCCCATCGAAAAACCTATCACATAAATTCTGTTGGTATCCACAGACAATACCTGCTTTAAGGAATCAATGAGTTGTAACACCGTATTGGTATTGGGGCCAGGTACTGATACCAGCATCCCCCGAATGCTATCCATCACATAATTGGAAGAACGCTCCGGAAACTGTGGTGCTACTACATATGCGGGATAGTCCTTCCTGATGTCCTGCATGGCCCACATCTTAGCCAGTATACCCAGCTGGCTGATATTGTCTGTGCCCACCGCTCCGGAACCATGCAGCACCAGCACCAGTGGATAACGTTTGTTGCGACCAACAGACAGTGGTGTGAGTAAACGATATTTGATAGTCCTGAATTGATAAGGCTGAAAAACATGCGCGTCTATCCCGCGGATAGCGGCTTTTATACTGTCAACGTGCTTGGGGTTTGCGGTGGAATGAACCAGGGAATAGGCTGTGGGCTGCTGTTGGGCGGCAACGGCTAACGACAGCAGTAACGCCAATAGGGCGAAAACGGAAATATTTTTTTTCATGAAAAAAGGTATATCGTAAAGCTAACGATTCTCTTTACCGATACCGAAAAAAGATAAATGAAATTTATCGTGAGTCAACAGTGTTCAGGAAGAAGAAGGAAATTAATATTTAAATTCACTGAAATAACCTCACAACATGAAACCTTTCATCCTGCTTTGCTGGCTTTGTTTGTTCACAGGCGTATTGCCTGCTGCAGCCTGTTCTATTTTGTATTACATAGATGCACAAACGGGAAAGATTTATGCAGTGAATAATGAAGACTACTGGTATGATGTAAACCCTTATATTAAAATTCTTCCGCATAAAGATAACCAGCTGGCCCGGCTATGGTACGGATGGAATGGCAGAGCGCAGGGAGGGGTGAATGAAGCAGGTTTGTTTTTTGATGGGGCTACCACACCGCTGGAGAAACGGATAAAAGGATACAGTAATCCTTCCGGCAACCTGGGTGATGAGATACTGGCGACTTGCAGCACAGTAGAAGAAGCGCTTACATTGCTGGAAGAAAAGAAGGTGGCGCTCACAGATGGCCATATGTTGCTGGGAGACAGGTTCGGACATGCCACTGTGGTAGAGTGGGTAGATGGCAAAAGAAACCTGATCAATATTAAAGACAATGTGCTGATGGCAACCAACTTCCTGTTAACTGATAAGGAAAAAGGAAATTATCCCTGTCCGCGTTATGCTGCGATGGAGGCTGCGGTGAAACAACTGCAGGCCGCTGGAAAGCCGGCAGGGCTCAAAGAAATAGGAAATATTGCCGCCAGGGCTGTACAGCCCAAAGCCATGGGCCCTCATCATCGGGAATACGGTACCCTGTATTCCAGTTTTATCAATATCACGGACATGGAGTTGGTGCTGGTGTATAAACTGGACAATTCGAAACTCACTAAGCTGGACCTGAAGGCTGAATTTGCAAAGCCAACGGAACAAACCATCCGGCTGCAATAACCCGTTGTTAGGGGTTATTGCAGATAGTTGTTGAGTTCATCAACAGTCTGTCGGGCTGTCCTGCCTACGCCGATCAGGGTGGCAGAGGCAAAGCCGGTCCATTGTCCGTAGCCTACCAGCCACAAACCTGCTATGGTGGTGGCTCTGGTGCCTTTGGTTTCTATCCTTCCGTTGGGATGGATAATACCCAGTGGCCGAAGATGTTCGAGTACAGGGCGGAAGCCGGTACAGAATATAACGGCATCGGCTGTTTCTTTTTTTCCATCTTTCCAGCCAATTCCTTCGGGATAGAAATAGTCGAAAGAGGGTAGATAGTGTTGGTACACACCATTGGCCCTGGCTGTTTTAACGGAAGGCACCATCACAATATGGCCAAGGGAAGGACGCTGAAAGTCTTTCCCCTGCTGCATAGCTTCATATTGCATGGTGGCTGCGTCAAAAAGATATTTGCCATCGATATGGTCGGGCAGGAATTCGGGTGCCTGTCGTGTAATCCACAGGGTATCGGCGACTGGTGATATATCAGCGAGCAGTTGTGCACCGGAATTACCTTCGCCTACAATGGCTACCCGTTGTCCGCTGAAAGCGCCTGGTTCGCGGTATTGGGAGGAGTGCAGGATATTGCCGAGGAAGAGGTCTTTGCCGGGAATATCCGGGATATACGGATTGGCAAAACTACCGGTAGCACTCACCACTGCGCGCGCGCGGTAGCTGCCGGCGCTTGTTTGCAGGAGGTAAATGTTTCCTTCTTTTTCTACGCTCAGTACTTTCACTGGTCTTTGTACCGGAAACTGGTACCGGTTTTCATATTCCTGCAGATAGTGGATGGTTTCGTCGCGACTGGGATAATGCTGCTGTCCGCCTGGCATGAATATGCCGGGCAGTGAGCTCCATTGCGCCGGAGAGAACAACGACAGAGAATGCCAGGCATGCTGCCAGGCGCCACCAGGGCGGGCTTCACTGTCCAATAGTAAATAACGCAGGGACGTACGCCTGAGATAATAAGCTACTGCCAGTGCACTCTGGCCTCCTCCGATAATGATCACGTCATATTCCATCTTCCTGAATTAGTGTTCCGTTACAAAGGTCCTGTAATAATCCTTTATATGTTGTCTGGCAAAAAAGTTAGGGAGATCATTTATTGTTTTTAAAGGATACTTGATAAAAAAGTTGTCAGTAAAGATACTGCTGTATTTCTGCGCTAATCCTCTGTGGTACTGGATGTTAATGTTTCTGAGGTTAAAAAGCATTCGCAATTTTATTCAATTATCAATACATTGAATTGAAAAAAAATATAATAAATGAAAAAAGTTGTAAAAATTGTTTTGATTGTTTTCGGAGCGCTGTTTGTCATTGGATTCATCTCAAATCTGGCGAAAGTTGGAAAG